>JBARWE010000001.1:0-3756 GCA_049646625.1 Xanthobacteraceae bacterium
GCCGCGGCCTGAGCGGACCTCGGCGGGCGATGCCAGCATCACGCCGCCGTTATAGGCAAGCGCATCAATGCTCGGGCCGGCCGCGATTGGAGCCGTGGGACGCATGCAGCCGGACACCGCCAGCACAACCGCCAGCATAGCCGAAACCTGCATCATACGCGCAACCCGCACCACACCGGCCCTCATGATCTGCGGTCCGATTTGGCGCGATTATGGTTAACAAAACGTGTG
Organism: Xanthobacteraceae bacterium; assembly: GCA_049646625.1. Lineage (GTDB taxonomy): Bacteria > Pseudomonadota > Alphaproteobacteria > Rhizobiales > Xanthobacteraceae > PRO6. The sequence goes on from JBARWE010000001.1 coordinate 232, forward strand.
CTGCGTCACAGCGGGCGGGCTTCGGCCCCGGGCAGGATGTCGACGGCGCCGAACGCCGCGATGCGGCCGCGCGCGAACAGCGCCACGTCGGTCGCGACCTGCCGCATCTCCTCGGCGTCGTGCGAGACATAGACCATCGGCACCCCGGCCTCGTCACGCAGCCGCATCAGATAGGGCAGGATTTCCGCCTTGCGCGCCTCGTCGAGTGCCCCCAGCGGCTCGTCGAGCAGCAGAAGGCGCGGGCGCGACAGCAGCGCCCGGCCGAGCGCGATGCGCTGGCGCTCGCCGCCGGACAGCTTTCCGGTGCGGCGCGTCAGCAGATGGCCGATGTCGAGCAGGTTGACGATGCGCGTTTCCTCGGCGGCGTCGCGCGCCAGCCGGTTCATCCGCCGCCCGTAATCGAGGTTCTGCATCACGCTGAGATGCGGAAACAGCCGGGCGTCCTGAAACACATAGCCGATACGGCGCAGATAGGTCGGAACGCAGATGCCGGCCTCGGTATCATCGAGACGATCGTCGTCGATGGCGATGACGCCGCGGTCGGGATTGACCAGCCCGGCGATCATATTGATGAGCGTGGTCTTGCCGGAGCCGGAGGGTCCGAACAGGCCGATGACGCGCGCGTCACTTTCGAACGCCGCGCGCAGATCGAAGGCGCCGAGCCGTTTCTCGATGTCGATCCGCAGCATCGTCATAGCCCGTGCAGCCGTCGCCCGGCGCGCCGGGCCAGCACCTCGGAGGCCACCAGCGCCACCGTCGAGATGATGATGGAGACCAGCACCAGCCGCATCGCGCCGGCGTCGCCTTCGGGGGTCTGGGTCAGGGTATAGATCGCCGCCGAGATGGTCTGGGTCTCGCCGGGAATGTTGGAGACGAAGGTGATGGTGGCACCGAACTCGCCGATCGCCTTGGCGAAGCCGAGCATCATGCCGGCGACCACGCCGGGCAGCGCCAGCGGCAGGGTGACCGAGAAGAACACCCGCCACGGTGCCGCGCCGAGCGTCGCCGCCGCCTGCTCCAGCCGCCGGTCAACCGCCTCGATCGACAGCCGGATCGGCCGCACCAAGAGCGGGAACGCCATCACACCGCAGGCCAGCGCGGCGCCGGTCCAGCGGAACGCAAACACGATGCCGAACTCGGCAAGCCACTGGCCGATCGCGCCGCGCCGCCCGAAAGTGAGCAGCAGGAGATAGCCGGTGACGACGGGCGGCAGCACCAGCGGCAGGTGCACCACGGCATCGAGCATCGACTTGCCCCAGAAGTCGCGGCGCGCCAACAGCCACGCCATCGCCACCGCGATCGGCGTGGCCACCAGCGTCGCCACCAACGAGACCCGAATGGACAGCGCAATCGCCGTCCATTCCTCAGCCGAAAGATCGAACACGTTGCGCGCGGGACGTCAGGATGCCGGCTTGTTCAGGAACGAGAAGCCGTACTTCTCGAAGATCGCCTTGGCGTCGGGCGACCGCAGGAACGCCAGATAGCCGGCGGCAGCCGCGTTCTTGCTGGTGGTGGCGGCAACCGGGTAGACGATCGGCGGGTGCGAATCGGCCGGGAAGGCGCCGATGATCTTGACGCCCGGATCGACCTTGGCGTCGGTCTCGTAGACGATGCCGAGCACCGCCTCGCCGCGCGACACCAGCGCCAGCGCCGCCCGCACGTTCTCGGCCATGGCGAACTTCGCCGCCGCCTTGTCCCAGGAGCCAAGCTTCTCCAGCGCCGCCTTGGCGTATTTGCCGACCGGCACCGCCTTGACGTCGCCGGTGGTGATGCGGCCGTCGCCGGCAAGGCCGGCAAGGTCAAAGCCCTGGCCGATCGTGACGTTGCCCTGCTTGGAGTCCTTTGGCGCGATCAGCACGATGCGGTTGCCGAGCAGGCTGACGCGGGTGGCGGTGTCGATGGCCTTCTTCTCAACCAGGTAGTCCATCCAGGCGAGGTCGGCCGACAGGAAAATATCGGCGGGCGCACCCTGCTCGATCTGCTTGGCGAGCGCCGAGCTTGCGGCATAGCTCGCGGTCACTTTGACGCCGGACTTGGCCTGATAGGCGGTGTTGGCCTCGTCGAGTGCGTTCTTCATCGAGGCGGCGGCGAACACCGTCAGGGCCTTGGTCAGGGCCTTGGCGCCGCCATCGGCGGAGGATTGCGGCGCCGTATCGCGGGCGAGCGCCGGTGCGGCGAACAGGCCGAGCACGACCGGCAGGGCGATGAGAGACTGAAATAAACGCATTGGCGGCGCTCCATCATGGCAAGATGACGACGCGGCCCGCGCGCAAACGCACGCAAACCCATCGACCTCGCAGGGAAAATTATGGTTGCAGCGACTTGCGGAAGCGCCGTTCCAAACCTTCTCGCCCGGCTTACGGCCGGTCGAGCGTCGCTCAGATCATGTTAGCAGGCGATCCGCCGGCACAAAAGGGGCAATAGCCTAGGGCGCGAACACCACCTGCCGGCAGGCCGGCGGCAGATCGGCCAGCGTCAGCGGCGGCCGCGGCTTCGGCGGCGTCTTGGGCGGCTTGGGATGCAGCACCGCATCGCTGAACCAGTAGGCGAGGTCTTGGGCTGCGCAGCCCTCGGTGCCGTCGGGCGGCGGCTGCGGCGTGCAGTCGGTCCTACCGGCGGGACAGGTGATGCGGATATGGAAGTGGTAGTTGTGGCCGTACATCGGCCGCACCTTGCCGAGCCAACTGCGGTCGCCCCTGGCTTCGCGGCACAGCGCCTTCTTGATCGCGGCGTTGACGAAGATGCGCTCGACGCGAGGTTCGCGCGCGGCGGCGCGGATCGCCGCGAGGTGGCGCGGCGTCCACACTTTCGGGTCGATGTCGAGCCGGTCGCGCCGCACCATGTCGGTCGCCGACATTTCCTCGCGCTCGCGGCGCGTCAATTGCCGGTTCGGCATCGGCGTCAGCCAGACGTCGGCATCGAGGCCGATCTGGTGGCTGGCGTGGCCGGTCAGCATCGGTCCGCCGCGCGGCTGCGAGATGTCGCCAATCAAGAGGCCGTTCCAGCCGGCTTCCTTTTTCACCCGTACAGCCAGCCGCTCAAGCAGCACGATCAGGTCGGGGTGGCCCCAGTTGCGGTTGCGCGACAGCCGCATCACCTGCCAGGCGTCGCCATCGACCGGCAGCGCCTCGGCCCCGGCAAGGCACCCCTTGGCGTAGAAGCCGATGGCGCGGGCCGGCAGCGGCGCCGGCGTGGTGCGGCGCCCGAACAGCTCTTTCGCCGCCAGTTGCGGATCTTTGGGGTTGGCCAGCGGCGGCAGCGGTTTCGGGTCGAGGCTGCCAACCTGCTGGGCATGGGCCGCCGTTGCGGCCGCCATGCCGCCGCAAATCGCCAGCCCCGCCAGAATCAGCCGACGCACCGTCATGGACGCAACTGATAGCGGATTCGCCCGGCAGCGACGAGGCGGCCCGCTAGGACCGCTTGCGCGCGGTGCGCTTTTTTGCCGTTTTGCGAGCGGCCGTCTTGCGCGCCGAGGTTTTGCGCACGGAGGTTTTGCGCGCGGCGGCGGCGCGCTTTGCGGCGGGC
>JBARWE010000002.1:0-3743 GCA_049646625.1 Xanthobacteraceae bacterium
GGGCGAGGGTGCGCCGCCGATGCCGGCCGCGCCGGCCGGGTACTTCTGGGACCGTGCATCGTGACGGGGCCGGCAGACCAGCGCCTTGCCGTTGCGCTGCATTATGACCGCGGCGGCGCGCCGCGCGTCGTCGCGAAGGGACGCGGCCCGCTCGGTGAAAAAATCATCGAGGTGGCCAAGGCGCACGACATCCCGATCGAGGAAAACGAGGTACTGGCCGGCGCGCTGGCCCACGTCGAACTGGGTGACGAAATCCCCGAAGACCTCTACCGCGCCGTCGCCGAGGTGCTGGTGTTCGTGCTGCGGCTGTCGCGACCGCAACGTTGAGACCCTGACCACCGCTCAAGCCGGAGTGTCAGGTTATTCCGTATTTCGATATGCCGTTATGCCATGTTTCCTTACCCGAAATCCGCATGTTAGAAAGCGCCATCTTTGGTGCCGGGGTGCAGGGTCGCTCCGGCTTCGGCAGGCATGGGCGGGACGACGGCATTATGGACATTCTGGACAGGCTCGAAGCGCGCCGCGCGGGCGCCAAGCTCGGCGGCGGCGAGAAGCGCATCGCGGCGCAGCATGAGCGTGGCAAGCTGACCGCGCGCGAGCGCATCGAGGTGCTGCTCGACAAGGGGTCGTTCGAGGAGTTCGACATGTTCGTCGAGCATCGCTCGGTCGAGTTCGGCATGGACAAGACCCGGATTCCCGGCGACGGCGTCGTCACCGGCTGGGGCACCGTCAACGGCCGCAAGACGTTTGTGTTCGCCAAGGACTTCACCGTGTTCGGCGGCTCGCTGTCGGAGACGCACGCGCTCAAGATCACCAAATTGCAGGACATGGCGATGAAGGCGCGCGCGCCGATCGTCGGCCTGTATGATGCCGGTGGTGCCCGCATTCAGGAAGGCGTCGCAGCGCTCGCCGGTTATTCCTATGTGTTCCGTCGCAACGTGCAGGCGTCCGGCGTGATTCCGCAGATCAGCGTGATCATGGGACCGTGCGCCGGCGGCGATGTCTACTCGCCGGCGATGACCGACTTCATCTTCATGGTGAAGAACACCAGCTATATGTTCGTCACTGGCCCGGACGTGGTGAAGACCGTGACCAACGAGGTGGTGACGGCGGAAGAACTCGGCGGCGCCAGCGTGCATGCCACCAGGTCGTCGATCGCCGACGGTGCGTTCGATAACGACGTCGAGGCGCTGTTGCAGATGCGCCGGCTGATCAATTTTTTGCCCGCCAACAATTCCGACGGCGTGCCGCACTGGCCGAGTTTCGACGACATCGAGCGTGTCGATCATTCGCTCGACACCTTGGTGCCGGACAATCCGAACATCCCCTACGACATCAAGGAACTGATCCTGAAGGTGGTGGACGAGGGCGACTTCTTCGAGATCGCGGGAGCCTTCGCCAGGAATATCGTCACCGGGTTTGGCCGTATCGCCGGGCGCACGGTCGGCTTCGTCGCCAACCAGCCGATGGTGCTGGCGGGCGTGCTCGATTCGGATGCCTCGCGTAAAGCGGCGCGCTTCGTGCGGTTCTGCGATGCCTTCAACATTCCGATCGTCACCTTCGTCGACGTGCCGGGCTTCCTGCCGGGGACCGCGCAGGAATACGGCGGCCTGATCAAGCACGGCGCCAAGCTGTTGTTCGCCTATTCGCAGTGCACCGTGCCGCTGGTCACCGTGATCACCCGCAAGGCTTATGGCGGCGCCTTCGACGTGATGGCCTCGAAGGAGATCGGCGCCGACATGAACTATGCCTGGCCGACAGCGCAGATCGCGGTGATGGGCGCCAAGGGCGCGGTGGAGATCATCTTCCGTCGCGACATTGGTGACGCGGAAAAGATCGCCGCGCGCACCAAGGAATATGAGGACCGCTTCCTGTCGCCGTTCGTCGCCGCCGAGCGCGGCTATATCGACGACGTGATCATGCCGCACTCGACGCGCAAGCGCATCGCCCGCGCGCTCGCCATGCTGCGCGACAAGAAGGTGGAGATACCGGCCAAGAAGCACGACAACCTGCCGCTGTGAGCGGAGGATGCCCACGGTTCTGCGCTGGGGGCTGTATCGGGCCTTCTTTTACTCGAACGAAGGGCACGAGCCGCCGCATATCCACGTTCGGGGCGGCGAATGCGAGGCGAAGTTCTGGCTTCACGATCTGAGCGTGGCAGTGAATGCCGGCTTCCCGGCGCACGAGATCGGCGATATCATTCGCCATCTGCGGAGCCATCGTGACGCCTTGGCAGAGGCTTGGCATGAGCACTTTGGAAATTGATGTCGGCGACTTGCGTGCGCGCAGCGTGGACTTCACGGCGACCGAACTTGTCGTCTCGCTGCGCGACGGCCGCCGCATTGTCACGCCGCTTGACTGGTATCCGCGCCTCAAGAACGCATCGCCGTTGCAGCGGTCCAATTATGAGATCATGCCGATGGGCATTCACTGGCCCGACCTCGACGAGGACTTGAGCGTTGCCGCCATGCTCAAGGGACGGCCGGCCCGACCGAGGCCCGCAGCCTAACTCACCCCGCCGATACAATCCCGATCCGCAATTCGCCGATACCCTCGATGCCGGCTTCCACCTTGTCGCCGGGCTGGAGCGGACCGACGCCCGCCGGTGTGCCGGTCATGATGATGTCGCCGGCCGCGAGCCGCACCTGACGCGACAACCGCGCGATGATTTCCGGCACGCTCCAGATCATCTGGGCGAGGTCGCCGCCCTGTTTCTCTGCGCCGTTGACCTTGAGCCAGATACGGCCCTTGGCGGGATGGCCGATCTCGGCCGCCGGCCGGAGCGCGCCGACCGGGGCTGAAGCTTCGAACGATTTGCCGATCTCCCACGGTTGCTTCTTCTCGCGCGAGGCGAATTGCAGATCCCGCCGTGTCAGGTCAATGCCGACGGCGTAGCCATAGACGGCGTCGAGCGCGGTTGTCTCAGCGAGATCGGTGCCACCGTCTTTCAGCGCCACCACCAGTTCGACCTCGTGATGCAGATCCTTGGTCAGCGACGGGTAGGGCACCAGCGTTCCGTCCGGCACGATCATGTCAGCATGCTTGGCGAAGAAGAAGGGCGGCTGCCGTTCGTCGTTGCCCATCTCGCGGACGTGTTCAAGGTAGTTGCGCCCGACGCACCAGATGCGGCGCACCGGAAAGGTTTCGCCCCGCCCAGTGACGGCGATGGCGGGCTGCGGCGGCAGGGCGATGACGTAAGAATTGCTCATGGGTGGATCACCTGGGGAAGAAATCAGATCGACGCCGCGGCCGCGTGTGGCTCGGCCTCGCGCTGTTGCAGACGGAAGAACGAGGCGTAGCGGCCGCCTTTGGCGAGCAGGTCGGCGTGGCGGCCGGATTCGACCACCGTGCCGTTCTCTACCACGCAAATGGTGTCGGCGTGCATGATGGTGTGCAGGCGGTGGGCGATCACCAGCGTGGTGCGGCCATGGCTCAAGCGTTCGAGCGCGGCCTGCACCAGCGTTTCCGATTCGGAATCGAGCGCGGCGGTGGCCTCGTCCAGCAGAATGATCGGCGCGTTCTTGATGAGGGCGCGGGCGATGGCAATGCGCTGGCGCTGGCCGCCGGAGAGCTGCGTGCCGTGCTCGCCGACCGGCGTGTCGTAGCCTTGCGGAACCGCCATGATGAAGTCATGGGCATTGGCTGCTGTCGCCGCGGCGACAATCGCCTCCTCGCTGGCGTCCGGTCGGCCGAAGGCGATGTTGTCGCGGATGCTGCCCCGGAACAGGAACACGTCCTGCCCG
>JBARWE010000003.1:0-6670 GCA_049646625.1 Xanthobacteraceae bacterium
GCTTCCGGCAGCCGCCATACCTTCTCCTTGTAGACCCGGCCGAGCGAGGAGAAATACAGGATCGGGGTGTGGTTCGAGGCGGAAAACAGCTTTGCGACGAAATCCTCGTCGCGCGTCTGCATCCCCGAGCGCCCCTTGCCGCCACGCTTCTGGGCGCGGTAGGTCGACAGTGGTACGCGCTTGATGTAGCCGGCATGCGAGACAGTGACCACCATGTCGAGGTTATCGACCAGATCCTCGTCTTCGATCTCACCTTCCTGATCGAGAATGACGGTGCGGCGCGGAGTGGCGAACTCGTTCTTCACCGCACTGAGTTCGGTCTTGACGATCTCCTGCACGCGGGCGCGCGAGCGCAGAATGTCGAGATAGTCGGCAATTTCCAAGGCTAGCTTATCGAGTTCCTGCGAAATCTCGTCGCGCCCGAGCGCGGTGAGGCGCTGCAGACGCAGATCGAGAATGGCCCTGGCCTGCTCCAGCGACAGCCGCGCGGTGCCGTCCTCGGCCAGGCGATGGCGCGGATCGTCGATCAGCGTGATCATGGTGGCGACATCCTTCGCCGGCCAGTCGCGCGCCATCAGGGTGTCGCGGGCGGTGGCCGGATCGGGCGAGGTGCGGATGACGCGGATCACCTCGTCGATATTGGCAACCGCGATGGCAAGACCGACCAGGATGTGGGCGCGGTCGCGCGCCTTGCCGAGCAGATACTTGGTGCGCCGCGTCACCACCCGCTCGCGGAAAGCGGTGAACGCCGCGAGCATGTCCTTGAGGTTCATGGTCAGCGGGCGGCCGCCATCCAGCGCCACCGAGTTGACGCCGAAATTGGTCTGCAACGGCGTGTAGCGATAGAGCTGGTTCAGCACCACCTCGGCCATCGCCTCGCGCTTCAGCTCGACGACGACGCGAAAACCCTCGCGGTCGGACTCGTCGCGCAGGTCGGAAATGCCCTCGATTTTCTTCTCGCGCACCAGTTCGGCGATGCGCTCGACCATGGTGGCCTTGTTCACCTGATAGGGAATCTCGGTAACGATGATCGCTTCGCGGTCCTTCCGTGTCGGCTCGATCGTCACCTTGCCGCGCATCACGATCGAACCACGGCCAAGGTGGTAGGCGGCACGGATGCCCTGCCGGCCGAGGATAATGCCGCCAGTCGGAAAATCGGGTCCCGGTACGATCTTGATGAGATCGTCGATACCGATGCCGGGATCGTCGATCACCGCGATACAGGCGTCGATCACCTCGCCGAGATTGTGCGGCGGAATGTTGGTCGCCATGCCGACCGCGATGCCGCCGGCGCCATTGACCAGCAGATTGGGGAAGCGCGCTGGCAGAACCGATGGCTCGCGCTCGGAATTGTCGTAGTTGGGGTGGAAGTCGACGGTGTCCTTGTCGAGGTCGTCGACCAGATGTTCGGCGATCTTGGTCAGGCGCGACTCGGTGTAGCGCATCGCCGCCGGCATATCGCCATCGACCGAGCCAAAGTTGCCCTGGCCGTCGATTAGCGGCACGCGCATGGAAAAGTCCTGCGCCATCCGCACCAGCGCGTCATAGACCGACTGGTCGCCGTGCGGATGGTACTTACCGATGACGTCGCCGACGGTGCGGGCCGACTTGCGATACGGCTTATTCCACTCGAAGCCGTTCTCGTGCATCGCATAGAGGATGCGCCGATGCACGGGTTTGAGGCCGTCGCGGACGTCCGGCAGCGCGCGCGCCACGATCACGCTCATGGCGTAGTCGAGGTAGGAGCGCTTCATCTCGTCGGAGATGAAAACAGGACGGATATCCGAAGGCGCCGGCGGCTCTCCGGTGGACGGCTTGTCGGGATCGGTCAACGCTGATGTCCGGGTGATTCGAGTTAGGCTTTATATAGCCCATCGGGACTGCCATCGCCACCCTGCCCGACCCCCGGTACGCGAAGTTTCCCCTTGTTCTTCAATGGGCTTAGCCGGCCCGCCGGCTCTCCAGGCGGCTCGCCGCCGGCTGGCGGCGAGCCTGCCGGAGACCTCAGAACGGGATTTCGTCGTCCATGTCGCGGCCACCGCCACCCCCGCCGCCGGAGACCGCACGCCGCCCGCCGCCGCTGGGGCCGCTTGAGCCGAAATCACCGCCCGGCTCGTCACCGAAGCCACCACCGCCACCACCCCCGCCGCTACGGCCGTCGAGCATGGTCAGGTTGGAATTGAAGCCCTGCAGCACCACCTCGGTCGAATACTTTTCAATGCCGCTCTGGTCGGTCCATTTGCGGGTCTGCAACTGGCCCTCGATGTAGACCTTGGCGCCCTTGCGCAGATACTGCTCGGCGACACGGCACAGCCCTTCGTTGAAAATGACCACGCGGTGCCACTCGGTCTTTTCCTTGCGCTCGCCGGTCGCCTTGTCGCGCCAGCTCTCCGAGGTCGCGATGCGCAGGTTGGCGATCGGGCGCCCGTCCTGGGTCCGGCGGATCTCCGGGTCCGCGCCGAGATTGCCGATCAAAATCACCTTGTTCACGCTTCCCGCCATTAACTCTCTCCGCTCCTCGACACCCGAAAACGACTTAAGGCCGCCGCCTGTCCGCCCCCGCTATATACCGCGAGCGCCGCGGCGGCGAACGCTGCCCCCCCTTATCCACGGCCGGCGCACTATGTTCTTATTTTGTTCATATGAAAAGGCCCAATCGTCGCGTCGTACCGCCGTTGCTCGCGAGGGGCCGGGCCGCGCGGCGGGACGCCGTGAAAACCTCGCGGAAATCCAGCGGTTAGAGCGCTCTCCGGGGGACAGCAGTTCGCGTTCGGGTGTTGCAGTTGGGGCACTGCATGGCGAACGAAAGCCATTATAGTGGCAGACGCGGTGCTGGCGGTATTCGCTTGGGGACAAGGTTTCGATCCGCCACGGCACCCGGGAGTGGAGACGATCGATGCATAAGCTCTTGCTGGGAACCGCTGCCCTCGCCGTGCTGGCGATGACGGCGCCTGCGAGCGCAGCCGACCTTACGGCCCGGCCCCACACCAAAGCGCCGCCGGTGCCTTACGTCGCACCGGCCACATGGTCCGGTCTGTATATCGGCGGCTTTGGTGGCTACGGCTGGACCGGCGACCTCACCGCGCGCGCCGGCGGCCTCGGCATGAGCGGCGGCTTCGGCGGCGGCACCCTCGGCTATAACTGGCAAAACGGCAATGTCGTGTTCGGCGTGGAAGCGGATGTCGCAGGCGCCGACATCAGCGCCTCGGCCGGCGTCCCCGGCGTCGATTGGGCCAGGTCGCAGATCACCACCTTCGGCACGGTGCGCGGCCGCATCGGCGTCACCGCCGCGCCCTCCACCCTGCTCTACGCCACCGGCGGCTATGCCTGGGTCAACAACAAGCTGAGCGTCAATGGCGGCGGCGTAACCGGCTCCGAGAGCCGCACGCATAGCGGCTGGACCGTGGGCGCCGGCCTCGAATATATGTTCGCGCCGAACTGGTCCGGCAAAATCGAATATCTGTATGCCGACCTTGAGAGCCAGGACTATTTCAATGGCGCCGCCAGCAGCGGCCGCACCTCGCTCAACACGGTCAAAGCCGGCGTCAACTACCACTTTAACTGGGGCGGCCCGCCGGCGCCGGGGTTCTGATCCGGCCCAACAACCTCCGCATCATAAAAAGGCCGGCGCACGCCGGCCTTTTCGCTGTGCGGCTTCGTCTTTGCGCTCATTGCGGCGCGATCCCCGTTTCCCACCGGCCTTTTCGCGGCCGCTCTGGCACTTCGCAGCCGCCGCAATATATCCTTGAATGAAATCCTGGCGCGTGGTCGAGCGACGTGGCGCGCAACCCCGATCCGGGGCTGGCAACGGCCTCTCGTTCCTAGTATGTTCTGATCCCATGGCCGCCCGCGGCCTTTGTCTTTGACCGCCGCCGCCGTCCCGGCGAGCGAGCTACGGTCCGCCGGAAATTTCGCATGGATGAAGTTCTGAAAGCCAATCAGCGCCAGATCGCCGCAAGCTCCCGCGCCATTACCATCCGTGGCGCCCGCGAGCACAACCTCAAGAACATCGATGTCGCGATCCCGCGCGACAGGCTGGTGGTGCTGACCGGCCTGTCCGGCTCCGGCAAGTCGTCGCTCGCCTTCGACACCATCTATGCCGAGGGCCAGCGCCGCTACGTCGAGTCGCTCTCCGCCTATGCGCGGCAGTTTCTGGAGATGATGCAGAAGCCCGATGTCGACCAGATCGACGGGCTGTCGCCGGCGATCTCCATCGAGCAGAAGACCACCTCGAAGAACCCGCGTTCGACCGTCGGCACCGTGACGGAAATCTACGATTACATGCGGCTGCTGTGGGCGCGCGTCGGCGTGCCCTATTCGCCGGCCACCGGGCTGCCGATCGAGAGCGAGACCGTGTCGCAGATGGTCGATCGTGTGCTGGCACTGCCCGAGGGCACGCGGCTCTATCTGCTGGCGCCGGTGGTGCGCGGCCGCAAGGGCGAATATCGCAAGGAACTGGCGGAGTATCTCAAGAAGGGCTTTCAGCGCGTCAAGATCGATGGCGCGTTTCACGAGCTGTCTGAAGCGCCGGTGCTCGACAAGAAGTTTCCACACGACATCGACGTGGTGGTGGACCGCATCGTGGTGCGGCCGGACCTTGCGCAGCGGCTGGCGGAAAGTTTCGAGACCGCCTTGAAACTCGCCGACGGGCTGGCGGTGGTCGAGTTCGCCGATCCCGTTTCACCTCCCCCTGCTGGGGAGGGTGACAAAAAGAAGGTTGCGAAAATCCACGACAAGAGCGGCCCCGAGCGGCTGTTGTTCTCGGAAAAGTTCGCTTGTCCCGTGTCGGGCTTCACGCTGCCGGAGATCGAGCCAAGACTCTTTTCGTTCAACAACCCCTACGGCGCCTGCCCGGCCTGCGGCGGGCTTGGCGTCGAGCAGCACATCGACGCCGACCTCGTCATCCCCGACAAGGACCTAAGCCTGCGCAAAGGCGCGATCGCGCCATGGGCGAAATCGTCGTCGCCCTATTACATCCAGACGCTGCAGGCGCTCGGTAAGGCCTACAAGTTCACCCTCGACACCAAGTGGAAGGACCTGCCGAAAAAGACGCAAAGCGCGCTGCTCTACGGCTCCGGCGACACCGAGATCAAATTCGCCTACGAGGACGGCGTGCGATCCTACGAGACCAAGAAGCCGTTCGAGGGCATCGTCACCAGCATCGAGCGGCGCTTTCGCGAAACTGAGAGCGAGTGGGCGCGCGAGGAACTGGGAAAGTATTTTTCCGACGTGCCGTGCGCGGCTTGCGCCGGCTATCGGCTGAAGCCCGAGGCGCTGTGCGTCAAGATCGGCAAAAAGCACATCGGTGAAATCTCCGAACTGTCGGTGCGGCGCGCCATGGAGTGGTTCGACGCGATCCCCGCCAAGCTCAGCAAACAGCAGAACGAGATCGCCGCGCGCATCCTGAAGGAAATCCGCGAGCGGCTGTCGTTCCTGCTCGATGTCGGCCTGAACTACCTGACTCTGTCGCGCGCCTCCGGCACGCTGTCGGGCGGCGAGAGCCAGCGCATCCGCCTCGCCTCGCAGATCGGCTCGGGGCTGACCGGCGTGCTCTATGTGCTGGACGAACCCTCGATCGGCCTGCACCAGCGTGACAACGCCCGGCTGCTTGACACGCTGAAGCGGCTGCGCGACCTCGGCAACACGGTGATCGTCGTCGAGCACGACGAGGACGCCATTCTGCACGCCGACCATGTGGTCGATGTCGGTCCCGGCGCCGGCGTGCATGGCGGCCACATCGTCGCACAAGGCACGCCGCGCGACATCATGCGCAACCCGACCTCGCTCACGGGGCAATATCTCACCGGCGCGAAGTTCATCGCCGTGCCGGAGCGGCGGCCGCCGAACCATCGCCGCACCATCAAGGTCGTCAATGCGCGCGGCAACAACCTGAAGAACGTCTCGGCGGAAATTCCGCTTGGCCTGTTCACCTGCGTCACCGGCGTATCCGGCGGCGGCAAATCCACGCTGTTGATCGACACGCTGTACAAGGCGATCGCGCGCAAGCTCAATAACGCCTCCGACGCCCCCGCCCCGCACGACCGCATCGAGGGGCTGGAGCATATCGACAAGATCATCGACATCGATCAGTCGCCGATCGGCCGGACGCCGCGCTCGAACCCCGCGACCTATACCGGCGCCTTCACGCCGATCCGCGAGTGGTTCGCCGGCCTGCCCGAAGCCAAGGCCCGCGGCTACGAGCCGGGCCGCTTCTCGTTCAACGTCAAGGGTGGGCGCTGCGAAGCCTGTCAGGGCGACGGCGTGATCAAGATCGAGATGCACTTCCTGCCCGACGTCTACGTCACCTGCGACACCTGCAAGGGCAAGCGCTACAACCGCGAGACGCTGGAGGTGCTGTTCAAGGGCAAGACCATCGCCGACGTGCTCGACATGACGGTGGATGAGGCGGCCGAGTTCTTCAAGGCAGTGCCGCGCGTGCGCGAGACGTTCAGGACGTTGCAGCGCGTCGGCCTCGGCTACATCAAGGTCGGCCAGCAGGCCACCACGCTGTCCGGCGGCGAGGCGCAGCGCGTCAAGCTCGCCAAGGAGCTGTCGAAGCGCGCCACCGGCCGCACGCTCTATATCCTCGACGAGCCGACCACCGGCCTGCACTTCCACGACGTCGCAAAATTGCTTGAGGTGCTGCACGAACTGGTGGCGCAGGGCAACA
>JBARWE010000004.1:0-3602 GCA_049646625.1 Xanthobacteraceae bacterium
TCGCAGGACCAGAAGCTGATCATCCCGTGGCGGATCATCGACGGCCCGGAATCGGCCGGCGCGGTCGCCGCCGAGATTCGACAGGTGCCGGTGCGCCGCGCCTCGCGCACCTCGATTTCCGGTGCCATCAATTTTGCCGTACCGCTGTTCGACGAGGGCGGCTTCGTCGGGGTGCGCCGCGTCATCGACATCTCCGGCGACGGCGCCAACAACAGCGGCACGCCGGTGACGGTCGCGCGCGACGCGGCGTTGGCCAAGGGGATCGTGATCAACGGCTTGCCGATCATGATCAAGGATCTGTCCTACGCCACAATGGATATTCCCAATCTCGATTTCTATTACGAGGATTGCGTGATCGGCGGCCCCGGCTCGTTCGTCGTCCCGATCAAGGACCGCGCCAGGTTCAAGGAGGCGATCCGCGCCAAGCTGGTGATGGAGGTGGCCGGCCGTGTGCCGGTGCCGCGTGTTGTGCCGGCTTCAGTGGCCGAGCCACGCATGTCGTGCATGATCGGCGAGCGCATCTGGCAGGAGCGTTGGGGCGGCCGGCAGCCGTGAGCGCGCAGCTATCTTGCTTCGTCATGCCGGCTTTATGCCGGGCATCCACGTCTTGACGATAGCTTGTAAGTAAGAAAGACGTGGATGGTCGGGACAAGCCCGGCCATGACGGCTAGCATGTTTTCGCCAGAACATGACGCGCTTCAAGTTTGCCGCTCGAAGCAGGCCACCAATTCGACATGCGGCGTGTGGCGAAACTGATCGACCGGCGTGACGCGCGAAAGCCGGTAGCCGCCATCGATCAACAGCCGCGCATCGCGGGCGAAGGTCGCCGCGTTGCACGACACCGCAACGATCCGTGGCACCCGGCTCGCCGCAAGCTGCCGGGCCTGCGCCTCCGCGCCCTGGCGTGGCGGATCGAACACCACGGCCTCGAAGGCAGCGAGTTCCTGCGGCCACAGCGGACGCCGGAACAAATCGCGGGTCTCGGCCATGATCGGCTTCAGCCCGCGCGTCGCCGCCGCAGCCTGGCGCAACGCCACCACCGCCGGCGCGTCGGCATCGATTGCGGTGATGCGTGCCCGTTCCGCCAGACGCAGCGCGAACGGACCGACACCGCAGAACAGGTCGGCAATATGTTTGGCCTTGCCGCAGTGCTCGGTGACGAGCGCGGCCAGCGTCGCCTCGCCGCTGGCGGTCGCCTGCAGGAAGGCGGCCGGCGGCAACCTCACCGTGGCGGTGCCCATGGTGAGGTGGGGCGGGGCGTGCATCGCCACCATGTCGCCATGGCGGGTGAGGCGCGCGAGGCGGCGCCGCGCGGCAAGCTGCGACAGCGCTAACGTGACTGTGGCGCTCGGCGGGCCGGAGCCGCGCACATCGACGTCGAGGCCGGCATCGGTCGCGGTGATCTGGATGTCGAGTGGCTTGGCCAACGGCGCCAGCGCCTGGGCGAGATCGCGCGCGATGGTGAATGCCGGGGCAAGCTGCGGTGCGAGCACTGGGCAGTGGTCGATATCGACGATGGCATGACGGCCGGCGGCGGCGAATCCGACGGCGAGCCGGTCGCCGCTGCCGCGCCGGGCATGGATCACGACGCGCCGTCGCCCGGCCCCGTGGGCATCGATCAGGTCGTCAACCGCACAACTGACGCCGGCCTGCGCCAGCGCCTCGACGACGAGGCCGCCTTTCCAGCGGCGATAGGCGGCGTCTTGCCAGTGCTGGATCGCGCAGCCGCCGCAAGTGCCGAAGTGAGTGCAGAACGGCGCGATCCGTTCGCGGCTTGCCTTGACGATGCGTGTGAGTTGCCAGCGTTCCGGCGCGCCGGGCAGCGGCTCGGCCTCCACCACCTCACCGGGCAGCGCAAGCGGCACGAACGCCGGGCGGCCGTTGACGTGAGCGATGCCGTCGCCGCGATGGCCGATGCGGTCGATCGCGAACGTGTCAGCCACGGCGCGCGCCGAGGAAGAATTCGGTGTTGCCGTCGCCGCCGGTGATGGAGGAGGAAAACACCTCGATATCCTCGCAGCCGAGCGAGGCGGCGAACGCTGCGATGTCGTCGCACACCGCCCGATGCACCGCGGCGTCGCGCACGATGCCTTTCTTGATCGCGCTGCGTGGCGCCTCGAACTGCGGCTTGATCAGCGCGAGAAGTTGCATCGGCGCGGCGGCAAGCGTCAGCGCCACCGGCAGCACCTGCTTCAGCGAGATGAAGCTGACATCGATCACCACCACGTCGGGGCGCTGCGGCAGCCGCTTGCCCTCGTAGCTGCGGATATCGGTCTGCTCCAGCGAGACAATGCGCGGATGGCCGCTGAGGCTTGGATGAAGCTGGCCGGTGCCGACATCGACGGCGAACACCAGCGCCGCCCCCTGGCTCAGCAGCACCTCGGTGAAGCCGCCGGTCGAGGCGCCGATGTCGAGACAGACGTGATCGTCGATCTCGATCGGGTAGCGTTCCAGCGCGCCGGCGAGCTTGACGCCGCCGCGCGACACCCAGGGGTGGGCCGGCTCGGCGCTCAGCGCGGCATCGGTGGCCAGCAGCTCGGAGGGTTTTTGCACCGGCTTGCCGTCGGCGCTGACGAGGCCGGCAGCAATCGCCGCTTGCGCGCGGGCGCGGCTGTCGAACAGGCCGCGCGCGACCAGCAACAGGTCGGCGCGCTTGCGATCAGTCATGGCGTTTGGTCAGGCCAGCTTGACCGTCTCGGTGTGAATGTCCTTGCCGAGCGCCTCGAACACCTTGGCGACGATGCCCTTGGCGTCGAGTCCGGCGTGGGCATACATCGCCGCCGGCGTGTCGTGGTCGAGGAACACATCCGGCAGCACCATCGCGCGCACCCGCAGGCCGCGATCGAGCGCGCCGTGCTCGGCCAGCGTCTGCAGCACATGCGAGCCGAAGCCCCCGACCGAGCCTTCCTCGACGGTGATGAGAATCTCGTGGTCGCGGGCCAGCCGCAGCACCAGATCGACATCGAGCGGCTTGAGGAAGCGGGCATCGGCGACGGTGGTGGACAGGCCGTGCGCGGCGAGTTCGTCGGCTGCCTTCTCGCATTCGGCAAGCCGGGTGCCGAACGATAGGAGCGCCACCTTGCTGCCCTCGCGGACGATCCGGCCCTTGCCGATTTCGAGCGGCACGCCGACCTCGGGCATCTCGACGCCGCGGCCCTCGCCGCGCGGATAGCGCACCGCGCTCGGCCGGTCGTCGATCGCCACTTGCGTCGCCACCATGTGCACCAGTTCGGCCTCGTCGGATGCCGCCATGATGACGAAGCCCGGCAGGCAGCCGAGATAGGCGTTGTCGAACGAGCCGGCGTGGGTCGCGCCGTCGGCGCCGACCAGACCGGCGCGGTCGATGGCGAAGCGCACCGGCAGTCCCTGGATCGCGACATCATGCACGACCTGGTCGTAGCCGCGCTGCAGGAAGGTCGAGTAGATAGCGCAGAACGGCTTGTAGCCTTCGGTGGCAAGCCCGGCGGCGAACGTTACCGCATGCTGCTCGGCGATGCCGACGTCGAAGGCGCGTTCGGGGAACGCCTTGGCGAAGATGTCGATACCGGTGCCGGAGGGCATCGCGGCGGTGATGCCGACGATCCGGTCGTCTTTCTGCGCTT
>JBARWE010000005.1:0-26078 GCA_049646625.1 Xanthobacteraceae bacterium
GTCGCTGCAATTCCTGCGACGCCAGACGCTCAGCGATCTGGTGCCGTTCGGCAGTCCGCTGCTGGCACTGGTCGAGCAGGTGGCTCGCGATGGCGCGCCGGTCAACGAATACAGGGTCGATCTTGGCACGCCCCGCATCGGCGCCGACCGCCAGGTCGATCTGCACGTTGCGCCGCTCAGTGAGCGGCCCGGCCACATCATGGTGGTGCTGCAGGAGCGCTCGATCGCCGACAAGATGGACCGGCAGTTGACCCATCGTGGCGCGGCGCGGTCGGTCACGGCGCTGGCGGCGATGCTGGCGCACGAGATCAAGAACCCGCTGTCCGGCATTCGCGGCGCGGCGCAACTGCTCGAACAGGCCGCCTCGACCGAGGACCGCGTGCTGACGAGGCTGATCTGCGAGGAGACCGACCGCATCGTCACGCTGGTCGATCGCATGGAGGTGTTCGGCGACGAGCGCCCGGTCGAGCGCGGGCCGGTCAACATCCATTCGGTGCTCGATCATGTGAAGCGGCTGGCGCAGTCCGGCTTTGCCCGCAATGTGCGCTTCGTCGAGGATTACGATCCCTCGCTGCCGCCGGTGTTCGCCAATCAGGACCAGTTGATCCAGGTGTTCCTCAACCTGGTCAAGAACGCCGCCGAGGCGGTTGCCGGCATCGGCGCCGACGGTGAAATCGTCCTGACCACGGCGTTCCGCCCCGGCGTCCGGCTGTCGGTGCCGGGCAAGCAGACGCGGGTATCGCTGCCGCTGGAGTTCTGCGTGCGCGACAACGGCCCCGGCGTGCCCGACGACCTGATGCCGAACCTGTTCGACCCGTTCATCACCACAAAGCTCACCGGCAGCGGACTTGGGCTGGCACTGGTCGCGAAAATCGTCGGCGACCACGGCGGCATCGTCGAATGCGAATCGCAGCCGCGCCGCACGGTATTCCGCGTGCTGATGCCGATGGTCGCGAGCGGAGCGGCTGACAAGGACGGAGGTGCGTTATGCCCGCAGGCCACATCCTGATCGCCGACGACGACCCGGCAATCCGCACCGTGCTCAATCAGGCGCTGTCGCGCGCCGGTTACGAGGTGCGCCTGACCGGCAACGCCGCAACGCTGTGGCGCTGGGTCGCCCAGGGCGAGGGCGATCTCGTCGTCACCGACGTGGTGATGCCGGACGAAAGCGCCTTCGACCTGCTGCCGCGCATCAAGAAGCTCCGACCCAACCTGCCGGTCGTGGTGATGAGTGCGCAAAATACCTTCATGACCGCGATCCGCGCCTCCGAGCGCGGCGCCTACGAGTATCTGCCGAAGCCGTTCGACCTCAAGGAACTGATCGCAATTGTCGGCCGGGCGCTGGCGGCGCCGAAGCAGGCCACCGTGGTGCCGGAGGCGGCCGAGATGGAGGCGCTGCCGCTGGTCGGGCGATCGGTGGCGATGCAGGATATCTACCGCGTGCTGGCGCGGCTGATGCAGACCGACCTCACGGTGATGATCTCCGGCGAATCCGGCACCGGCAAGGAACTGGTGGCGCGTGCGCTGCACGACTACGGCAAGCGTGCGAAGGGGCCGTTCGTTGCCGTCAACATGGCGGCGATTCCGCGCGATCTCATCGAGTCAGAACTGTTCGGCCACGAGAAAGGCGCCTTCACCGGCGCCAACACCCGCGCTTCCGGCCGCTTCGAGCAGGCCGAGGGCGGCACGCTGTTTCTCGACGAAATCGGCGACATGCCGATGGAGGCGCAGACGCGGCTGCTGCGCGTGCTCCAGCAGGGCGAATACACCACCGTCGGCGGCCGCGCCCCGATCAGGAGCGACGTGCGGATCGTCGCCGCCAGCAACAAGGACCTGCGCATCCTGATCCAGCAGGGGCTGTTTCGCGAGGATCTGTTTTTCCGTCTCAACGTGGTGCCGCTCAGGCTGCCGCCGCTGCGCGAGCGGCTCGACGACATTCCCGACCTTGTCCGCCACTTCCTGGTCCAGGGGGAAGCCGAGGGGATGCCGGCCAAGACCCTCGACGCTGCCGCGCTGGAACGGCTCAAGCGTCACCGCTGGCCCGGCAACATCCGCGAACTGGAGAACCTGATTCGCCGGCTCGCCGCCCTCTACCCGCAGGATACGATCACCGGTGCGGTGATCGAGGCGGAATTGGCGCCGCCGGTGCCGGTGGCGCCGCGCGGGCCGGCCGGGCAGGGTGTCGACAGCCTCGCCGGGGCGGTCGAGGTCTATCTCGCGGCCTATTTCGCCGGCTTCGGCAACGGCGCGCCGCCGCCCGGTCTCTATCATCGGGTATTGCGCGAGATCGAGGGACCGCTGCTCTCCGCCGCGCTTGCCTCGGCGCGCGGCAATCAGATCAAGGCCGCCGACCTGTTGGGCCTTAACCGCAACACCCTGCGCAAGAAAATCCGCGACCTCGACATTCAGGTGTTTCGCACCGGCTGAGCCGCCGCCCATCTGGTAAAAAATCCCGGTGCATTGTCGGCCATGGACCGAGTGCCGGCTTTGACGCGCCGTGGAAATGTCCCAATCTTGCAACATTGTTGCAAGCGCGCATCAGTGGACCCGTTGTCCGAATCGATCCGCAACCGGCTTCACCGACCCTGCCGCCCCCATGAATGATGGCATGACCAGCGCAAACTCGCCGGCCTCGACATTCGATTCAGCCCCGCCGGAAGGCGGCGACTTCCGGCTGCGGCGGCTGCTGGCGCCGCTTGCCATCGCGCTGGCGTTGCTGTCGGCCTGCCTGACCTTCGTGGTGCTGACCGGGCTGACGCCGATTTCCCCCAACCGGCAGGTCGTCGTCACCTTCCTGATGATCAACGCCGCAACCGTCTTTCTGCTGGTGCTGATCATCGGCCGCGAAGTGTGGAAGGTGATCCAGGCGTGGCGGCGCGGCCGGGCGGCGGCGGGGCTGCATGTGCAGATCGTCAGCCTGTTCTCGATCGTCGCGGTTCTGCCGGCGGTGCTGGTCTCGGTGGTGGCCAATGTCACGCTCGATCGCGGCCTGGATCGGCTGTTTTCCGGCCCGACCCGCGCCGTGATCGAGAAATCGCTGATCGTCGCCAATGCCTATCTGCAGGAGCACGCCCAACTGATCCGCGGCGACATCATCGGCATGGCCGGCGACATCGCCCGTGCCCGTCCGCTGTTCGACCAGGACCGCGGCACGTTCCGCAGCCTGCTGACCGCCAGCGCCCAGCAGCGCAACCTGCCGGGCGCGATGCTGATCGACAAGGACCGCCAGGTTCTGGAAACCGCCGATACCGGCATCCGGCAGGCATTCACCACGCCGGCGCCGGAGTTTTTGAAGAACGTCGGCGAGGACGAGCCGCAGATCGCGGTGTTTCTGGAAGCCGATTACGTTGCCGCCGTGATCCGGCTGCGCGCGTTTCAGGATACCTTCCTGTATGTCGCGCGCCTCCTCGATCCGCGCGTGGTGGCGCAGGTGCAGCAGACGCAAGCGGGCGTTGCCGAATACAGCGCAATGGAAGCCCAGCGCCTCGGCATCCAGGTCGCGTTCGCGCTGATGTTCACGGTGATCGCGCTGTCGGTCCTGATGTCGGCGGTGCTGCTTGGCCTCAACTTCGCCAACGGCCTGGTGGCGCCGATCCGCCGCCTGATGGGCGCCGCCGACAAGGTGTCGACCGGCGACCTCCATGTGCAGGTGCCGGTGATCCGCTCCGAGGGCGATCTCGCAACACTCGGCGAGACCTTCAACAAGATGACGCAGGAGTTGCGCACGCAGCGCGACGAACTGGTCTCGGCGAGCGAGGTGATCGACAGCCGCCGGCGCTTCATCGAGGCGGTGCTGTCCTCGGCCAGCGCCGGCATCATCGGCATCGACGGGGCAGGGCGCATCGAAATCCTCAACCGCTCCGCCGAACGGCAGATCGGCAAGCCGGAAGCGGAGGCGCTCGGCCAGCCGCTGTCCGATGTGCTGCCCGAACTCGATGCGATGATGGAGAGCGTGCTGGAAGGCACCCAGCGCCTGGTGCAGGGCCAGATCACCATCACCCGCAACGGGGCGGAACGTATCCTCTCGGTACGCATCAGCGCCGAACAAACCGCGCAGGCGCGCGAGGGCTGCATCATCACGCTCGACGACATCACCGAGCTTGTCAGCGCGCAGCGCACCTCGGCCTGGGCCGATGTCGCCCGCCGCATCGCCCATGAGATCAAGAACCCGCTGACGCCGATCCAGCTTTCGGCTGAACGCATCCGCCGCAAGTTCGGCAAGGGTATAGCCGTCGACGACCGCCCGGTGTTCGACCAGTGCACCGACACCATCGTGCGGCAGGTCGACGATATCCGCCGCATGGTCGATGAGTTCTCGAAATTCGCCCGCATGCCGAAGCCGGTGATCGAGGGCGAGGACGTCGTCGAAACGGTGCGGCAGGTGGTCTTCCTGATGCGGGTCGGCCATCCCGACCTCGACATCGAGACGGACATCAGGGACGAGCGCATCCCGGCGAAGTTTGACCGCCGGCTGATTTCGCAGGCGCTGACCAACATCATCAAGAATGCCACCGAAGCGATCGAGGCGGTGCCGGCCGACGTCCTGGGGCGCGGCCGTATCGACGTCATCGTGGCGCGCGAGGCCGACGACATTGTCATCGACGTGGTCGACAACGGCATCGGCCTGCCGACGGCCAGCCGCTCGCGGCTGCTCGAACCCTACATGACGACGCGGGAGAAAGGCACCGGCCTTGGCCTCGCCATCGTCGGGCGCGTCCTTGAGGAACACGGCGGACGCATTGAACTTAACGATGCCGAGAACCTGCGGCCGGGCGCACGGGGAGCGTGGGTCCGCCTGCGCTTTTCCGTCTCCGGCCTGACAACCAAAACCGACGGCAAGGCGACCGATGCAACGACCGGCCGCGGCGATCTGGAAGTGAGCGTGAAAGATGGCGAATGATATTCTGATTGTCGACGATGAAGCCGACATCCGCGACCTCGTCGCCGGCATTCTCGAAGACGAGGGTTTCAACACCCGCACGGCCCGCGATAGCGACAGCGCGCTGGCCGAGGTCGCCGCGCGCCGGCCCAACCTCATCTTCCTCGACATCTGGTTGCAGGGCAGCCGCCTCGATGGCCTGCAACTCCTCGACCAGATCAAGCAGGCACACCCCGACGTGCCGGTGGTGATGATCTCCGGCCACGGCAATATCGAAACCGCGGTCGCCGCCATCAAGCGCGGCGCTTACGATTTCATCGAGAAGCCGTTCAAGGCTGACCGACTGATTCTGGTCGCGACCCGTGCGCTGGAGACCTCGCGGCTCAAGCGCGAGGTGCGCGAACTGAAGCAGCGCGCGCCGCAGGCCGGCATGCTGATCGGCCGCTCGCCGTGCATGAACCAGTTGCGCCAGACCATCGATCGCGCCGCCAAGGCCAACAGCCGCATCATGATCGTCGGCGCTTCCGGCAGCGGCAAGGAACTGGCCGCGCGCACGCTGCACAATCTGTCCAATCGCGCCGAGGGTCCGTTTGTGGTGATCAACGCCGCCGCGATCACTCCCGAGCGCATGGAAACGGAGTTGTTCGGCGTCGAGGGGCAGGACGGCGGGCAGCCGGGCAAGGCCGGCGCGCTCGAAGAATCCCATGGCGGCACGCTGTTCATCGACGAGATCGCCGACATGCCGCGCGAGACGCAGAACAAGATCCTGCGCGTCCTGGTCGATCAGACCTTTCAGCGCGCCGGCGGTACCGCGCGGATCAATGTCGATGTCCGCATCGTGTCCTCGACCGCGCGCAACCTGGAGGCCGAGATCGCCGAGGGGCGTTTTCGCGAGGACCTCTATCACCGCCTCTCGGTGGTGCCGATCCGTGTGCCTCCGCTGTCGGAGCGGCGCGAGGACATCCCCGAACTGGTCGCCTACTTCATGGAGCAGATTTCGCAAAGCACGGGATTGCCGAAACGCACCATCGGCGACGACGCCATGGCGGTGCTGCAATCCCACGTCTGGCCCGGCAACGTGCGCCAGCTCCGCAACAACGTGGAGCGTGTGATGATCCTCGCCGGCGGCGACCCCGAAGCGATCGTCACCGCCGATATGCTGCCGCAGGATGTCGGCTCGATGGTGCCGGCGATGCCGACCGGCCACAACGGCGAACACATCATGGGGCTGCCGCTGCGCGAGGCCCGCGAGGTGTTCGAGCGCGACTATCTCATCGCCCAGATCAGCCGGTTTTCCGGTAACATCTCGCGCACGGCGGAATTCATCGGAATGGAGCGTTCGGCGCTGCATCGCAAGCTGAAGGCGCTGGGGGTCGGGTAAATCATGTCGCGCTTCGCTTACGTCAACGGCCGCTATCTGCCGCACGCCGACGCCACCGTCCATGTCGAGGATCGCGGCTACCAGTTCGCCGATGGCGTCTACGAGGTGTGCGAGGTGGCCGGCGGCCGGCTGGTCGATGCGCCGCGCCACCTTGCACGGCTGCAACGCTCGCTCGGCGAATTGCGTATCCGCGCGCCGATGTCCCTTGCGGCGCTCTCGACCGTGATGCGCGAGGTGATCCACCGCAACCGCGTGCGCGACGGCCTCGTCTATGTCCAGGTCACGCGCGGCGTGGCGCGGCGCGACCATGCCTTTCCGGTGCCGGAGGTTGTCCCGAGCGTGGTGGTGACGGCGCGCGCGCTCGGCAGCGCGCGGCGGGAGGCGCTTGCCGCGCACGGCATCGACGTCATCACCGTGCCGGAGAACCGCTGGCAGCGCGTCGATATCAAATCCACCAGCCTGTTGCCCAACGTGCTGGCGCGGCAGGCGGCGCGCGAGCAGGGCGCCTATGAAGCCTGGTTCGTCAGCCCCGATGGCTTCATCACCGAGGGTGCCTCGTCCAATGCCTGGATCGTCACCGCCGAGGGCCG
The DNA here is from genome assembly GCA_049646625.1 of Xanthobacteraceae bacterium. Lineage (GTDB taxonomy): Bacteria > Pseudomonadota > Alphaproteobacteria > Rhizobiales > Xanthobacteraceae > PRO6. Next base: position 6,851 of record JBARWE010000005.1, read on the forward strand.
CGTCGTGACCCGGCCGACCGATGGCGCGATCCTCGCCGGCGTCACCCGCGCGGTCGTGGCCGACGTGCTTGCCTCGCTCCAGATCACGCTGGAGGAACGGCCGTTCACGGCGGAGGAGGCGCGCGCCGCGCCGGAAGCCTTTGTCACCTCATGCAGCCAGACCGTCATGCCGGTTGTACGGATCGACGGTCACACGTTGGGCGAGGGACGGCCCGGCCCGCTCACCCAGCGATTGCGCGAGGAATTTCGCCGCTTTGCACAGGTTTCGTAAGCGTTGAGCGGCCTGCACCGACGAGTGGATAAATGTCGCTGTGTCCAGCTTGCCGGAAAACGCTATAATCGTCGCGCCGGTCGGCCAGAGGGGGATCTCAGGGGCTGGCCGGTATATGCGGGCGGCGGTTTTTGGACCGCTTCTGTCCGTTACTTCAAAAACAACAACCATCCTACTGCGGGATAACAACAAATGGCTCCAGACCGCGCTCAAAATCTTCAGGACACCTTCCTCAATCACGTTCGCAAGACCAAGACACCCCTGACCATCTTTCTCGTCAACGGCGTGAAGTTGCAGGGCATCGTCACCTGGTTCGATAATTTCTGCCTGCTGCTGCGGCGCGACGGCCACTCGCAACTCGTCTACAAGCACGCGATCTCAACCATCATGCCGGGCGCGCCGATCCAGTTGTTCGAGGGCGTCGAGGATGCGCAGCCCTGAGATGACCTGATTGGACCCCCGATCCTTCGACGGCCCCGCCAACCGCCCGGAGCCAGCCCCTGACTCGACGGGGCGGGTGATCGTGGTCGGCCCTTATCGGCGGGTCCGGCGCGGCGAGGCCGACAGCCATGCGGCGTCGCCTGCCGTCGTCCGCGACCCGCAGGCGCGGCTGGAGGAGGCGGCGGGCCTCGCGCGGGCGATCGATCTCACCGTGGTGGCGGACATCGTCGCGCCGCTCAGCGAGATTCGTCCCGCCACCTATCTCGGCAAGGGCAAGGTCGAGGAAATCGCCAGCCTGATCGTCGCCAACGATGCGGGGCTGGTGGTGATGGATTGCGCGCTGTCGCCAATCCAGCAGCGCAACCTTGAGAAGGCGTGGAACGCCAAGGTACTCGACCGCACCGGGCTGATCCTCGAAATCTTCGGCCGCCGCGCCAAGACCAAAGAGGGCACGCTGCAGGTCGAGCTGGCGCACCTGACCTACCAGCGCAGCCGGTTGGTGCGTTCATGGACCCACCTCGAACGCCAGCGCGGCGGCTTCGGCTTCCTTGGCGGGCCGGGCGAAACGCAGATCGAGGCCGACCGCCGCATGATCGGCGAGCGCATCACCCGCATCGAAGCCGAACTGAAGAAAGTTCAGGCGACGCGGCGGCTGCATCGCGCCGGGCGCGCGCGCGTGCCGTATCGCGTGGTGGCGCTGGTCGGCTACACCAATGCCGGCAAATCGACGCTGTTCAACCGCCTGACCCGCGCCGAGGTGCAGGCCGCCGACATGCTGTTCGCAACGCTGGACCCGACACTGCGCGCGCTGCCGCTGCCGCACGGCGGCAATGCCATGCTGTCGGATACGGTGGGCTTCATCTCCGACCTGCCGACCATGCTGGTGGCGGCGTTCCGCGCCACGCTGGAGGAGGTGGTGGAGGCGGAGGTGATTTTGCACGTCCGCGACATTTCGCATGAGGACACCGAGGCGCAGCGGCAGGATGTCGAGAACGTGCTGCGCCAGCTCGACATCGATCTCGACGCCGGCGGGCGCATCATCGAAGTCTGGAACAAGATCGACCGCCTGCCACCGGAGGCACGCGACGAGCTTCGGCTCGTTGCCGCGCGTCAGCCGACGACGCGGCCGTGCCTCGCGGTCTCGGCCATGACCGGGGAGGGCATCGCGGCGCTGCTCGCGGCGATCGAGGAGCGGCTGGCCGCCAACCGCACCGAACTGATGCTGTCGGTCGATGCCGCCGACGGCGAAGGCTTGAGCTGGCTGCATCGCAACGCCGATGTGCTGAGCAAGGAATTGGCCGGCGAGCGCTTCCGCATTCGCGTGCGGATTGATCCGGCACGCAAGGACGCAGCGCTGCGCCGGTTTGCAGGCACGCCGTCAGGAAGCTGATTTCGTCGTCTTCTCGCGCGCCTTGGCCTCGCTCCACAGCGCTTCCATCTCATCCAGCGAGGCGGTGTCCAGCGCGCGGCCCTGCGCCTTGAGACGGGTCTCGATATGCGAAAAGCGCCGGGTGAATTTCGCGTTGGCGCCGCGCAGCGCCACCTCCGGATCGACATCGGCATGGCGCGCGAGGTTGACCAGGACGAACATCAGGTCGCCGATCTCCTCGCCAACATGAGACGGATCGCCGGCATCGAGCGCGGCCGCCACCTCGCCGGTCTCTTCGCGAATCTTGTCGAGCACCGCGCGGGCGTCGTTCCAGTCGAAACCGACGGTCGCCGCCTTGCGCTGCAACTCGATGGCCTGCGCCAGCGCCGGCTGGCCCGGCTTGACGCTATCGAGAAGCGAGGCGGGCGTAGCCACCGCCTCGCCACGGCGCGCGGCGCGTTCGGCCTTTTCCTCGGCCTTGATGCGGCTCCACGAACCTTTGACCTCGGCCGGCGTCATCCGGCCGGCGCGCTCGCCAAAGACATGCGGATGGCGGCGGATCATCTTTCGGGTGATGGCCTCGACCACGTCGCCGAATGCGAACGCGCCCTGTTCCTCGGCCATGCGCGCATGAAAGACAACTTGCAGCAGCAGATCGCCCAGTTCGTCGCACAGGTCGCCAAGGTCGTCGCGGGCGATGGCGTCCGCCACCTCATAGGCTTCCTCGATGGTGTAGGGCGCGATCGTCGCAAAATCCTGTTCAAGATCCCACGGGCAGCCGGTATCAGGCGTGCGCAGCGCGGCCATGATGTCGAGAAGGCGGGCAATATCCGTGGAGGGTGTCATGGGAAACCTGGACGGCGGGAGGGAGGAGTGTTTCAGTCAGGCTGAAAATGCTCTATGGCGGCGTCATGAGCAACGTGTTGTCATCGGAGACGGCGCTGGTCCTGTTCTCCGGCGGGCAGGATTCCGCCACCTGCCTCGCCTGGGCGTTGGCGCGCTTCGGCCGCGTCGAGACGGTCGGCTTCGCCTACGGCCAGCGGCATCTCATCGAACTGGAATGCCGCGACCGCCTGACCGAGGGCCTGCATGCGCTCGATGACGGCTTTGCGGAGCGGCTCGGCGAGGCGCACACGCTCGATATCCCGACGCTGAGCGCGATCTCCGAGACGGCGCTGACCCGTAACATGGCGATCAAAATGGGCGAGGGCGGTCTGCCCAATACGTTCGTCCCCGGCCGCAACCTGATCTTCCTGACCTTCGCCGCGGCGCTGGCCTATCGGCGCGGCATCCGCCACATCGTCGGCGGCATGTGCGAAACCGATTATTCTGGCTATCCCGACTGCCGCGACACCACGATCAAGGCGCTGCAGGCCGCGCTCAATCTCGGCATGGCGCGCGATTTCATCCTGCATACGCCGCTGATGTGGCGCGACAAGGCCGAAACCTGGCAGCTTGCGCACGATCTCGGCGGCGACCGGCTGGTCGATCTGATCCGCGAGCAGTCGCACACCTGCTATCTTGGCGAACGCGGCGCACGCCATGCATGGGGCTACGGCTGCGGCGAATGCCCGGCCTGCCGGCTGCGCCAGCGCGGCTGGGACGACTATCGTGCCGGTTCGTGGAAGGGAGCCTGATCCGAATGCGCATCATCGAAATCCGCGAAGCCACCAAGGCGATCGCCTCGCCGATCCGCAACGCTTATATCGACTTCAGCAAAATGACAGCGAGCCTTGTGGCGGTCGTCACCGATGTCGTGCGCGACGGCCGCCGCGTCGTTGGCTACGGATTCAACTCCAATGGCCGCTACGGGCAGGGCGGTTTGATCCGCGAACGTTTCCGGGACCGCATCCTGCAGGCGGAGCCGGAAAGCCTGCTGAACGAGGCCAAAGACAATCTCGATCCGTTCAAAATCTGGGCAGCGATGATGGCCAACGAGAAGCCGGGCGGTCACGGCGAACGCTCCGTCGCGGTCGGCACCATCGACATGGCGGTGTGGGATGCGGTGGCCAAGATCGCCGGCGAGCCGCTGTTTCGCCTGTTGGCGTCGATGCAGGGCAGGCAGGCCGACCCGAAGGTGTTTGTCTATGCCGCCGGCGGCTACTATTACCCCGGCAAGGACAACGCCGCGCTGCGAGCCGAAATGCGCAGCTATCTGAAGCGCGGCTATACCGTCGTGAAGATGAAGATCGGCGGCGCGGCGATCGATGAGGACCGCGCCCGCATCGAGGCCGTTCTTGAGGAGATCGGCACGCAGGCTCAACTTGCCGTCGACGCCAATGGGCGGTTCGATCTGGAGACGGCGATCGCCTACGCCAAAATGCTGCGCGACTATCCGCTGTTCTGGTACGAGGAAGCCGGCGATCCGCTCGATTACGCGCTACAGGCCGCGCTGTCCGAGTTCTACGAGGCGCCGATGGCGACCGGCGAAAACCTGTTCTCGCATCAGGACGCACGCAATCTTTTGCGCTATGGCGGCATGCGGCCGGATCGCGACTACCTGCAATTCGACTGCGTGCTGTCCTACGGGCTGGTCGAATATCTGCGCACCCTCGACGTGCTGCGCCAGTTTGGCTGGTCGGCGTCGCGCTGCATTCCCCATGGCGGCCACCAGATGTCGCTGAACATCGCCGCCGGGCTTGGCCTCGGCGGCAACGAAAGCTACCCGGACCTGTTCCAGCCCTATGGCGGCTTTCCCGATGGCGTCAGGGTTCAGGACGGCCATATCGTCATGCCCGAGCTGCCGGGGATCGGCTTCGAGGGCAAGTCCGACCTGATCGAGGTGATGCGCGCGCTGGCGGAGTAGGGCGTGGCCACACCATTCGGAGGATGACAGCGATGCTGATGCTGAAGCCGAACTGTGAGTGCTGCGACCGCGACCTGCCGCCCGACAGCCGCGACGCCCGCATCTGCACGTTCGAGTGCACGTTCTGCGCCGACTGCGCCGACCATCGGCTGAGCGGCGTCTGCCCGAATTGCAGCGGCGAACTGGTGCGCCGGCCGATCCGGCCAGCGGCGATGCTGGCGAGGCACCCCGCATCCACCACGCGCCATCTGCGCGCCACGCCGTGTCCGGGGATCTGAGGCGGCGATCATCGGCGGCCGGCTTGGCAGGGATGGATAGCGAGCGGACGGAAGGAGCGCTGATGTCGCCATATCTATGATTCGCATAAGGTATATTATGGAATATTTATTGGTTCGGAGTTTCAGGGCCTTGGAGGGTTTTGTCACCGTAGACGGCATTTGCGCCGCCGGCTGACGGCCTGGCCGCGACGACGCCGTGGCGCGTTTGATCTCCATTGGATTCCCGCCGCAAAACCTCCTAAATCTGAAACAGCCGCGGCGGCGGCAGCCATGCAAGACGGCCGCGGATCGTCCTTCGGAAACTGCCACAGGGAGAGAGAAAATGTCCTCGGCGGATCAGGGTCACTACAGCGTCGGCCTCGACAAGACCGCCGCCAACTATGTGCCGCTCTCGCCCCTGAGCTTTCTCGCGCGCAGCGCCGCCGTCTACCCGGACCTGACCAGCACGGTCTACGAAGACCGCCGCTTTACCTGGCGCGAGACCTATGAGCGCAGCCGTCGCTTTGCCTCGTTTCTCAGCCGTCGCGGCATCACGCGCGGCGACACGGTGGCGGCGATGCTGCCCAACGTGCCGGCAATGAACGAACTGCACTTCGCCGTGCCGATGCTCGGCGCCGTGCTCAACACGCTCAACACCCGGCTGGACGCGGCGGCGATCGCCTTCATGCTCGATCACGGCGGCGCCAAGGTGCTGCTGGTCGATCCTGAATTCGCCGGGGTGATGGGCGAGGCGCTGGCGCAGATCAAAGGGACGAAGCCCCTGGTGATCGATGTTGAGGACAAGGCGTTCCCCGGCGTGCGCAAGTGGCTCGGCGAGATCGAATACGAAGCGGCGGTTGCCGACGGCGATCCCGATTTCCAATGGTCGCTGCCGCCCGATGAGTGGGATGCGATCGCCATGAGCTATACCTCGGGCACCACCGGCAACCCGAAAGGCGTCGTCACGCATCATCGCGGCGCCTATCTCAATGCGGTCAGCAATATTCTCTCCGGCAATCTCGGCGCGCATCCGGTCTATCTATGGACGCTGCCGATGTTCCACTGCAACGGCTGGTGCTTTCCATGGACGATCGCCGCTGCCGCCGGCATCAATGTCTGCCTGCGCAAGGTCGAGCCGGCGAAGATTTTCGAACTGATCGGCAAATACGGCGTGACCCATATGTGCGGCGCGCCGATCGTCTACAACACGCTGATCAATGCCCCCAACGCGCCGCACGGCTCGCCTTCGGCCAAGCCGGTGTCGGGCCTGATCGCCGGCGCGCCACCGCCGGTTGCGGTGCTGGCCGGCGCCGAGCGCATCGGCATCGCCCTCACCCATGTCTACGGTCTCACCGAAGTCTATGGCCCGGCCTCGGTGTGTGCCGAGCAGCCCGGCTGGGAGGCGCTTCCCGCTGACCAGCGCGCTGCACTGAAGCGCCGCCAGGGCGTTGCCTACCACCTGCAGGAAGCGATCACCGTGCGCGATCCCGACACCATGCAGGAGGTGCCGCGCGACGGCGAGACCATCGGCGAGGTCATGTTTCGCGGCAACATCGTCATGAAGGGCTACCTCAAGAACGAGAAAGCGACGCGGGAGGCCTTCGCCGGCGGCTGGTTTCATACCGGCGACCTCGGCGTCGTCGATGAGCACGGCTACATCATCATCAAGGACCGCTCGAAGGACATCATCATCTCCGGCGGCGAAAACATTTCCTCGGTCGAGGTCGAGGACGTGCTTTACAAGCATCCAGCGGTGCTGTTCGCGGCGGTGGTGGCCAAGCCCGATGCGAAATGGGGCGAGGTGCCGTGCGCCTTCGTCGAACTGAAGGACGGAGCGGAAGCGAGCGAGGCCGAGGTGATCGCGTTCTGCCGCGAGCAACTGCCCGGCTTCAAGACGCCGAAGGCGGTGGTATTTGGGGTGATCCCGAAAACCGCGACCGGAAAAATCCAGAAGTTCGCGTTGCGCGAGCGGGCCGGCTCCGTCAAGGCGATTACCGCGTAGACGTGGGCGTAGACGTGGGCTACGTCGCCAGCGTCAGCCGCATGCCGTCGTAACCCGGCACCACGCCGGGCGGCAGCTTGCCACGCAGCGTCTCGTAGTCGAGATCGGCGTGCATGTTGGTGATGACGGCGCGGCGCGGCTTGAACTGCGCAATCCACCTCAAGGCGTCGTCGAGCGAGAAGTGGCTCGGGTGCGGCGCGTAGCGCAGACCATCGACGACCCACAGATCGAGTCCCTCCAGCGCCGGCCAGCTTGCGCGCGGGATGTCGTTGAGGTCCGGCGTGTAGGCGGCATTACCGATGCGGTAGCCGAGCGCATCGATTTCACCGTGGTTGACGAGGAAGGCTTGCAGCGTCAACGCGCCGCCCGGCCCGTCGATGGTCCGGCTTTCGCCGGCCTCGATGCCGTGATGGGTCAGGATCGGCGGATAGCTCGATCCCGGCGGCGAGGTGAAGCAATAGGAAAAGCGCGGCAGAATATCCTTGGCCGTCGACGCGCTGAGCCACACCGGAATGCGCTTGCGGTTGTGGATCACCACCGAGCGCAGGTCGTCGATGCCGTGGGTCTGGTCGGCGTGCTCGTGGGTCAGGAACACCGCATCGATGGAATCGACCTCGGCGTCGATCAACTGCTCGCGCAGGTCGGGCGAGGTGTCGATGACAACGCGGGTGATGCCGCCCTCGCCCGTTCGTTCCACCATCAGCGAACAGCGCCGCCGCCGGTTCTTCGGATTATTGGGATCGCAAGCCCCCCACCCCAGCGCCGGCCGCGGCACGCCGGCAGACGAGCCACAACCGAGCAGCGTCAGCGTCACGGTCATGACGGCACCTCCGCGGCTGAAGGCGCTGGCACCTTGTCGAAAAACCGGAAGAAGTTTTCCGTCGTCTGCCGCGCGATCTCCTCGAACGAGACCCTGCGCACCTCCGCCAGCACCCTTGCCGTTTCCACGACGTAAGCCGGCTCGTTGCGCTTGCCGCGATATTTTCCGGGCGCGAGGAACGGCGCGTCGGTCTCCACCATGATGCGGTCGGCCGGCAGTTCGGCCGCGAGGTCGCGCAGCGCCTGCGACTTCTTGAAGGTGATGATGCCGGTGAAGGAAATGAATAGCCCGTGCGCAATCGCCTTCAGCGCCAGGTCGCGGCCGCCGGTGTAGCAATGCAGCACGGCGCGGAACGGCCCTTTGGCCATTTCCTCGTCGAGAATGTTGCCGCAATCCTCGTCCGCCTCGCGGGTGTGGATGACCAGCGGCAGGCCGGTCGTGCGCGCCGCCGCGATATGGGCGCGGAAACCGCGCGCCTGTGCCTGCGGTGAACCGTGGTCGTAGAAGTAATCGAGACCCGCTTCGCCGAACGCCACCACCTTGGGATGCCGCGACAGCGCAATCAATTCGTCGGCCGAAATACCGTCTTCCTCGTCGGCCTGATGCGGATGGGTGCCGACCGAACAATAGACGTTGGGAAAGCGCTCGGTGATCGCCAACAGGCGGTCGAGCTGGCGCACGCGGGTCGAGATGGTGACGATGCGCCCGACGCCCGCCGCCTCAGCCCGTGCGACGATGCCGTCGAGATCGTCAGCGAAGTCGGGGAAGTCGAGATGGCAGTGGCTATCGACCAGCATCGCCCTTCCCCTTGCTGCCGTTGGCGGCATCGGGTTCAACATACCGCGGGAAGATCGGCGCAGGCTGCGGCAAGGCGGTGCCGGGCGCGATGCGCCGGCCGCCGTCAAGCGCGGCGCAGTCGCGCGCCTCCCGCGCGATGCCGAGTAGATCGAGCAGCTTCGCGCTTGCCGCCGGAATCGCCGGCTGCGCCAGAATAGCAATCTGCCGCAGCACCTCGGCGGTGACATAAAGCACGGTTGCCTGCCGTGCGGGATCGGTTTTGGCCAGCGCCCATGGCGCCTCGCCAGCGAAGTAGCGGTTGGCTTCGGCCACCGTCGCCCACACCGTGTTCAGCGCCTGATGAATCTGGAACGCCGCGAAAGCGCTTCGCACTTCGGTCAGCATGGTGTCGGCCTGATCGAGCAGCGCCTTGTCGGCGACGCTGAAGGCGCCGGGCGCCGGCAGCGTGCCGCCAAACTGCCGCGCGATCATGGTCAGCGAGCGCTGCGCCAGATTGCCGAGGTCGTTGGCGAGATCGGCATTGGTGCGCGCCACGATCGCCTCGTGGCTGTAGCTGCCGTCCTGTCCGAACGGCACCTCGCGCAGCAGGAAGTAGCGCAGCTGATCGACGCCGTAAGCTTTGACGAGGTTGAACGGATCGACCACGTTGCCGACCGACTTCGACATCTTCTCGCCACGGTTGAACAGAAAGCCGTGGGCATAGACCCGCTTCGGCAATGCGATGCCGGCCGACATCAAAAACGCCGGCCAGTACACCGCGTGGAAGCGGATGATGTCCTTGCCGATGATGTGGGCATCGGCCGGCCAGAACCGCCAGTTGGCGTCGCTCTCGTCGGGGAAGCCGACGCCGGTGATGTAGTTGGTCAGCGCATCGACCCAGACATACATGACGTGCTTCGGATCGTCAGGCACCGGCACGCCCCAGTCGAATGTGGTGCGCGAGATCGACAGGTCCTTGAGGCCGCTTTTGACGAAGCTCATCACCTCGTTGCGGCGCGAGTCCGGGCCAATGAAATCCGGCTGGTCGGCATAGAGCTTTAGCAGCCTGTCCTGATAGGCGGACAGCCGGAAGAAATAGCTCTCCTCCTCGACCCACTCGACCGGCGTGCCCTGCGGGCCGCGCCGTACGCCGTCCTCGCCGACGGCCGTCTCGTCCCCGGCGTAATAGGCTTCGTCGCGCACCGAGTACCAGCCGGAATAGCGGTCGAGATAGATATCGCCGGCCTTCGCCATACGCCGCCAGATTTCCTGGCTGGAGGCGTGGTGCTGCGGCTCCGAGGTGCGGATGAAACGGTCGAACGAAACGTCGAGCGCCTCGTCCATCGCCTTGAATCGGGCCGCGTTGCGGGTCGCCAGTTCGCGCGGCGTCAGCTTCTCGGCGTGCGCGGTCTGCACCATCTTCAGGCCATGCTCGTCGGTGCCGGTCAGGAAGAACACGTCCTTGCCGTCGAGCCGCTGAAAGCGCGCCAGCGCGTCGGTCGCGATCGCCTCATAGGCGTGGCCGATATGCGGCACGCCGTTAGGATAGGCGATCGCCGTGGTAATGAAATAAGTAGGGCGGGACATCGTGGTCGCCATTGGCGCGCCGGCCTTTCGTCACGTCAGGAAAACCGTTCCCGAGTCTCGGGGCGGGTCAGCGCGTCACTTCGGCAAGAAGCCCAAATGCTGCGAAAACCAATGGCTTGCGCTCAAGATTGAAGGTTTCCGTTTCGCGCGCGGAACGGCTGATGTTGTCCCACACCTCGCCAAGGCGCGCAAGCCGGGAGAGGTGCCGGGCGGCATCCGGCTGGCGCAGTTGCATGGCCACCCAATGCTCCAGCGTATCCATGACGGTGGCGAGCGCGGCGCGGTCGTTGACCGCAAGCGCGTCGCCCAGCGCATGGAGCGCGTTGCCATCAATCTCCGGCAGCGCGGCCAGCAGCGCCATGGTGCGTTCGCGCAATACGAGGGCATCGCCGCCGAGCAGCATCAAGGCGCGGCCGACGCTGCCCTCGGAAGCGGCCGCCGCCTCGGCCAGTGCCGCATCGTCGGTGGATAGTCCCGCCGCCTCCGCGGCGGCCTGCGCCACGGCAGCTTCGTCGAGCGGCCGCAGCGGAAGTTTGCGGCAGCGCGACTGGATGGTCGGCAGCACGCGCGACGGCGCCCGGCTCACCAGCAGGAACAGCGAGCGCGGCGGCGGCTCCTCAAGCATCTTGAGCAGCGCGTTGGCGGCATTGGCGTTGAGTTCCTCGACGCAGTCGACGATGCAGACGCGCCAGCCCTCGGCGGCCGCCGTCGAACCGAAGAACGCGGTGGTCCGCCGCACCTGATCGACGGTGATCACGGTGTTCATCACGCCGCGCTCGTTCATAACGCGCTCCAGCGTCAAAAGCCCGCCATACGCTCCGGTGGCAACCTGCCGCGCCACCGGGTGCTCCCGGTCGAGCGCAAGGGACGTCGCGGCCTGCACAGTCGGCGCGGCCGGATCGCCATGGGCCAGCACGAAGCGGGCAAGCCGGTAGGCCAGCGTCGCCTTGCCGATGCCGGCGGCGCCGCCGATCAGCCAGGCATGCGGCATGGCACCGCCGCGATAGGCATCGAGCAGCATCGCCTCGGCGTCGCGATGGCCGTAGAGCACCGCTGTGCGACGCGGATGGGGCGCCGCATCGTCCGGCGTCTCGGTCTTGCTCATGCCCGTGCCCTCGTCTGTCGTCGTGCCAATCGTCGTTGCACGGTATCCCAGATGCGCGCCGCGACCTCGTCCGGCGTACCGGTGGCGTCGATCACCACGCAGCGATCGGGATTGTCGCGCGCGATCGCCAGATAGGCCGCGCGCAGCCGCTCATGGAAGCCGATTCCCTCCGCTTCGAAGCGATCCGCTGCGCCTGCGCCGCGCCGTGCCACGGCCCGGCCGAGGCCGACCTCGGCCGGCAAATCCAGCACCAGGGTCAGGTCGGGCTTCAGATCGCCGATGGTGACGCGCTCCAGCGCGTCAAGCAGATGCGGATCAACCGCGCCGAGATTGCCCTGATAGACGCGGGTGGAATCGGCGAAGCGGTCGCACAGCACCCAGGTCCCGGCCGCCAGCGCCGGCGCGATCACGCGATGGACGTGATCGTCGCGCGCGGCGGCGAACAACAGCGATTCCAGGTCGGAGCCGATCAGCTTGCCCATCCCCGACAGTACGACATGGCGCAGCACCTCGGCGCCCGGTGTGCCGCCCGGCTCGCGCGTCACCAGCGTCGCCACGCCGCCGGCTTCGAGCCGCTCGGCGAGCTTGCGGATCTGCGTTGATTTGCCAGCCCCCTCGCCGCCCTCGAAGGTGATGAAGCGCCCGCGCGCCGGTTTGCGCTTCGCCGCTCTCCGCGCCATCGGCTACAGCCTTTCAAGGCCGGCGCGGAACAGGCCGACGAACAGTTCGGCCGCGCCGTCAAGCGCGCGTTGCGTGGTGCTGCCGCGCGCTACGCCCGCCGCTGTATAGAGCGGCATCTCGACGGCTACGCTGCCGTTGCGCCAAACCCTGACCACGCCCGCCTGCCTGCCGGCCTCAAGCGGCGCGCGCAGCGGCCCCTGATAGACGACGCGCGCCAGCAGCTTGTCACTGCCGTTGCGATGGACCATCACCGCCACCGGTTCGGGGCTAACCAGTGCGACAGACCCCGCAGCCCCGCCGAACACCTTAGCGTTGGCGACGACGTGGCCGGGGGCGAACACGGTGCGCGTTTCGAAATTGCGGAAGCCCCATTCCAACAGCTTCTTCGCCTCGCCGGCACGGGCGGCGGCGGTCGCCAGCCCGTTGACGACGACAATCAGCCGAGTACCGTTTTGCAGCGCCGAGCCGACCAGGCCGTAGCCGCCTTCCTTGGTGTAGCCGGTCTTGAAACCATCGGCGCCATCCAGCGAGGCCAATAGCGGATTGCGGTTGTGCTGCCGGATCTTGTTCCAGGTGAACTCGCGCTCGCCGAACAGCTTGTAGAACTCCGGGTAGGTCTGGATGATGTGGCGGGCCAACTGCGCCAGTTCGCGCACCGACATCTTGTTGTTGGGGTCGGGCAGCCCGGTGGTGTTGCCGAAGGTCGAAGCCTTCAGGCCAATGGCGCGGGCGCGCGCCGTCATCTTGTCGACGAACGCCGCCTCGTTGCCGGCAATGCCCTCCGCGAGGATCATGCAGGAATCGTTGCCGCTCTGAATGATCGCGCCGCGCAGCAGGTCGGCGACGGCAATGCGGCTGTGGATCGCCGCGAACATCGTCGAGCCGCCGGACGGCGCGCCGCCCTTGCGCCAGGCGTTTTCGCTGACATGGTATTCGTCGGTGAGCTTGACCTCGCCTTTTTCGATGGCGTCGAACACGGTCTCGACGGTCATCAGCTTCATCATGCTCGACGGCGCGCGCAGTTCGTCGGCGTTCTTCTCGAACAATACGCTGCCGCTGGTCGCCTCGATCAGGATCGCGGTCGGCGCCTCGGTCTCGAACCCCTCGTCCTTTTTGGCATCGCGCGCCTGCGCCAGCGCCGCCGCGGCCATGCCGGCGACCAGAACGGCCGCCAGCGCCGTCCGGCCCCACGCGGACGAAGATACGGCAGTGCGGCGCGGCGGTCTGGTCGAGAACTGCAACATGGGGCCTCGGTGGGTGCGATCAGCGTGACGGACGGCTTGCGGCGGCGACTGTGCCGCCGGAAAGCGATCAGATCATGGTCAGGCGCCTTCTACACCGACATCGCCTTGTTACGAAACGGCCGCGCGGCGAACGGGCCACAAACAGCAAAGGCCGCCCGTGCGGGCGGCCCTCGTTGTAGGCTGGTGCGGCCAGGTTCGGGCTATTCCGCCGCCTGTGCGGTCGGAATCTCCTTCTCCGACAGGCCGAGCGCCTTGGCGACGCCCTGCGCGTAGGCCGGGTCGGCGCGATGGAAGTGGGCAAGCTGCCGCCTGACGATCTCCAGCGGCACGCCCTGCATTGCCTCGGCAATGTTGTTGAAGAGCTGTTGCTTCTGATCGGCGTTCATCAGCCGGAACAGGTCGCCGGGCTGGCGGTAGTCGTCGTTGCCGTCGCGGTGATTATAGCGGTCGGCGGCACCACTGATCGCCAGCGGCGGCTCACGGAAGCTAGGATCCTCGGCCGGGCCGTTCATGCTGTTCGGCTCGTAGTAGGCATCCGGGTTGGCGGGGCCTGCCAGCTTCATCGTGCCGTCGAGGTGGTAGGTATTGACCGGGCAGCGCGGCTTGTTGACCGGCAGTTGCTCGGCATTGACGCCGAGGCGGTAGCGATGCGCGTCGCCATAGGAGAAGATGCGCGCCTGCAACATCTTGTCCGGCGAATGGCCGACACCGGGGACGATATTGGCTGGCGTCAACGCCGCCTGCTCGACCTCGGCGAAATAGTTCTCCGGGTTACGGTTGAGTTCGAGCACGCCGACCTCGATCAGCGGGTAGTCACCGTGCGGCCACACCTTGGTCAAGTCGAACGGGTTGTACCAGTGCTTGCCGGCATCAGCTTCGGGCATGGCCTGGATGTAGAATGTCCACTTCGGAAAATCGCCGCGCTCGATCGCCTCATAAAGGTCGCGCTGGTGCGTCTCGCGATCCTGGCCGACCTTCTCGGCCGCCTCCGCGTTGGTCCAGTTTTTGATGCCCTGCTGCGACTTGAAGTGAAACTTGACCCAGTGCCGTTCGCCCTTGGCGTTGATGAACGCATAAGTGTGCGAACCGAAGCCGTGAACGTGGCGAAACGTCTGCGGCAGGCCGCGATCCGACATCAGCGTCGTCACCTGGTGCAGGCTTTCCGGCGACAACGACCAGAAATCCCACATCGCGGTGGCCGAACGCATGTTGGTGCGCGGGTGACGCTTCTGAGTGTGGATGAAGTCGGGGAATTTCAGCGGGTCGCGCAGGAAGAACACCGGCGTATTGTTGCCGACGATGTCCCAGTTGCCCTCCTCGGTATAGAAGCGCAGCGCGAAGCCGCGCACGTCGCGCTCGGCATCGGCGGCACCGCGTTCGCCGGCAACGGTCGAGAAGCGCAGGAAGGCTTCGGTCTGCTTGCCGATCTTCGAGAGCGCGGCGGCGCGCGTGTACTTCGTCACGTCCTTGGTGACGGTCAGCGTACCATAGGCGCCGGACCCCTTGGCGTGCACGGTGCGCTCGGGGATGCGCTCGCGGTTCTGGTGCGCGAGCTTCTCCAGCAGATGGAAGTCCTGCATCAGCACCGGGCCGCGCGGGCCGGCGGTGATGGTGTTCTGGTTGTCAGCGACAGGAGCGCCGGAATCAGTGGTCAGGGTCGGTCGTTTTGCCATGGTCAAACTCCTTCGACGGCCAAGTTCAACGGCCATGAGCGGTGCCGGTCGTCGCACCATTTGGAATGACTCTAGGTCAGCTTGTTCATCAGGTCTAATCGTATTAAAGATTACAAATATAAGAATATCTGATGAAATGGGTGCCATGATCTCGCTCCGGCAACTCCGCTACTTCGATGCCGTCGCCCGCACCGGCAATTTCAGCGAGGCCGCCAACCAGTGCGCGATCACGCAGCCGGCGCTGTCGATGCAGATACAGGAGCTGGAGCGTGCGCTCGATATGCGGCTGATGGAGCGCAGCCGCCGCGGCGTCACGCTGACCGAGCCGGGGCGCGAAATCGCCCGCCGCGCCGCGCGCATCCTCACCGGGGTCCGCGACATCGTCGATTTCGCCCGCAGCCAAGGCGAGCTTGCCGCCGGCCCCCTGCACTTCGGCGTCATCCCGTCGATTGCACCTTATGTGCTGCCGGCACTGCTGCCGCGCATCCACAACGCGCTGCCGGACCTCGATCTGCACCTGCGCGAGACCCAGACGCAGCAGCTCACCCGCGAACTGATCGACGGCCAACTCGACCTGCTGTTGCTGGCGCTGCCGGTCGAACACCCGGATATCGAGACGCTGAAACTGTTCGACGACCACTTTCTGCTGGCAATGCCGGCCTCGCGCCAGATCGACCACGCCATTCTAGCCACGCCGGCGCTGCTGGAGCGCGACCGCCTGCTGCTGCTGGAGGAAGGCCACTGTCTGCGCGAACAGGCGCTGGCGTTCTGCAGCCTGCGCCGCATCGATAATTTCGACACGTTTGGCGCTTCCAGCCTGTCCACCATTGTCCAGATGGTGGCCAACGACCTCGGTATGACGCTGTTGCCTGAACTGTGCATCGCGCTGGAGGCCCGCCGGGCCGATATCCGCCTGATGCGGTTTGCCGCGCCGCAGCCCAAACGCGCGATCGGACTGGCCTGGCGGCGCAGTTCGCCGCGGCGGCACCACTATGCGGAGTTGGGAGCGCTGATTACGGCCGCGACCGCTGCGCAGATGCAGGCGGCCGCCCGGTTCTGAAAGGCGCGCTGCTACCGGGCGACGTGCTGGTCGAAGCCGTAGAGACGCATCATCGAAGCCCAGCAGGCGCGGTTGAATTGCAGCGAGGCGCGCGCGACATCGAGCGGCGCGGTCCATGCTGCCCCGGCAACCAGCGGAGCAAGCAGCGCATCGGTCGCTTCCACCGCCTCCACGTCCACGTCCGCCGCCTCATGCTCAAGGTCGATCAGGCCGGTGGATTCGCCCTGCTGGAAGGTGAGCCTGGCGCCGAACTTGCGGGCCAGCGCCCGCATCGCTTCGTTCTCGGAGCCGGTGGTGATGCGCAGCGCGGCAAAGCCGTGCCGGCGCGCCTCGGCGATCAGCCGCGTGAACAGCACGCTGCCAAGCCCCTTGCCACGGTAGGGCCGTTCGACGGAGAACGCGACTTCCGGCGCGTCGTCGCCGTTGAACGGGTGCAGCTCCGCGGCGGCGCGGACCTGGCCGGCCTCGACATAGGCGATCACCAGTGTCCCGTCGGTCAGGCAGCGGTCGGCGTAGCGTGTCACATAGGCGTCGTCGGCAACGCCGTTGAACCGGTCATGCCGGCTCTCCCGGTCGAGCCGCAGCAGGTGCTCCTTGAGCAGCGGCATTTCGGCGGGCTTCAGCATCCGCACGCCGCCGATGATATGGGCGGGGACTGGGCTGTGGCGCATGGCGGTCGCCTTCCTGGTCGGCGTATCAATCATGCTGCGAATATTGTGCAGAGCAGCATGAACTTCAACTCATTGTTTTGTGATAGTTTGCGGAGGAACAAATGAACGAAAGTGTCGCACCTGACCTGGCGGGCATATTAAGAGTGTAATATTATAATATATTCAATATATTATAATGATAATATAATGTATCAGATAAGAAATTTACATTCCTATAAAACCAGTTGCGTCTGGGTCACGATCCCGACCAGCCGCCGCTCGCCGGCTTCGATTCGGGTCTGCCAGACTTGGGTACGGCGACCACGATGAATCGGGATTGCCGTCGCCGTAACGGTCTCTCCCTCCTTCGCGGCCGCGATGAAGTTTGTCTTGCTTTCGATCGTTGTGGTGCCCTTGGCGCCCGCCGACAGGTTGATGACGGTGGCCGCCGCGGCGACGCCATCGGCCAGCGCCATCAGCGCGCCGCCATGCAGGACGTGACCGACGGTGCACAGGTCGGGGCGAACCGCCATGGTGGCGACCACCTGCTCCGTATCGGCGGAGATGAAGGTGACGCCCATCAGGACCGCGAACGGCATCGGGTGGGCGTGGATCATCTCGAGAGGGGTCATCATGGCTGCCGGTCCGTCGTTCGGGCTTTCGGGGTGCTCTCCGTCAGCCTACCATCGGGCCGAGACGATTCACCATGAGGCTCCGCCAATGTTCAGCCGCCACAGCCGCCCGGCAAGAGGCATCGCGCTACGGGCCACCGCAGCCGCCGGCCTGTTGCTGGGCGCCATGGTCACGGCCACCGCCACCACGCAGGTCTCGCGCGAAGCCGACATCGCAACGCTGCGGCTCGGCCAGCGCGTTCTGGTCGATGACGGCTCCTGCCCGGCCGGCCAGATCAAGGAGGTCAAGGGCGTTGCGCTGACCCCGACCGGGGTGACGCGGAGCCGGACCTGCGTGCCGCGCCGCAGCGCGCGCCGCTGATCCGATTGCCGCCATCACTGAAAATGGTCGGCGCACTTCTCGATCTGGTCGCCCGCACCCCACGGCATGATCGGCACCGAGGAGGTCGAATTGTTCGGCGAGCCTTCGATCAGCCGGTCGGAATAGACCATGTAGACCAGCACGTTGCGCTTGGCGTCGCAACCACGCACGATCTGCATCTTCTTGAAGAACAGCGAGCGGCGCTGGCGGAACACGTCCTCGCCCTGCGAAAGCTTGCCCTTGATCCGGATCGGCCCAATCTGCCGGCATGACAGCGAGATGTCCGACACCTCCTCGGCAAGGCCAAGCCAGCCCTTGAAGCCGCCCTTTTCCGGCACGGTGAAGTGGCAGGCGACACCGTCTACCTCCGGGTCGTCAAGCCCGTAGGTCGCGAGCTTGTCGTTGGGACTGAGCCACTTGAACACGGTGGACTTGCGGAAAATCAGGTCCGGCTCGTCGGCTGCGGCGGCCGGCCAGGCCGCGAGCACGGCCAACAGGGCGGCAGTGAGCAGGATTGCCGCCCGTGCGGCTGTCCGCGCCGCACGATTTGAGAGCGCTAAGGTCATCGAAGTCTCCGTTGTCCGCCGCCTATCTAAGCACCGCCTGGACGAACCGTAAGCCCGCCCGGCGCGGCCGGCGGCCGACAACCGTTTCGCAAGCAATCGAATGCTACACAGGGGCCGAACCTGCCGGTCCGTTTCAGCACCAATAGATTGATGCCGGTCGGTTTGTGTTGAGGTCGTTCAGTTGCGTTGCGTAACAGCCATCGAGAAGTCCGCCCTTGCCAGGCCGGCGCATCAGGTCATCGTCTCCGCGCATCCGAGGCCGATGCCGAGGCGCGCGGCGATCGCGATAGTGGCCGCCGCGATGCTGGCGGCAACGGCGGGGCCGGCTGACGCCAGATCGTGGTTCCCAGTCGAGGCCTCCCCGGATATGTCGCCGTTCTTCCTTGACGACGCAGTGGAGACAGCGCCGCCCCGCCGCAAGGCACCGCAGCGTGCGGCAAAGCAACGGCCGGCGCGCGATGCCAAACGGGCTTCGGCAGCCGGGCCGAAAGGGCCGCTCGTCATCGCGGTGTCGCTGCAACGGCAGCAGCTCAAGGTGTTCGATCGTGACGGCCTCTACGCCGAGGCGCCGGTTTCCACCGGAATGCGGGGCCATGCTACGCCGGCGGGGATCTTCAGCATCCTCCAGAAGAACAAGTGGCACCGTTCCAACATCTATAGCGGCGCACCGATGCCCTATATGCAGCGCCTCACCTGGTCCGGAATCGCGCTGCACGCCGGCGCGCTGCCTGGCTATCCGGCCTCGCACGGCTGTATCCGCATGCCGAATGCTTTCGCTGCCCGGCTGTGGCAATGGACGCGGCGCGGCGCGCGTGTCGTGATCAGCCACGGCGAGGTCGCCCCTGCCGCCATCACGCATCCGCTGCTCGATGCGCTGCCCGCCGCGTTACCGCTGGCCGGCGCGCCGGCCCCGGACAGTCTCGGCC
>JBARWE010000006.1:0-3046 GCA_049646625.1 Xanthobacteraceae bacterium
GCCGCGGGGGCCGCCGTGCCGGCCGCGGGGGCCGCGGCCGCATCGGCCGACTTGGCCTCCTCGCCGTAGCCGGAGGGCGGCACCACCGTCACCAGCGTCTGGTCGTCGCGCAGCACCGGCACCACGCCCTTCGGCAGGGCGATGCTGCTGAGATGCACCGAGTTGTTGATCTCAAGCGTGCTGACATCGACCTCGATGAACTGCGGGATGTGATCGGGATCGGCTTCCAGCTCGACGGCATGGGCGACGATGTTGACCGTGCCACCGCGCTTGACGCCCGGCGACACCTCGGCGCCCCTGACGCGCAGCGGCACGCTGACGCGAATCTTGGCACCCTTGCCGAGGCGGAGAAAATCGATGTGGATCGGCGTGTCCTTGATCGGGTCGAGCGCGAAGTCGCGCGGAATCACCCGGTGCTTCTTTCCGTCGAGCTCGATGTCGAACACAGTGGTGAGAAAATGACCGGCGAAGATCGCGGAGCGCGCTTCCTTGTCGCCGATCGAAACCGTCACCGGGGGTTCGTTGCCACCATAGATCACGGCCGGCACGCGGCCGGCGCGGCGCTCTGCCCGGGCGGCCCCCTTGCCGGCCTTCGGACGTGCGCTTGCCTTCAATTCCTTGACGGAAGCCATCGGGTTCATCCTTGTTTTTCAAAAAGTTAAAGGCCGCATGGCGGCCTCACGGGTGGCCTGCGGCAAGCCTCCAGGGGTGCGGGGGCCGCAAAGCTCGGCGCTGTCTTAGCGTCAAAAGGTACGAAAAACAAGAAAATCGGCAAATTTCAATGGCGTTGCCGGGCTTTGCCCCGGCAATCCCCTCCCTCAATCCCCCTCCGCGTGCGGGGGCGGGTGGGGTGGGGGGATCGGGCCTTAGGTCCCGGCGCCGAGCTTCGCCTCCAGCGCCGCAAGCCGCGCCTTCAGCGCCTCGTTCTCCTCGCGGGCGAGCCGCGCCATCTCCTTGACGGCCTCGAACTCCTCGCGCTTGACCAGGTCGAGGTCGCCGAGAATGCGCTCGGCCTGATGCCGCACCACGGTGTCGATCTCACGCTTGACGCCCTGCGCCGCGCCGGCGGCGTCATTCATCAGCCGGGATATCTCGTCGAGGAACCTGTTGGTGGTCTGCGTCATCTGTCTCTCCGGCGTGGCTGCCGCTGTTCCGAACACAATGGCGATGCGCAGCGCCGACCGCAAGGGCGGCATCGGCCCAACGGCCGGAAACCGGCTGCCTTGACTTCACCACATCCGCGCCGTCATGACCAAGGCTACGGAACGCATCGCTGTGATTCGCGGGAGCCGATGTCGCTCGCTACCCTCCCCTTCCCGGTGTTCGACCCGGCCGCGCTCTCCTTCGGGCCGTTCGCCATCCGCTGGTACGCGCTTGCCTATATCGGCGGCATCGTGTTCGGCTGGCTCTATGCGCGCCGGATCATCAAGTCGGAGCGGCTGTGGGGCGGCCCGTCACCGGTGAGCCTGCCGCAGATGGACGACTTCATCCTGTGGGTAACGCTCGGCATCATCCTCGGCGGCCGCCTCGGCTATGTCGCGTTCTACAATCCGGCTTACTTCGCCGCCCACCCGACCGACATCATCCGGCTATGGGAAGGCGGCATGTCGTTCCACGGCGGCTTCCTCGGCTGCGTCGCCGCGGTGATGGCGTTCGCCCGGCGCCACCGCATCTCCATCCTGTCGCTCGGCGACATCACCTGCGCGGTCGGGCCGATCGGGCTGTTTCTCGGCCGCCTCGCCAATTTCATCAACAGCGAGTTGTGGGGCCGCCCGACCGATGTGCCGTGGGCGATCATCTTCCCCAACGGCGGCCCCGAGCCGCGCCACCCGAGCCAGCTCTACGAGGCGGGCCTCGAAGGCATCGTGCTGTTCACCCTGCTCGCCCTCATGATCCGTGCCGGCGCGCTCAAGCGGCCGGGCCTGATTGTCGGCGCCTTCGCCACCGTTTACGGGCTTGCCCGCATCACCGGCGAACTGTTCCGCGAACCCGACCCGCAACTCGGCTTCCTGTGGGGCGGTCTGACCATGGGCATGCTGCTGTCGCTGCCGATGGTCGCAGCCGGCGTTGCGCTGATCGCGCGTGCGCTGAGGCAGCCACCACGCGCCGCCGCACAAGCGGAGCCGGCGCCATGAGCGACGTCGCGCCGCTGGAAGCAGAAATCCGCACGCTGATCCGCGCCGCCGGGCCGATGCCGGTATGGCGCTACATGCAGCTCTGCCTGACGCACCCGCGCTACGGCTACTACATCGCGCGCGACCCGCTCGGCCGCGAAGGCGATTTCATCACCGCGCCGGAAGTGAGCCAGATGTTCGGCGAACTGATCGGGCTGTGGGCCGCCTCGGTATGGCGCATGATGGACGAGCCGGCCGAGATCAACTTGATCGAGCTTGGCCCCGGCCACGGCACCATGATGGCGGACGCGCTGCGCGCCATCCGCGTGCTGCCGGCCTTTCGCGCGGCCGCGACCGTCCACATGGTCGAAGTGAATCCGGCGCTGCGCCATCGTCAGGTCAACGCGCTCGCCGACGCCGGTGAGGTGTTCTGGCACGAGCGCATCGACGATGTGCCGAAGGGGCCGTCAATCATCCTCGCCAACGAGTATTTCGACGTGCTGCCGGTGCATCAGATGGTGCGGCAGGAGAACGGCTGGCACGAGCGGGTGATCGAGATCGGCGCCGACGGCAACCTCGCCTTCGGCGTGGCGCCGAAACCGTCGCCGCGCTTCGAGGCGCTGCTGCCGCCGCAGGTGGCGGCGGCGCCGCCCGGGGCGATCTTCGAATGGCGGCCGGACGGCGAGATCCTGCGCATCGCCGCCCGCGTGCGCGATTTCGGCGGTGCGGCGCTGATCATCGACTACGGCCACGCCAGAAGCGACGCCGGCGACACGTTCCAGGCGGTGGCGCAGCATGCCTATGCCGATCCGTTGAAGAATCCCGGCCAGGCCGACATCACCGCCCATGTCGATTTCGACGCGCTGAAGCGCGCCGCCGAAGCGGCCGGCGCCCGCGCGCACGGGCCGGCCGAGCAGGGCGCGTTCCTGCGC
>JBARWE010000007.1:0-17509 GCA_049646625.1 Xanthobacteraceae bacterium
CCGTCAGCCGCCGCGTGCGCGAACAGGCTGCCGATACCGCCGAGCGGCGCTGAAGCGGTGATGAAAATCGCGACAACGTGAGTGGCGGGCAGGGGGCGGCCGCGCCATCCTCGGCGTGCTTCATCGATTGAGGGACGATGCCGATGATCGACCGCCGCATGCTGTTTGCTTCGGGCGCCGCGTTTGCGGCGCTGATCGGCTGGCGCGGGCTGACGCCGAGGGCCGAGGCCGGCGAGAAGGCCGCGACAACCTTCGAGGTGACGAAAACGCCCGACGAATGGCGCAAGCTGTTGAGCAAGGCGCAGTACCATGTGCTGCGCGAGGAGGGCACCGAGGCGCCCGGCTCCAGCCCGCTGCTCAACGAGCACCGCAAGGGCACCTTCGCCTGCGCCGGCTGCGGGTTGCCGCTGTTTGCCTCCGAGACCAAGTTCGAGAGCGGCACCGGCTGGCCGAGTTTTTATCAGCCGCTCGACAACGCGGTGGGCGAAAGCCGCGACAGCAAGTTCGGCATGACGCGCACGGAGATTCACTGCCGGCGCTGTGGCGGCCATCTCGGCCATGTGTTCGAGGACGGGCCGAAGCCGACCGGCCTGCGCTACTGCATGAACGGGCTGTCGCTCGCCTTCGTGCCGGCGCCTGCGTCGGCGACGTAAGGCGGCAGCCTACCTACTACACAGCATATATCCATGGTCGTCATGCCCGCGCTTGTCGCGGGCATCCACGTCTTTTGAGGGTTTCAGCAAACAAGACGTGGATGGCCGGGCATAGGCGTTCGGCAGAACGCCGTTCTTCAAACGGCTACGCCCGGCCATGACGCAAGCCGGCTTTACGTCGGCCGCTCGTCGGCGATCACCTTGCCGTCGTTGGGCAACGTGCCCGGCGCGACCAGTTCGACCTTGCCCTGCAACTTGGTGACGGTGCGCAGGCTCGCCGCCACCGCCTCGCTGAAAGCCTCGTCCTGCGTCTCGCTTTCGGCGCGCAGCAGCATCGCGTCGGCCTCGCCGTCGCGGGTGACGACGAGGCGCAGCCGCTTCAACTCCGGATGACGCGCGGCGACCTCCGCCACCTGTTCCGGCCGCACGAACATGCCCTTGACCTTGGTGGTCTGGTCGGCGCGGCCCATCCAGCCCTTGATGCGCATGTTGGTGCGCCCGCACGGGCTTGGTCCGGCCAGCACCGCGCTCAAGTCGCCGAGCGCGAAGCGGATCAGGGGATGATGCGGATCGAGAGAGGTAACGACGATCTCGCCGACCTCGCCCTCGGGCAGCGGGTCACCGGTGCCGGGGCGGACGATTTCGACGATCAGGTCCTCGTTGACGATCAACCCTTCGCGCGCCGCCGTCTCGTAGGCGATGAATCCGAGGTCGGCGGTGGCATAAGCCTGATAGGCGTCGATGCCGCGCCCCTTGATCTCCGCCTGCAGTGATGGCGGAAACGCCGCCCCCGACACCAGCGCGCGCTTGATCGACGACACGTCGCGTCCGGCGCTTGCGGCTGCGTCGAGCAAAATCTTGAGGAAGTCGGGCGTGCCGCAATAGGCGGCCGGCCGGTAGGTCTCGATCAGTTCGAACTGCTGCTCGGTGTTGCCGGGGCCGGCCGGGATCACCGCGCAGCCGAGCGCGCGCGCCGCGCCGTCGAAGATGAAGCCGCCGGGGGTCAGGTGATAGCTGAAGGTATTGAGCGCGATGTCGCCGGGCCGCAGCCCCGCGGCATACAGCGCGCGCGCGCCGCGCCAGACGTCGCCATGCGGGCCTTCCGGCTCGAAAATCGGCCCCGGCGAGGTGAACAGCCGGGCGAACGCGCCGGGTGCGGCCGGGATCAGGCCGCCGAACGGCGGCGCCGCCTTCTGCAAGCCGGGCAGGTCGGATTTGCGCAGCACCGGCAGCTTGGCCAGGCTTGCGCGGTCGGTGATGCTGACGGGCGCGATGTCCTTGAATCGCTCGGCATAGGCGGGGGCGGCGATCGCTGCGTGCAGCACGTCGGGCAGCCGCGCGAACAGGTCGGCCTCGCGCGTCTCGGGCGAGCGCGTCTCAAGAGCGTCGTAGTGATCGGTCATGATAGTCTTGTCCTGAACACAGGATCACCTCGCCACGGATCTGGAGCTTTTTTCGCTTCTGATGGACGCAGACGCGAAGCTCCTTGATTTTTGCTTTGTCGCGTTTTCTTCACGCGAACCGGTTTCCACTTCGCTTGAAAACGCTCTAGAGCCACCGCTTGCGGCGCTTGAAGCTCTTGAGGTTCTTGAAGCTCTTGCGCTGCTCGTTGCCGCCGCCGAGGTAAAACTCCTTGACGTCCTCGTTGTCGCGCAGTTCGTCAGTGGTGCCGTCGAGCACCACCTTGCCCTGCTCCATGATGTAGCCGTGGCTGGCGACGCCGAGCGCGGCGCGGGCGTTCTGCTCGACCAGCAGAATGGTGACGCCGAGGTCGCGGTTGATGCGGGCGATGATGCCGAACACCTCCTTGACCAGCAGCGGTGACAGCCCCATCGACGGCTCGTCCATCAGGATCATCTTCGGCCGCGCCATCAGCGCGCGCCCGATCGCCAGCATCTGCTGCTCGCCGCCGGACAGGTAGCCGGCAAGCCCGGTGCGTTCCTTGAGCCGTGGAAAATAGCTGAACACGCGGTCGATGTCGGAGCCGACCTCGTTGTCGTGGCGGGTGAAGGCGCCGAGCCGCAGGTTCTCGATCGTCGTCATGTCGGCGATGATGCGGCGGCCTTCCATCACCTGGAAGATGCCGCGCCGCACGATCTTGTCGGGATCGACACCGTTGAGGCGCTCGCCGTCGAATAGGATGTCGCCGCGGGTGATCTCGCCTTCCTCGGTCTTGAGGAGGCCGGAGATTGCTTTCAGCGTCGTCGATTTGCCGGCGCCGTTGGCGCCGAGCAGCGCGACGATGGCGCCCTTCGGCACGTCGAGCGACAGCCCGCGCAGCACCAGGATGACCTTGTCGTAGACCACCTCGATGTTGCGCACCGACAGAAGCGGTGCCGCGGCGAGGGCAGGCGTCGGACGTGCCTCGGATTGCGTGGATGGCTGCATCATGTCGGCCCTTGCCAGTTGTCGCAGTCACCTCCCCTTAAAAAGGGGAGGTCGGTTTGCGAAGCAAACCGGGTGGGGATCAACAGGCCCCACCCTTGAGGGTGAAAACCCCCACCCTGACCCTCCCCCTTGCAGGGGGGGGAACGGGTTGTGGGAGGTCGATTACCAGCCGAGCCACTCGGCCTTGCGCGGCAGCTCGATGGTCTTGACCTTCTCAAGCTTGATGGTGCCCTTCTTCATCAGGTCGTTGAGGTCGCCATCGGTCGCCCCGGCCACCCGCGAGCGATAAAGATCGACGGTCAGCGTGCCGCGATGATCCTTGTCGGTCCAGGTTGAGGGGTTGCAGACGCCTTCCATGCCGGCCGGCACCCAGTTCTTCTTCTGGTAGAACGCCTTCTTGACGTTCTCGCCGGTGACGCCGCCGTTCTTGGCGGCCCATTCCAGCGCCTCCTTCATGTACATCGCGCTGCACACGCCGGCGATGTAGTGCACCGGGCGATAGACGTTGCCGGTCGGATCGGAGATCTTGGAAATCTCCTGCACCGTCTTCATGCCCGGCGCGTTGCCGCCCCACGCCACGGGCGTGCGCAGCGGGAACACCACGCCGTCGGCGGCATCGCCCGCCGCCTTGGCGGCATTCTCATCCATGCCCCAGACGTTTCCGAGGAACTGCACCTCGACGCCGGCGGTCTTGCACGCCTTGATCACCGAGATATTCGAGGCGGCGGTGTTGCCGAGATAGGCGTAGTTGGCGCCGGAGCTTTTCAGGCTGAGGCACTGCGCGCTGTAGTCGCCGGGGGTGAGCGCGAACACCAAGGGCGGCAGCACCTCGAAGCCAAGCTCCTTGGCGAGCGCTTCGCCCGCCGCCTTCGGAGCGTTGGGGTAGGGGTGGTTAGCGCCCATGTGGACGAACTTCGGCGCGCCCGCCTTGCCCTTGGCCTTCCAGTCTTCCGCCGCCCAGGTCAGTTCGGCGCGCAGCGCGTCGGAGTAGCTCGGGCCGTAGAAGAAGTTGTAGGGCGCGGCCTTGGCCTTGCCGGCGGCGCCGGTCGGGTCGGTCAACTGCCCGGCATAGGAGGCCGACAGGAACGGAATCTTGTCCTGCGCGACGAAGCCGGTCAGCGCTTCGGTGTCGGCGGTGCCCCAGCCCATGATCGCGGCGACCTTGTCGGAGCCGGTCCACTTCTTGTATTGGGCGATGGCGCGCGGCACCTGATAGCCGTAGTCGACGGTGTCGATATCGACCTTGGTGCCGTTGATGCCGCCGTTCTTGTTGATCCAGGCGAAGGCGTCGGCGACGGCCTGGCCATACGGCGTGCCGACGTCGGAGGTGCCGCCCGAATAGTCGGCGAGGTGGCCGATCCGAATGGCCGATTGGGCAAACGCGCCGCTGGCACCGAGCACCAGTGCGAGCGCCGCGCTGCCGAGCAGGGTGGTGATTTTCATGGGTCTTCCTCCTGTTGCCTCTTGAAACCTGTTGTCGGGTCCGCCCCGCGTTAGTGCGAGAACGGGTAGAACTTCCAGTATGCCTTGATCTGATGCCAGCGATGCGCCAGCCCGTCGGGTTCGAACACCAGGAACGCGATGATGATGGCGCCGATCGCAATCTCACGCATGAAGGTGATGTTGTTCTTCAGGCCGAGCGTCTGATCGATGATGCCACCGCGCAACGCCGCCGACACCCACTCCATCGCCTCCGGCAACAGCACGACGAAGGCGGTGCCCATCAGCGTGCCCATCACCGAGCCAAGCCCGCCGATGATGACCATGGCGAGAAACAGCACCGAGCGCTCGATGCCGAACCCTTCGTAGGACACCACCAACTGGTAATGCGCGTAGAGCGCGCCGCCGATGCCGGCGAAGAACGCAGCGATCCCGAACGACAGCGTGCGGTAATAGGTTAAGTTGATGCCCATGATCTCGGCGGAGAGATAATGGTCGCGCACCGCGATCAGGGCGCGGCCGTCGCGCGTGCGCATCATGTTGGTGACGAGCAGGAACGACACCACGACATAGGCGAGCACGACGTAGAAATACTGGTGGTCGCCGGCCAAGGTGTAGCCGAAGATCGCGAACGGCTCGGCGGTGGCCGGCACCGAACCGCCGGAGAACCACTCGGCGCGGGCGAAGAAGTCGAGCAGGATGTACTGCGCGGCAAGCGTTGCGATGGCGAGATAGAGGCCCTTCAGCCGTGCCGCCGGCAGGCCGAAGATGAGACCGACCAGCGCGGTGACGAGGCCCGACAGGGGAATCGCGAAGAACGCCGGCACGCCCATCTTCGAGGACAGATAGGCCGAGGTGAAGGCGCCGAACAGGAAGAACGCGGCGTGACCGATCGAGATCTGGCCTGTGAAGCCGAGCAGCACGTTGAGGCCGAGCGCAGCGATGCCGTAAATGCCGATGGCGATCAGCATGCTCATCCAGTAGTCGTTGAGCGCGAAGGGCGCGAGCGCGCACAGCGCCACCCCGGCAATAGCGAAGTTGCGGCTCGTTACCGTCGGGAAGATGGTGGTGTCGGCCGCGTAGGAGGTGCGGAAGTCACCGGCGGGGATAAGCGAACTGGCCATCGCGCTACGACCCGCAATGTTTGGTTTGAGTCATGTCCATGCGCTTCATTTCAGGAGCATGATCGCTTTCGAAAACCGGTACCCACTTTTCGGTGATCATGCGTTAGATCCGCTCGATGTCTTTGGTGCCGAACAGCCCGTAAGGCTTGATCATCAGGATGATGATCAGAACGTAGAACGGCGCCACCTCATAGAGGTTGCCCCAGTGGAGATATTCGCCGTCGATGAACTGCGCGAAGTTCTCCAGTAGTCCGATGATGATGCCGCCGAGCACCGCGCCGCCGATCGAATCGAGGCCGCCCAGGATGGTCGCCGGAAACACCTTGATGCCGTAGATCGACAGTCCCGACGATACGCCGTTGACCACGGCGACGACGACGCCGGCGACTGCCGACACCGTGGCCGAGATCGCCCACGACATTGCGAACACGCTTTTCACCGAGATGCCGAGCGACTGCGCCACCTGCTGGTCGAAGGCGGTGGCGCGCATCGCCAGGCCGTGCTTGGAGGCCTGGAAGAACCACGCCATGCCGGCGATCATCGCCACCGAGACGATCAGGCTCATGATGTAGACGGTCTGGATCTGCAATCCGAGCACATCCACCGACTGGCTGGCGAACACCTGCGGGAACGGCTGCGGGTTGACGCCGAAAATCCACTTCATCGCCGCCTGCAACACGGTGGACAGCGCGATCGTCACCATGATCACGGAAATAATCGGCTCGCCGATCATCGGGCGCATGAACACCAACTGCACCAGAATGCCGAAGATGAACATGAACACCATGGTGATCGGCATCGCCAGGTAGAACGGCACCTGGTACTTGATCATCAGCGCCCAGCACACCCAGGCGCCGACCAGCAGCAATTCGCCTTGTGCGAAGTTGACGACCTGGGTCGCCTTGTAGATAAGCACGAACGACATCGCGACCACGCCGTACAGCGTGCCGACGACGAGGCCGTTGACCAGAAGCTGGATCAGAAGCTGGGTGTTCATCGCGGCAGTTTCCTTGCACCCATAGCCGTCATGTCCGCGCTTGTCGCGGGCATCCACGTCTCTTTTGCCGAGCAACCGTGAAGACGTGGATGGCCGCGACAAGCCCGGCCATGACAAAGGACGTGACGCCTCCTCATTCCGCGGCCTCCGCGATCGTCGCGCCGAGGCCGAGATCGACCACCTTCAGCGTGGTGCGGATGCGTTGCGTGGTGCCGTCCTGGAAGCGGATCACGGTGTCGATGTCGATCGCCGGCTTGCCGGCATAGATCGCATCGATGATCGTCGCATATTTCTCATTGATGACGCTGCGCCGCACCTTTCGCGTGCGCGTCAGTTCGCCGTCGTCGGCGTCGAGTTCCTTGTAGAGCAGCAGGAATTTCGAAATGCGCTGCGCCGGCGGCAGCGTCGCGTTGACGGTTTCGACCTCCTTGCGCAGCAGCTCGTAAACCTCCGGCCGCGCGGAGAGGTCGGAATAGGTGGTAAACGCGATGCGGTTGCGCTCGGCCCATTTCGACACGATCGAAAACCGGATGCAGATCATCGCGGCGAGGTAGTCGCGCCCCGCGCCGAGCACCACGGCCTCGGCGATGAAGGGCGAGAATTTCAGCTTGTTCTCGACATACATCGGCGAGAAGCGATGGCCCTGCGCGGTCTCGGCCAGATCCTGGATACGGTCGATGACCACCAGTTCCTTATTGTCGTTGAAGTAGCCGGCATCGCCCGAATGCATCCAGCCGTCATGCATATCGGCCTTCGAGGCTTCCGGGTTCTTGTAGTAGCCGAGGAACATGTTGGGGTGGCGCACCACGATCTCGCCGACGCCGTTGGCGTCCGGGGCATCGATGCGGATTTCGATGTCGTCGGCCATCGGCACGCCGGTGGTGTCGGGATCGACGTGCTCGGCCTTGTGCAGCGTGTAGGCTCCGAGCAGTTCGGTCTGGCCGTACAGCGTGCGCAGCGGCACGCCCATGGCGCGGAAGAACTTGAAGGTATCGGGGCCGAGCGCGGCGCCGCCGGTCGCGGCCGAAGTCAGCCGCGTGAAGCCGAGGCGGTCGCGCAGCGCGCGGAACAGCAGCATATCGGCGACGGCCGAGCGGTTGCCGTGCTCCAGCGCGGCGAGGCCCGTCTTCATGCCGACGTCGTAGAGTTTCTGCTTCAGGACGGTGGCGTCCATCACGCGGGCGCGCACGTCGGCGGCCAGCGCCTCCCAGATGCGCGGCGCGAACAGCACGAAGGTCGGCGCGATCTCGCGGAAATCGTTCATCATCGTCTCGGGTTCTTCGACGAAGTTGATTTTCATCCGCGACAGAAGCCCCATGCCGAGCGCATAGATCTGCTCCATGATCCATGGCAGCGGCAGCACCGAGACGTATTCGTCGTCCGGCCCCTTGGGATCGAAGGTGAGATAGGTGGCGCAATGGCGCAGGATCGCGCCGGCCGACAGCATCGCCAGCTTCGGATTGGACGTGGTGCCCGAGGTGGTGCACAGCACCGCCACCGCCTCCGGGTCGGTGGCATCGACCAGGCGGTCGTAGAGGTCCGGCTCGCGGGCGGCGCGGGCGCGCCCCGTCTCGGCCAGTTGTTCGGCGGTTATCAGCCGCGGGTCGTCGTATTTGCGCATGCCGCGCGGGTCGGAATAGACGATGTGGCGGACATGCGGGATGCGCTCGCCAAGGCCGATCAGCTTGTCGACCTGCTCCTCGTCCTCGGTGAACACCACCTTGGCTTCGCCGTAGGTCAAGAGATAGGCGACCTCGTCGTCGAGCGCGTCGCGGTACATGCCGAGGCTCATGGCGCCGATGGCGTGGGCGGCGATCTCCGCCGCCACCCAGTCGGGCCGGTTATCGCCGATGATGCCGATGACGTCGCCGGCCTTGATGCCGAGTTCGATGAGGCCGAGCGCGAAATCGCGGGTGCGCGCCTGGTAGGTTTCCCAGGTGCGTGGCCGCCACAGGCCGAAATCCTTTTCGCGCAGCGCCACCTCGCCGCCGTGCTCGCGGGCGTTGAGCCGCAGCAGTTTCGGGAAGGTCAGCGCTTGTGCGGCACGGGCGTGGTAGTCGAAAGCGGGCTGCCGGTTCATGCGCTGGCCTCCATCGCGGGCGGCGCGTCGTCGGGGTCGCTGAGCGCCTCGTCCTCCTCGCCGAGATAGGCGCGCTTGACGTGCGGATCGGCCAGCACCGCGGACGGGTCGCCCTCGGCGATCTTCTTGCCGAAATCGAGCACCACGACGCGATGGGAGATGTCCATCACCACGCCCATATCGTGCTCGATCATCACCACCGTCATCCCGTACTCTTCATTGAGATCGACGATGTAGCGGGCCATGTCCTCCTTCTCTTCGAGGTTCATGCCGGCCATCGGCTCGTCAAGCAGGATCAGCTTCGGCTCCAGCGCCATCGCGCGGGCGAGTTCGACGCGCTTGCGCAGGCCGTAGGAGAGGGTGCCGGCGGTCGCCTTGCGCACCGGTTGCAGGTCGAGGAAGTCGATGATCTCCTCGACCTTGCGGCGATGCTCCAGCTCCTCCTTGCGGGCGCCGCTCAGCCAGTACAGCGCGCCGGTGAGAAAATTGTTCTTCAGCAGGTGGTGGCGGCCGACCATGATGTTGTCGAGCACGCTCATGTGGTGGAACAGGGCGAGGTTCTGGAAGGTGCGGCCGATGCCGAGCGCGGCGCGGGCGTTGGGCGGCAGGCCGGTGATGTCGCGGCCGCGATAGAACAATTTGCCTTCGGTCGGGTGGTAGCGGCCGGAGATGCAGTTGACGATCGAGGTTTTGCCGGCGCCGTTGGGGCCGATGATCGAAAACAGCTCGCCTTCGCGGATCGAGAAGCTGACGTCGGTCAGCGCACGCACCCCGCCGAAGCGTAGTGAAACCTGCCGCACCTCCAATGCGTCGTCCACGAACGTCCCTCCTGTGGCGGCGTTTGCACGCTCTTCGCCGGTTCCGTAGCTGCGGGCTTTGTCCGGCCCGTTCGCTGTGCAGATTTTGCCCGCAAATCGCGGTGCCGCCAAGCGGGTCAAAAGGCGGAGCCGGCGACGGATGCGGCAAGGAGCGCCCTCCGGTTTCGCCCGGTGCCCCCCGACGACCTGCTCATCCATATGATAAAGCGACGCTTTGAAATGTCTTGCGCGCGACAATTGAGTAGGCAATCCTCGATCCATCCGCATGCGGGCTTGCCGGAGCCGGCAGGCGAAACGCTTGAGGGGCCGGATACGACATTCGCGCCGCATCCGTCCGCGCGTGTTGAATCCCCACATCCGGTGCACCGGTTGCCGGACGGGATACGAGCGTAAGGACTGGACCACTAGTTTCGGGATCATGATTGCCGCCGATCATCTCAAGCGCATCGCGATATGGGCGCCGGACCTCACCGAGCGGGAGGCCGAGGTGGCGCGCGCCGGCATTTCGGAGCGCGCCTTTGCCGCCAACGAACTGATCTGCATGCGCGGCGACCTGCTGGACTACTGGACCGGCGTGGTCAGCGGGCTGGTGCGGATCGGCACGGTGGCGCGCTCGGGCAAGGCCACCACCTTTACCGGCCTCACCGCCGGCGCCTGGTTCGGCGAAGGCTCGGTGCTCAAGAACGAGCCGCGACGCTACGACGCGGTGGCACTGCGCGACAGCCGGGTGGCGCTGATGGACCGCACCACCTTCCTGTGGCTGTTCGAGAACAGCGTCGGGTTCAACCGCTTTCTGGTGGCGCAGCTCAACGAGCGGATCGGCCACTTCATCGGGCTTCTGGAATACGACCGCATGCTGGGGCCGACCGCGCGCGTCGCCCGCTGCATCGCATCGTTGTTCAACCCGATCCTGTACCCGGAATCGGCGCGCCATCTCGACATCACCCAGGAGGAGATCGGGGCGCTGTCCGGCATCTCGCGGCAGAGCGCCAACCAGTGCCTCAAGACGCTGGAGAAGGAGGGGCTGTTGCGGCTCGAATATGGCGGCATCACCATCGTCGATCTTGAGCGGCTGAGCCGCTACGAGAAATAGAACGTGTCGCGCAATCCGCGGCTGCCACTCCCGGCGACGACCCCGGAGCGATCGTCATGCGCGGACTTGATCCGCGCATCCATCTTTTCGCGAAAGGATGGATTGCCGGGTAAAAATGGCGTTCACGCCCGTCTTCGACGGGCTATGCCCGGCAATGACGGCAACGGACAAGGACGCCGCGCCGCCTCATACCTCCAGCCATTCCTTCCGCACGGTCTCGTTGGCCTTGAGTTCGGCCGGCGTGCCCTCGAACACGATGCGGCCGTGGCCCATGATGTAGACGCGATGCGAAATCTTCAGCGCGATCGACAGCTTCTGCTCGACCAGCAGGATGGCGACGCCGGCGGCGGCGATGCGGGCGATCAGTTCGCCGACCTGCTGCACGATCAGCGGCGCCAGCCCCTCGGTCGGCTCGTCGATCATGATCAGCTCGGGGTCGCCCATCAACGTGCGGCAGGTGGTGAGCATCTGCTTTTCGCCGCCCGACAGTACGCCGGCTTCGGTGTCGGCCCGCGCTTTCAGGTTCGGAAACATCTCCAGCATGTCGTCGAGTTTCCAGCGCCCCGGCTTGCGGATGTCCTTGATGCCGAGCAGCAGGTTCTGGCGCACCGTGAGGCCGGGAAAGATGTCGCGGTTCTCCGGCACATAGCCGAGACCCAGATGGGCGATCCGGTAGTTCGGCAGGCCGGCGATGTTCTGACCCTTGAAGCGCACGATGCCGTGCGGCACGACCTCGCCCATAATGGCCTTGACGGTGGTGGAGCGGCCGACCCCGTTGCGGCCGAGCAGGCTCACCACCTCGCCGGCGTCGATGTGCATGTTGACGCCCTGCAGAATGTGGCTCTTGCCGTAGTAGGCGTGCAGGTCCTCGACTTCCAGCATCAGTGGGCCTCCTCGCCGAGATAGGCTTCCTTGACCTTGGGGTTGCCGCGGATCTCCTCAGGCGTTCCGGAGGCGATGATCTGGCCGTAGACCAGCACCGAGATGCGATCGGCGAGGCCGAACACCACGCTCATGTCGTGTTCGACGATGACCAGTGTGCGACCCTCGCTGAGACGGCGGATCAGTTCCACCGCGCGCTCGGTCTCGGCGCGGCTCATGCCGGCGGTCGGCTCGTCGAGCAGGATGACGTTGGCGCCGCTGGCGATGGTGATGCCGATCTCCAGCGCGCGCAGTTCGGCATAGGTCAGGAGGCTGGCCGGCACCTCGCGTCGGGAAAACAGGTTGATCTCTTCGAGGATGGCTTTGGTGCGCTCGCGCACCTCCGGCAGCTTGTCGACGTTCTTCCAGAAGGCATAGCGGTGGCCGGTCGCCCACAGCACCGCGCAGCGCACGTTCTCCCACACCGACATGCGGCCGAACACGTTCGTCACCTGAAACGAACGCGACAGGCCGCGCCGGTTGATCTGGAACGGCGACAGCCCGGAGATCACCTCGCCGTTGAGCCGCACCTCGCCCGAGGTCGGCACGATGTAGCCGCTGACCAGATTGAAGGTGGTCGACTTGCCAGCGCCGTTGGGGCCGATGATGGCGTGACGCTCGCCCTGCTCGATGCGCAAATTGAGGTTACGGATGATGTGCGTGTTGCCGAAACTTTTGTTGACGGCATTGATTTCGATGGCGGCGCTCATGCCAGGTGCCCCTTGTCGCGTGCGGCGGTCGCGGCGCGGTCCCAGGCGGCGACGATGCGGCGCCAGGTGATGCGGGCGACGGCGTATCCGCCCAGGGTGAGCACCACGGCGACGACCCAGGTCGTGGGCTGGCTGGTGTCGAACGGGATGCCGAGAATATGCACGATGGTGTTGGCGTCGGCATGCACCACATAGCGCGAGATGATTTCGATGATCAGGATCACGCCGCAGGCCAGCGCCAGCGTCGGCAGCGCCGCCGTCAGGTAGGCCGGCAGCAGCATCGACAGCGTGCCGCCGCGCGCCAGCGGGCGGTGCATCATGATCAGGCCGGCGATGCCGCCGGGGGCGAACATCACGATGCCGATGAAGATGATGCCGAAATAGAGCTGCCACACCGCGGTCAGGTCGGTCAGCCCGAGTTGCAGATAGGTGACGAAGATGGCGCCGAGGATCGGGCCGAAGAAATAGGCGACGCCGCCGATGAAGGTGGCGAACAGCACCACGCCCGACTGCACCAGGCCGAGATAGGCGGAGTTAGCGATCTCGAAGTTGATCGCCGCCAGCGCGCCGGCGATGCCGGCGAAGAAGCCGGCGAAGCAGAATGCGAGGTAGCGCACGACATGGGTGTCGTAGCCGATGAACTGCACGCGCTCGGGATTGTCGCGCACGGCGTTGCAGATGCGCCCGAGGGGCGTGCGCGTCAGCGCGTACATGGCGATCGTGGAGATCAGCACCCAGGCGGCGATCAGGTAGTAGATCTGGATCTGCGGCCCGAAGTTGTAGCCGAAGAAGGCGGGCAGATCGGTGCGGTTGGTGGTGATGCCGGCCTCGCCGCCGAAGAACGAGCGCAGGATCAGCGCCGAGGAGGCCACCAACTCGCCGACCCCGAGCGAGATCATCGCGAACACGGTGCCGGCGCGCTGGGTCGAGACCCAGCCGAGGATGATGGAGAAGAACAGCCCGGCAAAGCCGCCGATCAGCGGCACGAACGGCAGCGGGATCGGCCATTCGTGACCGGCGATGACGTTCATGCCATGGATCGCGAGGAAGCCGCCGAGGCCGTAATAGACGGCGTGGCCGAACGAGAGCAGGCCGGTCTGGCCGAGCAGGATGTTGTAGGATAGTGCGAAGATGATCGAGATGCCGATCAGGCTGAAAGTGGTGAGCGAGCCGCCGGAGGAAAACACCAGCGGCAGCACCACAAGCCCGATGGCGGCGGCGATCCAGATGCCATAGAAGCGCAGGTTGCCGGCGCGGCCGGTGGCGATTGCTGTTTCACTCATGTTTCGCGCGTCCCCATCAGGCCCAGCGGGCGGACGATCAGGATCAGCACCAGCAGCAGATAGGGCAGGATCGGCGCGATCTGGGCGACGGTGACGTTCCACACGTCGGTCAGCAGCGACGGCCCGATCGAAGGATCGAGCGGCCCGAACAGGCTGGCCAGCGAGCCGTTCATCGACACCGCGAAGGTCTGCACCAGGCCGATCAGCAGCGAGGCGAAGAACGCGCCGGACAGCGAGCCGAGTCCGCCGACCACCACGACCACGAACAGGATCGGGCCGAGCAGCGTCGCCATGTCGGACTGCGTCACCAGCGCCGGGCCGGCGATCACGCCGGCGATCGCGGCGAGCGCGGTGCCGACACCGAACACCAGCATGAACACCTGCCCGACGTTATGGCCGAGGTGGCCAACCATGTGCGGGTGGGTCAGCGCCGCCTGCACGATCAGGCCGATGCGGGTGCGCTTGAGCACGGTCAGGAGCGCGATGAAGATTGCCACCGAGATCAGCAGCATGAACATCTTGTAGGCCGGGTAATTGGTCGAGAAGATCGTGAAGGCCGGGAAGTCGAGCGCCGCCGGCACCCGGAAGTCCATCGGACCTTTGCCCCAGATGAGCTGGACGATTTCCTCGATGACGTAGGCAAGGCCGAAGGTCAGCAGCAGTTCGGCGACATGGCCGTGCTTGTGGGTATTGCGCAGGCCGTAGCGCTCGACCGCCATGCCGATGCCGCCGACCAACAGCGGCGCGATGATCAGCGCCGGCCAGAAGCCGATCCATCGGGTGATCTGGAAGCCGAAGAACGCCCCCAGCATGTAGAAGCTGGCGTGGGCGAAGTTCAGCACACCCAGCATGCTGAAGATGATGGTGAGGCCGCTCGACAGCAGAAACAACAGCATGCCGAACAGCACGCCATTGAGGGTCGATATGACGATCAGTTCAAGCACTGGCCAACCGCCTGTTGGTTTCAGTTGTAAATGTGTGCCGTTCAGGGAAGGCACGTCCCGCCGGCACTTCGCCACTCTCCGGCAGTCTACGAAGCGTACGGGTTAGCCGTCCTGGCCGGCGGCAGGCTGGCGGCTTGCATGAAGCCGCCGCCGACCGCCAAAGAGGCGACAACGGCCTTGCTCCGAAGGGCAGGGCCGTTGTCGATAACTCCGTTGCGCCTTACGGCCGCTTCATCTTGCAGGTGGTGCCCACCATGGTCTGCGGCGTGTCGATCTTGGCTTCGACCTTCCAGCCCCAGCCGGTGTGCTCCTCGTCGAACATCGACTTGTCGGCGAGGCTGCCGAACGAGGAGATGTAGATCGGCTGGAAGAACTGGTGGTCGTCCTTGCGCATGAAGCCCTTGCCGCCGTTGAGCACATCGAACTCAAGGCCCTCAAGCGCCGCCGCGACCTTTACCGGATCGGTGGACTTGGCCTTGTCGGCGGCCGCGACCAGCATGCGGATCTGGTTGAAGGCGCGGGGGTAGAAGTTGCCGATGTCGTACTTGGTGCGCAGCGCCTTCTCGGCTTCGATCGCCGCCGGGGCGCCGCCGTTGGCGACACCCTCGCTCACCTGGAACACCTGATGGTCGAGGCCGGTCTGCTTGACGGCGGTGGGGCCGCCGGTGCCGCCGGCGTAATAGGTGTACCAGTTGACCTTGAGGCCGGCGTCAGCCGCGGCCTTGAGCAGCAGGGCGAAGTCCTGGCCCCAGTTGCCGGTGATCACCGTGTCGGCACCGGAAGCCTTGATCTTGGCGATGTAGGGCGCAAAATCGGTGATCTTCAAAAGCGGGTGCAGTTCGTCGCCGACGATCTCGATGTCGGCGCGCTTCTCGCCCAGCATCTTGCGGGCCTGGCTGCGCACCGACTGGCCGAAGGAGTAGTCCTGGTTGATCAGGTAGACCTTCTTGATGTCCTTCTTGTCCTTCATATAGCTGGTGAGCGCCTGCATCTTGATGTCGGAGTTGGCGTCCCACCGGAAGTGCCAGTAGCTGCACTTCTCGTTGGTCAGGCTCGGGTCGACCGCGGCGTAGTTGAAGTACAGCACTTCCTTGCCGGGGTTGCGGGCATTGTGCTTGGTGACCGCGTCCGACAGCGCGCCGGCCACGGCGGAGCCGTTGCCCTGGGTGACATAGCGCACCCCTGAGTCGATCGCCTTCTGAAGCTGGATCAGGCTTTCCTGCGGGTTGGTCTTGTTGTCGAGCGGCACGATCTCCATCTTCTGGCCCTGGATGCCGCCCTTGGCATTCACTTCGTCGGCAAGAAGCTGGAAGGTTTTCAGGCCGATCTCGCCGACGCTGGCGCCGCCGCCGGACAGCGGATCGATATAGCCGATCTTCAGCGTGTCCTGTGCCAGCGCCGGCCCGGCCAGCAGCGGCAGCGACAATGCGGTCGCCAGAATAAGTTTACGCATGGATGTCTCCCTCCTTGATTGAGCCTGTAGGCGGCCGCTGAGCGCGACCGCATGTTGATATTGTCATTGCGAAGACCCTGACGGCGGCGCAAAACGTCTCCGTTCCACGTCGCCGGGGGCATCGATTGACACCGATTGTGGTCGATCGCCGTGGTGCTGGCAAGCCCTGTGCGGCCCTCGGCCGCGAACCAGGCGGCGTCGTCCGTGGCGCGGAATATTCGGCCCGCCTCTTGCCGCCGCCGGCGCGATGCGGGATAGAGCGTGCAGTCGTAAACCCGCGCTCATTATCATGCCCGATCATCAGTTCGTTTTAACCTTGTCCTGTCCCGACCGGCCCGGCCTGGTTGCGGCGGTCTCAGCCTTTCTGTTCGACAACGGCCAGAACATTCTCGACGCGCAGCAGTACAATGACGTCGAGACCGGGCGTTTTTTCATGCGGGTGGTGTTCGAGGCGGTCGCAACGCCGGTGGCGCTGGCGGCGCTGCGCAACGGCTTTTCCGACATCGCCGGGCGTTTCCGCATCGACTGGCAGATCCGCGAGCGCGCCGCGCGCCGCCGCGTCATGCTGCTGGTGTCGAAGTTCGATCATTGCCTCGTCGATCTGCTTTACCGCTGGCGCACCGGCGAACTGCCGATGGTGCCGGCCGCGATCGTCGCCAACCATCCGCGGCACATCTATAACAGCGTCGATTTCGGCGATATTCCCTTCCACTACCTGCCGGTGATGCGCGAAACCAAGCGCGAGCAGGAAGCGGAATTGTTGCGGATGATTATCGACAGCGGCGCCGACCTCGTCGTGCTCGCGCGTTACATGCAGGTGTTGTCGGATGATCTTGCGCGCGCGCTATCGGGGCGCTGCATCAACATCCACCACTCGTTCCTGCCCGGTTTCAAGGGCGCGAAGCCCTATCACCAGGCCCATGCCCGCGGCGTCAAGCTGATCGGCGCGACCGCGCATTATGTCACCAGCGCGCTCGATGAGGGGCCGATCATCGATCAGGACGTCGAGCGCATCAGCCACCGCGACACTCCCGACGATCTGATCCGCAAGGGGCGCGACATCGAGCGCCGCGTGCTGGCGCGGGCGATCCGCTATCACCTTGAGGATCGTGTCATCCTGAACGGCGGCAAGACGGTGGTGTTTACCGACTAGACCTTGTTGGCAGCCGCGCGATCAGTTCGGCGAGCCGTGCCCGCGGCAGCGTGAGCGCCGACAGCCGCCAGCCGTGGCCGTCGAGATGCAGGCGGATCGCGGCATCTGCATCGCGCGCGCCGCTGCCGATGCGGATCGACATCTCGACCGGCGTGATCAGGTGCAGCCGGCCGAACAGCGCGCCGGCATCGCCGAGGTCGAGATCGGACAGCCGCGGCAGGCCGGTGAGCGCCGGGGTCTCCGGCAGCGCCTCGATGCGGCCGCCGTCGAAGAGCCGCGACAGGCCGTCCGCGGTCAGGAGCTGGGCGGCAAGAAGGTCGGCCGCGGTGCCGCCGACCGCGCCGGCGATGACACGCTCGGCGACGCCGGGCGGACGCTCCTGGCCGAGCCGGTCGAAATAGGCGTCGATCACCTGCCGGGCGATCGACTCGGTGACACGCGCCACGTCGGTC
>JBARWE010000008.1:0-2557 GCA_049646625.1 Xanthobacteraceae bacterium
GCATGTCGAGCGCGGTCAGCGCGGCAAGCGGGTGCGAGGCCGCCACCATGGCGTTCATGGCGTGCACCGTCGAGCGGCCGGGGAAATGGAAATTTCTCATGAGCACCTGCGCAGGACGGGATTCGCGCCCCTCGGGAAGGGCAGCGCATTCCACCCCCGTTGGCGGCGCCGATCAAGCCCGCTTCACGCGGGCCGCGCGCTCATGGTCAGCAGTTCGTAGCGTGCTACCGTCTCGGCGTTCTGGTTCGTCACCTCGACGTCCCAGCGCACCTCGCCGTATTCCGGACGTCGCGCCGGCGCCTTGTGCTTCACCGTCAGCCGCACCCGGATGGCGTCACCCGGCGATACGGGCTTCAGGAAACGCAGGTTGTCGAGGCCGTAATTGGCGAGCAGCGGCCCCGGCGGCGGATCGACGAACAGCCCGGCGGCAAACGACAGGATCAGGTAGCCGTGCGCGACCCGGCCGGGAAAGAACGGGTTGGCCTTGGCCGCCGCCTCGTCCATGTGGGCGTAGAAGGTATCGCCGGTGAAATGGGCGAAATGCTCGATATCGTCGAGCGTGATGGTGCGGCTTTCCGTCTCCACCGTGTCGCCGATCTTCAGGTGATCAAAGTCGAGCTTGAACGGATGCATAGCGGCCAGCGGAGCTGGCGCACCCTTGATCCAGTTGCCGGTGAGCGCGACCAGTTGCGCGGGCGATGCCTGCACCGCGGTGCGCTGCATGTAGTGGTGGACGGCGCGCAAGCCGCCCAGTTCCTCGCCGCCGCCGGCGCGGCCGGGGCCGCCATGCAGCAGCATCGGCAGCGGCGAGCCGTGCCCGGTCGACTCCTTGCCGCAGTCGCGGTCGAGCACCAGGATACGGCCATGGTACGGCGCCAGCCCGAGCACGAAGGCGCGCCCCAGATCGCGGTCGGCGGTGACGACGGAGGCGACGAGGCTGCCTTCGCCGCGCCGCACCAGATCGATCGCCTGCTCGATGTCGTCATAGGCAAGCACCGTGGCAACCGGGCCGAATGCCTCGGTGTCGTGGACGCGCCGCGCCGAGGCACTGTCACGGGCGCTGAGCAGCACCGGCGCCATATAGGCACCGCTCTCCGTGTCGATGCCCTCGCCCGCGCATGCGAGAGCATCGCCGAACACGATGTCGGCTTCGGTCTGCAACCGCCCGATCGCGGCGCGCACCGCCTCGCGCTGAGCCAGGCTGACCAGCGGCCCCATCGCCTTGTCGTCGCGGCGCGGGTCGCCGAGCCTGACCTCGGCCAGCCGGGCCGCAAGCTGCGCGATCACCTCCGGCGTACGGGCACGCGGCACCAGGATGCGGCGGATCGCGGTGCATTTCTGCCCGGTTTTGGCGGTCATCTCGCGCACCGTCTCGCGCAGGAACAACTCGTATTCCGGCATCTCCGCCGTCACGTCCGCACCCAGCACGATGGCGTTGAGGCTGTCGCGTTCGGCGGTGAAGCGGATCGAATGCCGGGCGATCGCCGGATGGCGGCGCAACTCTTCCGAGGTGGCAATCGAGCCGGTGAAGGCGATCACGTCCTGACCGTCGAGATGATCGAACAGATCGCCGACGCCGCCGCAGATCAGTTGCAGGCTGCCCGCCGGCAACAGCCCGGAGCCGTGCATCAGCCGCACCAGCGCCTCGGTGACGTAGGCCGTCGCCGTCGCCGGCTTGGCGATCACCGGCACGCCGGCGAGAAAGGCCGGCGCGAACTTTTCCAGAAGGCCCCAGCACGGAAAATTGAAGGCGTTGATATGCACGGCGACGCCGTGCAGCGGCGTCAGAATATGCGCACCGACGAAATTGCCGCCCTTCGACAGGCTCTCGACGTCGCCCTCGACGACGAACGGCGTATCCGGCAATTCGCGCCGGCCGCGCGAGGCGTAGGCCGCCATGGTGACGATGCCGCCGTCGATATCGATGGCGTTGTCGCGCCGCGTCGCGCCGGTATCGCCGGCCAGTTCGTAAAGTTCGGCCTTGTGCGCGTTCAGATGCGCCACCAGGGCGCGCAGAATATCGGCGCGCTGATGGAACGTCAGCGCGCGCAGCGCCGGGCCGCCGACACCGCGGGAATGCGCCACCATGCCGGCGACATCGAGGCCCCCGCTCCCGATCCGCGCCACCACGCGGCCATCAACCGCGCTCCTGATGTCGGCCAACGGGCCTTCGGGCACGACAAAATGGTCGCGGACAAGGCTTTGCAGCGTGATGGTCATAGCATCCTCCGGCATGCGCGATCGCGGCTTTCCATCATTTTCGTTCTGCGCCACACTTGCCCGTCACCGAGCGTTGACAGGCCACGCGCTTGCGCTAATGATTAACTGACCGCCCGTTCAATTCAAGAGGCGACAGGCCCGGTATCAGCGGCTCCGGGCGCGCTCCGCCGCCCCTGCGATCGGCTGCGGAGAGCATAGTTCGTTTTCGCAAAAGTGTGCGGCGACACGCACCCGGCAGGGAGGGCAGATGACGACGATCCTGGTGGACAACCGCGGCGCCTGGCGCATCCTGACCCTCAACCGCCCGGAGCGGATGAACGCCTTCACCGCTGAAATG
>JBARWE010000009.1:0-25430 GCA_049646625.1 Xanthobacteraceae bacterium
GCCGCCATCGGCGCCACCGGCTGCGCCAGGCACCAGTGCGCGGTGAGCGGCGCCGCCTCGCCCGCCTGCGGCGTGCCCGGCTCCATGAACAGCGTGGCCCGCAACGCCTTGACGAGTTGCACTGTTACGGCGTCGGAGGCTTGCTCGGTGCGGCCGATCCACTGCCGCAGGTGTCCGATGTCGAGGGTGGCGGTCATGGCTGGTCCTTTGTGGTGGCCTCGCCGATCGCCGGCACCCGGCCGTAGCGGCGGGCCTCGCCGACGACGATCGGCGCCGGCGCGGGATAGGCGACCTCGCCGGCCGGGGTGGCGACCGTGATGCGGCGCAGATGCGGGTGTGCCGAGAGGTCGGCCATGGTGTTGACCTCGGCGAAGGCGATCTGGGCCGCATCGAGGCCGTGCAGCAGTTCGTCGCGGGTCAGCGCGGCAAACGCCTCGCCGACGATTTGGTCGGTCAGCGCGCGGTGGCGCACCCGCTCGACATTGCTGGCAAGCCGCGGATCGTCGGGCAGGTCCGGCTGCCCCAGCACCTTGGCGCACAGCACCTTCCATTCGCGCTCGCTCTGGATCGAGATCAGGATGTCCTTGCCGTCCTTCGAGCGGAACACGCCGTAGGGCGCGATCGAGGGATGCGCCAGCCCCATGCGCTGCGGCGGGTGGCCGGATTCGGCATTGAGCAGCGGCACCGTCAGCCAGTCGGCCATCACGTCGAACATCGATACGCGGATGTCGGCGCCCTGGCCCGAGCGGCCGCGCGCGATCAGGGCTTCGAGGATGGCGGCATGGGCGGTGGCGCCGGTGGCGATATCGACGATGGAGAGGCCGACGCGCGAGGCGCTGTCCGGGCCGCCGGTGATCGAGGCAAGGCCGCTTTCGGCCTGGATCAGCAGGTCATAGGCC
This sequence comes from Xanthobacteraceae bacterium, assembly GCA_049646625.1. GTDB lineage: Bacteria > Pseudomonadota > Alphaproteobacteria > Rhizobiales > Xanthobacteraceae > PRO6. Next base: position 900 of record JBARWE010000009.1, read on the forward strand.
TTGCGCTGCGCATACGGCCCCTCGTCGCCATAGCCGGAGATGGTGCAGCAGACGAGCGCCGGGTAGTCCTTGCGCAGGCGGGTCAGCGAAAAGCCGAGCTTGTCCATCGCGCCGGGCTTCAGGTTCTGCACCAGCACGTCGGCCTTCGCGATCAGCGCTTCCAGCGCCTTGCGGCCCTCGTCGGTCGCAAGGTCGATCACGGTCGAGGACTTGCCGCGGTTGAGCCAGACGAAATAGCTGCTCTGGCCTTTGGCGGCGGCGTCGTAGCCGCGCGCGAAGTCGCCCTCCGGCCGCTCGATCTTGATCACGGTGGCGCCGGCGTCGGCAAGGCGCGCGGTGCAGAAGGGGGCGGCGACCGCCTGTTCGACGGCGACGACGGTTGTTCCCTCAAGCGGCAGCATCGGCCCGCCTTCAGTACGAGCGCGGCATGCCGAGCACATGCTCGGCGAGATAGGACAGCACCAGGTTGGTCGAGATCGGCGCCACCGAATAGAGCCGCGTCTCGCGGAACTTGCGCTCGATGTCGTATTCCTCGGCGAAGCCGAAGCCGCCATGGGTCTGCAGCGCGGCGTTGGCCGCCTCCCACGAGGCGTCGGCCGCCAGCATCTTGGCCATGTTGGCCTCGGCGCCGCAGTCCTCGCCGGCCTCATACTTGTGCGCCGCCTCGTGTACCATCAGCTCGGCGGCGCGCATGTTGGCGTAGGCGCGGGCGATGGGAAACTGGATGCCCTGGTTCTGGCCGATCGGGCGGCCGAACACCACCCGCTCGCGGGCATAAGCGGTCGCCTTGTCGATGAACCATTTGGCGTCGCCGATGCATTCGGCGGCGATCAGGATGCGTTCCGCATTCATGCCGGAGAGGATGTAGCGGAAGCCCTTGCCTTCCTCGCCGATCAGGTTCTCGGCCGGCACCCGCAGATGATCGAAGAACACCTCCGTGGTGGAGTGGTTCATCATGGTGCGGATCGGCCGGATGGTCAGCCCGTTGCCCTTGGCCGCCTGCATGTCGACGATGAACACCGACAGCCCGTCGGTGCGTTTTTTGGCTTCGTCCTTCGGCGTGGTGCGGGCCAGCAGCACCATGACGTCGGAATATTCGGCGCGGCTGGTCCAGATCTTCTGGCCGTTAACGACGTAAGTGTCGCCGTCGCGCTTCGCAAACGTCTTGAGCGAGGTGGTGTCCGTGCCGCTGCCCGGCTCGGTGACGCCGAACGCCTGCATCCGCAGTTCGCCGCTGGCGATGCGCGGCAGCCACTGCCGGCGCTGCGCCTCGCTGCCGTGGCGCAGCAGCACGCCCATGGTGTACATCTGGGCATGACAGGCGCCGCCGTTGCAGCCGGCGCGCTGGATCTCCTCGAGGATCGCCGCCGCCGCCGAGAGCTTCAGGCCGGCGCCGCCGTATTCCTCCGGGATCAGCACCGACAGGTAGCCCGACTCGGTCAGCGCATCGACGAACGCCTTCGGATAGGCCATCTCGCGGTCGAGCGCGCGCCAGTACTCCCCCGGAAACTGCGAACACAGTTTGCCGACCGCCTCACGGATGTCGGAATAATCGTCGTGCAATGAAGAGGTCATGGGGACCGGTTCCGGGGGGCTGAGGCGGCGGCGGGCCGCGAAACAAAGAGGTTGCATGCGGCTTTTAGCGCGGCGGCGCGGGCGGCGCCAGCCATCCCGCCCGCCGCCCCTTTGCGGCACAAGCCCTTCTCCCGCCGGCTGCGGCATGGCATTGTCGTCGCCACCAAGCGGCCGCGCCGGGCGGCCGCGCCGGAGTACGACACGCCATGATTCCGAACGCACCCCGTTCGTTCAACTTCGACCTCGGCGAAACCGCCGACGCCATCCGCGACACCGTGCGCGACTTCTCGCAAGCCGAGATTGCCCCCCGCGCCGCCGAGATCGACAGGACCAACCAGTTCCCGCGCGACCTGTGGCCGAAGCTGGGCGCGCTTGGCCTGCACGGCATCACCGTGGAGGAGGAGTTCGGCGGCTCCGGCCTCGGCTATCTCGAACACTGCATCGCCATGGAGGAAGTCTCGCGCGCCTCGGCCTCGGTCGGGCTGTCCTACGGCGCCCATTCCAACCTGTGCGTCAACCAGATTCGCCGCAACGGCAGCGAGGCACAGAAGCGCAAATATCTGCCGAAACTGATCTCCGGCGAGCATGTCGGGGCGCTGGCGATGTCGGAGCCGGGGTCCGGCTCGGACGTGGTGTCGATGGCCACCCGTGCCGACCGCAAGGGCGACCGCTTTGTGCTCAACGGCCGCAAGATGTGGATCACCAACGGTCCGATCGCCGAGACGCTGGTGGTCTACGCCAAGACCGATCCGGCGGCGGGGCCGCGCGGCATCACCGCCTTCCTGATCGAGAAGGGTATGACGGGATTTTCCACCGCGCAGAAACTCGACAAGCTCGGCATGCGCGGCTCCGACACCTGCGAACTGGTGTTCGAGGATTGCGAGGTGCCGGAGGAGAATGTGCTGGGTGAGGTCGGGCGCGGCGTCAACGTGCTGATGTCCGGTCTCGACTACGAGCGCGCGGTGCTGGCGGCCGGTCCCATCGGCATCATGCAGGCGTGCCTCGACGTGGTGATGCCCTATGTCCACGAGCGCAAGCAGTTCGGCCGGCCGATCGGCGAGTTTCAATTGGTGCAGGGCAAGGTCGCCGATATGTACACGACGATGAACGCCGCGCGCGCTTACGTCTATGCGGTGGCGAAAGCCTGCGACCGCGGCGAGACCACGCGCGAGGACGCCGCCGGCGCTATCCTCTATGCGGCCGAGCGCGCCACCCAGTGCGCGCTCGACGCCATCCAGCTTCTGGGCGGCAACGGCTACATCAACGACTATGCCACGGGCCGCCTGCTGCGTGACGCAAAACTCTACGAGATCGGCGCCGGTACCAGCGAAATCCGCCGCATGCTGATCGGCCGCGAACTGTTCCAGGCGACGGCGTAAGGTCTGCCCCCACCCTTAATCACTCCTCCGCTCGCGGGGGAGGGAGGGGCGCGGGGTCACGAACGCGCGGACCTCCGGCAGCACTTTTGGCAACAGCGCCTTGACTTCGCTTGCGCTCATGCCCGGCCGGATGCGCGGATCGTACAGGATGTTGAGCAGCAACTGGTCGTAGACGCCGAATGTGCCGGTGCGCACGGCGTCGTTGAACATCGTCCACGGCACCGTGTCGGTGTCGTTGATCGGACCGAGCGCCTGTAGCATTTCTTCATAAGCACAATCGCGGAACGTGAAGTCGTCGGTATCGACGGCGAGGATCACCTCGGCGCGCTCGATGGCGAAATTCTCGTTGCGGCGAAAGCCGGACAGGCATTGCGGATCGAGCCGGCGGCGGATGGCGCGGGCATGCTGCCTGCTGAAGCGTTTTTCGATGATGCTGGCCAGCTCGCGGTCGCGCGCCAGCGTCACCGTGAGGTTGGCTGTCTCGCTGCCTGCGGCGATGGCGATGTCGAGATGCGCGATGCGGGCGCCGATCGTGGCCACGACTTTTTCAAGCGTGGCGCGCCGGCGCGGATTTTTATCGCCGTCAATGGCGACGCGCACCGGCGCGGTGAACTTGCGGATGCGGTCGGAGGGGCCGGCAAGGCGATACTCGGCGCCGAAGGCAACCTTGAAGAAGCCGTCGGCGATCTCGGCGTCGGTGAAGCTCGTCTTCGCCACGCGCGGCCGTGCCGCTGCGCCATCGATGGCGGGCGGCGACAGCGTGGTCAGCGCCAGAGCGGCGAATGCGAGCGCCAGACTGCGGCGAAGCGTCATGGCGCGAGGCTGCCGCAGCGCGGGCGCGGAGGCAAGCCGCTCGCGTCAGTTCCTGACGATCACGGTGGCGCCGACATTGACGCGGTTGTAGAGGTCGATGACGTCGTCGTTGACCATGCGGAAGCAGCCCGACGACACCGCCTGGCCGATCGTCTCCGGCTCGTTGGAGCCGTGGATGCGGTAGAGCGTCGAGCCGAGATAGAGCGCGCGGGCGCCGAGCGGATTGTCGGGGCCGCCCTTCATGAAGCGCGGCAGGTCGGGGCGGCGCCGCAGCATCTGTGCCGGCGGCGTCCAACTCGGCCACTCCTTCTTGGCGGTGATGCGATGCACGCCGCTCCAGCGGAAGCCGTCACGGCCGACGCCGATGCCGTAGCGCAGCGCCTGGCCGTTGCCGGTCACGAGATAGAGCCGGCGCTCCCGGGTGCTGATGACGATGGTGCCGGGTTTGTAGTTGCCGGGAAACATCACGGTGGCGCGCGGCACCGGATTGACCGGCTGGGCGAACAGCGATTTGCCGTACAGCATCACGTCGGTATACGGATCGTCCGCCATCGCAAGGCCGGTGCCGGAGAACGACAGTATGGCCGCAATCGCGACGGCAGACAGTATCCTCATTCCGATGCTCCGCTTGGGTCCCGCCGTAGCATGACGCCGACATGGCGGTGAGTGTCGATATCGAGGCGAGGAAGGCCACGATTCGCCTTGTTTCGCAACCCACACCCGCGTGAAGGACCGTTGGCCTTGCCGCCCCGCCGTGCTTTCGTCGCGGCAACGGCGCTGCGGGTTCAGCGCGGCGCGCTTTTGACGGCACGCCGGAACGGTGCTTGATACTGTCTCGGTGGTGGCGACGGCGGAGGAGACGGACGGATGAATGGTGCGGAAAGCCTGGTGCGGACGCTGGTCGCCGGTGGCGTCGATGTGTGCTTCACCAACCCCGGCACATCAGAGATGCACTTCGTTGCCGCGCTCGACCGCGTCGAGGGCATGCGTTGCGTGCTCGGGCTGTTCGAAGGCGTCGTGACCGGCGCCGCCGACGGCTATTTCCGCATGCACGGCCAGCCTGCCTGCACGCTGCTGCATCTTGGCCCCGGTCTCGCCAACGGCCTGGCCAACCTGCACAACGCCAGGAAGGCCAATTCCGGCATCGTCAACATCGTCGGCCAGCACGCCACGCATCACATCGCCTACAACGCGCCGCTGACCTCGGACATCGAAGGGCTGGCGCGGCCGATGTCGGCCTGGGTGCGCACCTCGCCCGATGCCAAGATGGTGGCCCGCGACGGCGCCGCCGCCATCGCCGCCGCCCGCAGCGCGCCGCCGCAGATCGCCACGCTGATCCTGCCGGCCGATACCGCGTGGAACGAGGCGGAGGGCCTTGCCGAGGTGCCGCCGCTGGCGCAGCAGCCCGACTTCTCCGCGGCGGCGGTCGAGCGGGCAGTGGCGGTGCTTTCCGGCGGCGAGCCGACGCTGCTGCTCGTCACCGGGCAGGCGCTGACCGAGCGCGGACTGGCGCTGGCCGAACGCATTGCCGGCCATACCGGCTGCGAGGTGATGGCGCAGACCTACAATCCGCGTATGGCGCGCGGTCAGGGCCGCTTCTATCTCGAGCGCATCCCTTACCCGGTGGCGCAGGCGCTGCCGGCGCTCAAACCCTTCCGTCACATCGTGCTGGTGGAGGCCGCCGATCCGGTGGCGTTCTTCGCCTATCCCGACCAGCCGAGCCTGCTCAAGCCGGAGGGTTGCGCGACGCATCGCTTGACCGCCGCCGGCGAGAACTCGGTGGCGGCGCTGGAGGCGCTGGCCGATGCGCTAGGTGCCAAAACGTCCGGCCGCGCCCGGCCGCGCGACCTGCCCGATCTCGTCAAGCCGAGCGGGGCGCTGACGCACACCACGATCGCGCAGGCGATCGCCTATGCCATTCCCGACAACGCCATCGTCGTCGATGAATCGATTTCGACCGGCCGCGGCTTCTTTCCGCTGACCGCCAAGGCCAGGCCGCACGACTGGTTGCAGAACATGGGCGGCTCGATCGGCTTTTCGCCGCCGGTCTCGACCGGCGCAGCGGTCGCCTGCCCCGATCGTCGGGTCATCTGCATGGTCGGCGACGGCAGCGCGATGTACACCGTGCAGGCGCTGTGGACGCAGGCGCGCGAAAGCCTCAACGTCACCACCGTGGTGTTCGCCAACCGCACCTATCAGATTTTGCGCGGCGAGTTTGCCGGCGTCGGCGCTGGCGAGCCGGGGGTGCGCGCCCGCGATATGCTCGACATCGACCGCCCGACGCTCGACTGGGTGGCGCTCGCCAAGGGCATGGGGGTGCCGGCGCGCGCGGTCGAGACGGCGGATGCGTTCAACGACGCGCTTGCCGCCGCCAATGCGGCCGACGGCCCTGCGCTGATCGAAGTGGTGATGTAGAGGCGGCCCGCGTCGCCGGCGCGGAGACCATTGTCAAGGCGTCCGGGGGCCGCCCTGTGCCGGGCGCCCGACGCGGCGTTGCAGCCACAACAGGACGAAGCCGGCAACCGGCAGCAGGATGTCGGTGTAGAGGATGACGCCGGCATTGCCCGGCGCGAAATTGCCCTCGTGGATGATTTCGCGGATATGCCCGCCCGCCGCGCCCCACAGGAAGGCGGTGACGCCGACCACCGCGGCGAGCCGCATGTCGAAGCTGCCGCGGAAGGCGAGGAAACCGACCAGCGCGAAGCCGAGGCTGGCATAGCCGACCTCGGCCTGGAACGGGCTGTCGGCCCAGCCGATGAAAGCCGCAGCCATCTCGCCGAAGAAGCTGTGCATGACGAAATTGTAGAAGAAGCTGACGCCGATCGAGAACAGCATGAAGTAGGACAACAGCGCCTCGACGACGACCGGAGCGGTCAGCGGTTTCGCCGCGCCGATCAGCGCGATGGCCGAAGCGATCAGGCCGATGATCACGAATGTCAGGGTGAAGTTGCTCAGTGCGAAGCGGATGACGGTTTCCATGGCGACCCCCTTTCGGCACAGGCATGTGCCGGCCCGTGGGCAGCATAGGGTGTTTTCGAGCGGCGTGGGAACCGGTTCGCGTCAAGAAAACGCAGGGTGCCGCAGGATAAGGGTGGAATTCGCGGGTGGAGTTATCGTGTTGAGGTCGGTGATGGTGGGCGCAATAGGGATTGAACCTATGACCTCTCCCGTGTGAAGGGCGAGGACGCGACTATAGGCGATTATAGGCGAACGAATAGGGCCTGTGAAATATACGTTGTTGTGCAGTCGTGTTTACCCGTGTATTTCATGAATGTTTCATGGATTTCATGGGGGCGGTAGATGACGGACCTAAGCCGTATCGGAGCACGCGACGCGCTCAAGTCTCGAAAAGGCGATGAGCCTCACTGGATGCGCCTCCGCGCTGGTGTTTACGTCGGGTTCCGCCCGAGCCGGAAAGGTGGCCGGGGTACGTGGTTCGCGCGTGCCTTTGATGTAGATGCGAGGAAATACCGTCGAAAAGCCCTTGGCGATTACGGCGATTTCAGCGGAAACGACGTGTTCACGGCGGCCCGAAAAGACGCGGAAGCCTGGGGCCAGCAGGTCGAGAGCGGCGGAACACGGGTCGAGAAAATGGAAACGGTCGCAGATGCCTGCCGGGCATACCTGAAAGTCAAGCCGGAGGCGTCGGGTGCGGCTGGGATGCTGCGGCGGCACGTTTTCTCCGATCCGATTGCCAGCGTTCGGCTGGACAGGCTGCGGCGGCATCATCTTCGGGAATGGCGAGCGCGGCTGGAGAGCAAGCCCGCGTTGGTCTCGCGCAACAAGGCCGGCGAAAAGCGTACACGCCAGCGATCGGCGGCGTCGGTGAATCGTGACATGGTTCCATTGCGCGCCGCGCTGACGCGGGTTCTTCCGCCCGGGGCACCTGGAACAGATGCGGCGTGGCAAGAGGCTATGAAACCTGCAAAGGGGGCCAATCGATCGCGCGGGCTTTATCTTGACCGCGAACAGCGCCGCAAGCTGCTGGAAAATATCGATCAGGAGGCATTGCCGTTCGTAATGGCCATGACACTGTTACCGCTCCGCCCCGGCGCGTTGGCAAAATTGAAGGTTCGAGACTTCGACGCGCGAACAAGGACGCTGGCGGTCGGATTGGACAAAGCCGGCGCGCAACGGAAAATTCAGTTACCGGAGAACATCGCCGAATTTCTGGTCGCACAGTGCAAGGACAAGCTGCAACTCGCGCCGCTTTTCATGCGCTGCAATGGAAGCGTGTGGAACAAGGATGCCTGGAAAACTCCGATCAACGAGGCGGTGGAGGCGTCTGGTCTGCCGTCCGGGGTGACGGCCTACGTACTGCGTCATTGTGTGTTGACCGATCTCGTTCTTGCCGGCCTTCCGATCCTGACTGTGGCGCAGTTGAGCGGCACGAGCGTGCAAATGATCCAGGCTCACTACGGACACTTGGTCGGAAATGCCGCGCCAGCGGCCTTGGCGGGGTTGGCGCTGTGAATGCTACGGAAAACGACCGGGCTGCGATCATCGACTGGCTGCACCTGGTTAAGACGGGGGCGTTGCGTGCCGGTGCGGACCGCATACGTTTTGCTCAACGCCTGATCAATGCACTGGTCGCTCTTGATGAGGGGCGGGTCGATCCGTTGTTGAAGTCGGCTAAGAAGGCCAATAGCGCAAAGACAAAACGCGAGGTCGAGGAGGATGCGCTGATCGTCGCATCGGTTGATGCGCTTATTAAGATTGGCATTTCACGGAACGACGCGGCGAGGAAGGTCGGAGATATTGCCGGCATGAAGCCAGGCGCTGTGATTGATCTGCGCAAGAAGGTGAGTGGCAAGGGCGCAAAGTACAAAGCACACAGGCCACGGCACGTTGCGAATAGAAAGAGGGTGACGTTAGGTCTGGTTGATCGAGGTCTTCCGTCGGTAACGGAGGAAACGATTATCAACAATCTTGCCATGAGCCTTATACTTTCGAGGGGTGCGTAATTTGGTGCACCCGACCGTATCGCGTGCACCGGGCCGACGCAGGCATACACGTTCTCGTTCGATTATGAACGGGAAACGAGAACAATGAAAAACAGAGATAAGGACACGGCTGCGCCCGTCGCGTATTCAATCGATGAGGCATGCCGCGCGACCAGCCTTTGCAGAACAAGCTTGTACAAGCTCATCAGCGATGGAAAAGTACAGGCAAAGAAGATCGGCGGGCGAACGGTGATTGCCGCTGACGCGCTGCACCGCCTGATCAATGAGGCTCCCGACTTCAACGCCGCCTGACGATCGGCATGCCGGGCGCGAAATCGCCCGGCTCCATTTCTGGAAACCGGGCGGATCAAACATTTAGGCGCACCGTGACAGTTGCGTTTATTATAATGAATGACCGCTCTCTGCAAGATTGCAGCATCGCGAGAGCATCATGTCGTCAGATTTCACACCGCAGTGGCCGCGCACCGTCGCCGGCGCAGATTGGCGCGCGCCGCTGTACCGCCCTGAGCTTGAGGCAATCGCCAAGCGCGCCGACCATCTCTATCGAACCTATAGCCTCAGTGAAGAGCATCGGGCCTGGATGCTCGTGCAGTATGGTCGCCTTGTCGAAGCTGACAAACTGATCGACGCCCTCAGTCGGATCATGGGCGAAATCTCGCTGCGGAACGATCCCGGCGTCCGCCCGTCCAAGCCGATGAAGCACGGTATCGGTAGCAACAGCGAAACGATTAACGGGGCCGTTGGCTTCGCGCCGCGCCTCGCTGACTGGGTGCAGAAGCTCGAAGATCACTACGGTGTGACCGCTTGGCGCGAGTTCGGCCACGTCGGACACGATGTCCGTTTCCCGGACGATCCGCGCAATGTGTCGGTGCCGGTTGACCCTCGAAACTTCGTGCCGCTGGTTAACCCGCATGCAAAGCCCGTTCTCGTCGATGACGACATTGACGCCATTTGAGGGGTCGGGCATTGACATACCTATTTTCCGATTGGCAGGCCGGGGAGCCGCCGCCAGAAGGATGGGATTGCGCGGACGCTGTGCGCGACGGCTGGACCAAAGCCGATCTCGACGCCTTCATGCGCGCGACCGTCAAGCCGGGGCTGCCAACGCCAACGCCGCCGGATAAGCCGACATCACTGCCCGCTGATAGATGCGCGGCTCCTGCCGGTACATCCGTCCAGACTTCTCCCGCCCAGCCTCGCGATGCCGCTAAACCAATGGAGTTTAAACGGATAGAACAGGGGGGCACTGCTAGGCCACTCAATGTGGTCGTCGCCCCACCACAGCCGCTCGCTGATGCGTTAACCGGCGACCAGATATCTAGGATGATCCCCGCGCACTATGTCGTTTGGGGCAGCGAGGTTGAAATTGCCGGCATCTTGGCCCGGGAGTTATCCGAAGATCGAGGCGGACACGTCGTGCGCGCCGAGGGTGGATTTTGGGAATTTCGATCAACACAGTGGTCGGAGATACCAGAACAGCGTATGCGCCTCATGGTACATATGTTCGATGGTGCACGGGTCGGCGACAAGGGAACACCCTTGAAAGTTGGCCGGCGAATGATCGATGGCGTTCTATCGGAGTTGGGGGCGAAGCTCGGAAAGCCCGACTACTTCGAATGCACCACGGTCGGGATCAACGCCGCAAATGGTGTTGTCGTGTTTGACGATGCGGGCAATCCCCGCCTACGCGCGCACAGTGCCGACGATCGATTTCGGTTCACGATCCCGGCGGATTTTACCGTACACGACGACATGGAGCCGCCCGATGGCTCGTACCTCCACCATCTGATTTCTGGCGCGTTCCGGGGCGATCATGACGCGCATGAGAAGCAGCAACTCATCGGTGAAATGCTGGGGGCTGCCGCGCTCGGACTGGCCACGCGACTGCCTCAACCTAAGGCTTTCGTTTTTCTCGGTGAGACCGCCAGCAACGGCAAAAGCACGATTGCGCGATTGCTGTCGTGCCTTCTTCCGGCCGGCTCGGTCTCGTCTATCCCGCCAGTGGCATTCGGGGACGAGCGGCGCATTATCAATCTTGCTGGCAAGGCCGCAAACGTCGCAGATGAATTGTCGGCCAGCGCTATTGCCGGCGAGGCATTCAAGGCCGCCGTGACTGGCGATCCGTTGGAAGGACGCGACCTCTACCGATCAGCCGTCACTTTCTCGCCCAGGGCGCTGCACTGCTTCACCACGAATACCTTGCCGCGCTTCAACGGCGGCCTCGATCGCGGTTTGCAACGACGCCTCGTCGTAGTCAGGTTCAATCGCTCGATCCCAGAAAGCGAGATCATTCCCGATATCGCCAATCGTATCCGCCGCGACGAATTGGGTCTGCTTCTCCAGTACGCCGTTTCCGGAGCGCAAAGGCTGATCCGAAACAAAGCCTACACGATCCCGGCGTCGTCGAAAGAAGCGCTGCAATCCTGGCTGATGCTTGATCCGATGCATGAATGGTTCGAAGCTCGGATTGTCACCGCAGATACTGAACCGTATGACGGCTGGCCTTCGACCGGGCGGCTATTTTCTGATTTCAAGCAATGGGCAATCGACGAGGGGCATTCGGAGCGCTTTTTGCCGCCAGTCAATACATTCTCGCAGCGGCTCAAAACGTTTCCCGGCGTTCAGATCAAGCGGCTTTCTCGCGGATCAGTTGCGGCCGGCGTTCGATTAAATGGCTCAGAGGGCTGGTAGTCCGCGCCGTCGTGCCACCGTAGATTTTCTGAACACCCCCTTGCAACCAAGGTGGCAGTCCATCATGATGCCGCTACGCACGTTGGCGATGACCTGCTTTCGCGTGGCTATATGTCATGAGACCTTATGTTTCGCGATATGTACGCCTTAGAGCTATCTATTTTAACACAATGGATCACTCTCAGTTGGCGATTCCAAAACTGGCATCGCGGGTAGCCGACGGGCGGAATACGGAGTTGTTCGATGACGAAGAAATTCGCACGTCGGGCGCACCTTATTCAGGTGATCTTGCAAGTGTTGACGGCCGCCCTGCGGCTGGCCAAGGCTGTGCTTGAGATCCTGGATAAGGTCGCCAACTGCGATGCTCGAAAATTACAAAGAACATTATACCTCGCGAGGTAAGCACATCTTTGTCCCAAACGGAGAATGTGACCGGCGGGCAGAGACACTGATCAGATTTGCAGCTGCAATTGATCTCCCTCATTATTTTTTTCACTACCGCAGCGGCGGGCATGTTGCGGCACTCCACGAACACCGCAGCAATCGATATTTCTTCCGCATCGATCTGAAAAATTTTTTCTACTCGATATCTCGCAATAGAGTGGCGCATATGCTACGCCAGCTAGGATTTCACTCGGCACGTGAATATGCGGCATGGTCAACCGTGCGCAATCCGTACGAGGATGCTCCGAAGTATGCTCTGCCTATTGGCTTCAAGCAGTCGCCCCTGCTGGCCAGTCTGGCGTTATGGCGCTCGGCAGTCGCTTCTTCGATCGAGGAGGCAATGGAGCGCGGGGTTATCGTGTCCGTTTATTTTGATGATCTGATTGGTTCGGCGACCGACGAACGTGAACTACGCATCACCTATCAGGGCATTCTGGATGCTTGTACACAAGCGAATCTGCCGGTTAATGCCACCAAACTGATCGAGCCCGCAGATGCCATCGTCGCGTTCAATTGCAGCTTGGTTCATGGGCAGTCGCGCGTCACCGACGAGCGAATACAAAAATTTTGCGATGAGCTACGTGGACCGGACGCGGAGGCGTCGTTCATTGCGTACTGCGCGCGGGTGCTGCGAGGTAATGCACACTGATGGCATACCCGTGCAGCACCTTATCCGTTCAAGTTTCTTGTGTATCAATAGCTTCTCTGCAAGTGACGCACTGACAGCGCAAATCACCATAGAGCGTCATACCCACCTATATAACCGCCTATATCCCCCGCGCGTTATAGGATTTTCGAGGCTAAGTGCGTCACTTTAACTTAAGCAATAGATCACAAATCGAAATCGCCGTTTCAGGTGCTACACTAGTGTGCAATGTGTGCAACTAGCAGGGATCGAGAAGCCGAAAACCTGACAAAACCCGGCATTGCACCGCCGCCAGCATCGCGCCCGCTGAATGACGATGAGGCTGCCGAGCACCATCATGCCGGCCTGATCTATCCGCGCGCCTCGTCGTGTCGCTATGGCACGCGATTAAACTCGTCAGCGTGTTGGTAAATGTTGGTCGTGTAGTTTTCGGCTCAACCATTCGCGACGTAAACGTCGGATATGACGACCGACGTACCCATCCCCGCACTGACGCCGAGGCAGGCGCGATTTGTAGACGAATACCTGATCGACCTGAACGCAACGCAGGCCGCGATCCGTGCCGGATATAGTGCACGGACAGCAAATCAGCAGGGGCCGCGCCTACTCGAAAGCTCCGCCGTCATGGCCGCGATCGACGCCCGCAAAATCGATCGCTCGGAAAAGCTGAAAATCGACGCCGGTTGGATATTGCAGCGCCTCGTTGCTGAGGCTGAGGCCGATCTGGCGGACCTCTATGACCAGTACAACAACCTTAAGGCCGTCGAGGACTGGCCGCTGATCTGGCGTCAGGGCCTCGTGCAAGGCATCGAGGTCGAGGCGCTATTCGACGGCCTCGGCAAGGATCGCGAACAGATCGGCACGGTGCGCAAGGTGCGGCTCGATAACCGCGTGAAGCGGATCGAACTGATCGGCAAGCATATCAAGGTCAAGGCCTTCCAAGAGCAGGTTGTCGTGTCCGGGCTAGACGGGCTGGCCGAAAGGCTCGACCGCGCAATGCGCGCGCACCCCGTGGCTCCTGTCATCATCGACGCACCATTACGGCACAGAGCGCCAGAACGGGCGTCAATGGCCTTGCCTGCCGCTCCTGCGCCTATCACGGCACCGGACGCGCCTCCTGCAACGCCGCCGGCAGAAGGCACCGCTCCCGCTGCGCCGCCTTCCGAGCCGCCAGCGCCCGTCGCGCCGCCGCCGAAACCGTACCGCCCGATCATGCCTGATCCTGCACCAGTATCGTGGCCGCTCATCTGTGGGCACGCGGCGACCGACTATGACTCCGACGACATCTGAACCGAAAGGCTTTGACATGGCTACAGTGTCACAAAACATAGTGACGATCGACGTGGTGCGCGAGCGCCAGGGCGACGTGATCGGCCCGATCAGCGATGAAAAGCTGGAGGCGGATTTCGCCTCTGGCATGGAGGCGGTGCGATCCGAGTTCGGGGCGACCGCAGACAGCGACCTTAAAGCGGCTCAGGCGTTCATTCGTGATCTGGATACGATCGCGCCCGGCACGATTGACAGCCTGGACCGAACCGGCGCGGGCAACGATATGCGCCTGATCCGTGCCGCGATCAAAGAAGCGAAGCGGAGGAATTACCGATGAACTTCGTCGCCTCGCCGGTGTCTAGCGGTCGAAGGGTGGCGCGGCGTCTGCCGCTGCCGGTACCTCCGACGCAAATGCCACGCCTCAAGTCGTTCACGCCAATCGAATGCCCGATGTGCAAGCGGCGAACGAACACGCATGCTGGCGGGCTAAACTGACTGGCTTCTCCGATTGATGTCGAAAAAGTTGAGCTTCGTATAGTGCATTAACACCCCAAAGAAGGCGAACGCTCCGTAGCCTGCGGCGACGATCCCCATTCCATCGACGAAAGATATCCAGCCATCTTCGCCGACGACGCCGTAGCTGCTCAATGATTGAAACGCCAATCGGATACCGCCGAAGATAAACTCGCCGTATCCAATAATGCAGCAAATCAAAAATGCGCGGTCCCACAAGTGGACTTGCTTCACGATCTCTCCATCGTAAGCGACGATTTCCTGCATCTGTAGAAGCCGTACTGGCCGCGATTCCGCGATCCAGACGCTCCAGGCAGCGCAAAAAATTGGAAAGGATGTAATTGTTGCGAGCACAATTTGAGCAGCGAAATTGTCGTCCATCATCTACCCCCGATAGATTTAATCGTAACATGATAATTGGCCCGCTCGATCATGTTGTGATTTTCGCATCGGTGGTTGAGATCTTGCCGACAGACGCAATAGGGACGGCGCTGTTACTCTCCCACGGTCAAACATCGCGACTGAGGGAGAGAGATATGAACAACGATGCCGAACTGCTTGCGCTGGGTCGCCTACTGGACGAGGCAGCGTTGATCGCGCTCGACCAGACCGAAAGCGAAATCGGAGCCGCCAGCGCGGTGCCAGATGCAATCGCGCGGCGGATCATGGCGATTGCGTCCGAAAGCGGAGAGGGCAGTGCCGTGAAAGCTAAGGCAATTGCGTGGGCGCGGTGGCGTGTAACTGGAAAGACCACCCTACTGATGTGACGGCAGCCATCGATTGATGTGAAATTGTTCGCCGTTGTTCACCCTTGTTTTCCATGGATTTTTCATGGAAACTGCAGCGACATCAGCTAAGTCATTGATTTTATGGTGGGCGCAATAGGGATTGAACCTATGACCTCTCCCGTGTGAAGGGAACGCTCTCCCGCTGAGCTATGCGCCCGTACCACTGTCCCCCGCCGATGTCCCGGCAGGCGCGTCATCAGTGCCCGCGATTTACGGAAGCGGGGGGGCGGGTGTCAAGCCGCCCGGCCGGTTATCGGTGGTCAGCCGGTGCGGGCGATCCGCGAGGTGTGCGATTGAAGCGCGCGGATGCGCTCGGCGAGCGAGGCGCCGTCCGCCGTCGGCGCCGTGCCGTTGACCGGCTGGCCGGCGTCGCCGTCGAGCATGGCCTCGATGGCCGAATGCGGCCCTTCCAGCGTGATGGCGAGGCGCGCCACCTCGGCTGCGATATCGTTGATGCGCTCGCGCAGCAGCGCGTTTTCGTCGCGCTCGGCACTCGCGGTCTGTTTGCTTTGCCGGCGCAACGTTTCGAGTTCGCGCCGCAAGCCGTCGCGCTCGGTTTCGGTGAGGTGCAGGCGGTCGGCCAGCGCCGCGTCGTCGGCCTCGGCGGCGACACCGGTGTTGCTGCCGTCGCCGGGGGCGCGGCGCCGCGCTGCGAATTCCGCCTTGATCTGATCGCGCAGTTCGCGGTTCTCGTGGCGGTGGCCTTCGAGCAGGTCGCCCTGCGCCTTGAGTTCGCCTTCGAGCGCGTTGATCCGGCTGCGCAGCGCCTCGGCGTCGGCGCGCCCGGCGGTGAGAGCGTGCTCCAGTTCGGCGATTCGGGAACCAAGCTCCTCGGCCTTGGCCCGCGCAGCGGCAAGGTCGCTCGCGGCTGTCTCGGCCTGGCGCTGCCGGGCGGCCAACTGGTCGCGGGCGGCGGCAAGGTCGCGTTCGGCATCCTCGGCGCGCAACCGCAGCGCCTCGATCTGGGTGCGGGCGGTGGCAAGCTCGGCCCTGCCGCTGTCAGCCAGGCTGGTCTGGGCTGCGAACTCGGCGGTCAGGCGCGACAGTTCGGCGGCCTTTTCATGCAGCGCCGCCTCGCTGGTACGAATCTGTTCGGCACGCTCGGCGAACTCGCCCTCGGTGGCGGCAAGACGCGCCGTCAACTCCTTTTCGCGCTGCGCGAAGGCGGCGATGGCGGCGGTCTTCTCGGCCAGATCCTGCTTCAGGCGGTTGACCGCGTCGCTCTTGCGCCCCAGTTCGGCGAGCCGGCTCGCGGCCTGTGCCTGCATTTCGGCGAGGCGTGTTTCCAGCCGGCTTGCGGAGACCGCGAACTCGGCGCGTAACTGGTCGCGGTCGGCCTGGATCTCGACCATCGACAGCGGCGTCGAGGCTTCGAGGCGCCGGGTGGTCAGGCGCACGGCGCGATTGTGCACCAGCGGCATGACCGTCAGGCCAAGCAGCATCGCAACCAGAAAACCGATCGCCAGATACATGATCGGCTCGATCATTCAGGCGTCCTTTTGCGCCGGGACAGGAGGCCGGACCATGCCACGAGGCCGTGCGGGATGACCAGCCCGGCGCGCCGTCAGAACGGGTTCCAGGTCGGCCGCGGGGTGAATTTCAGGTAGCCGATATTGGCGCCAAGCCTGAGGCCGAGGCCGGAGCGGATCGGCACCAGCACGATATTGTTGGCGGTCAGCGCCGTCATGCCGAAGCCGCCAATGACATAGGCCGAGCCGTCGATGCCGCCGAAGCGCTGGTAGATCGCCTGGGTCGCGGGCAGATTGTAGACGAGGATCATGGTGCGGGCGCCGTCGCCGCCCCAGTCGAAGCCGACCGAAGGGCCTTGCCAGTACACTTTCAGGTCGCCGGCGTTCTTGGTGTAGAGCGTGCCCTCGCCGTAGCGCAGGCCCGCGACGAAGGCGCCCGAGCCTTCCTCGCCGAGGATGTAGCCATTGGGCAGTCCCCACTGGCTGACGGCACGCTCGATCACCGAGGCGAGTTCGCGCGACACGTTGCCGAAGAAGCGGTGGCCGGCGGAGGACAGTTCCTCGGTGCCGAAGCGGTCGCCCGAGCGGCCGGAGCGCTGCTGCGCCAGAGCCGGCCCGGTTAAGACCATGATCGCGGTGAGCAGCATGGCTGCAAGGCGCAAGGCAAAGCCCATTCCCAACCTCGTCGCGGATTGTCGGAATTGATTCGAAGAAAGTAACCGGATGCTGATGAATGTCCCCTAAACCGCACCGGTATCACCCGAGTTGGGGACGCTTATCCGCATCAACTATGACAGTAGCACGGCAAAATCGAGTCTCCAGCCGTCGCGGGAGGCTGCGACGGACGGCGGCACTGGCGCTTGGCCTGGCGGGTTTCGGGCTGTCGGCGGCCATCGCGGCGACCACCGAGCGCGTGGTGACGGACCGTTACAGCGGGCTGGCCATCGGCGGCATCGACCCGGTGTCCTATTTCGCCGATGGCGGGCCGCGGGCTGGCGTAGCGGACCTGGAGGTCACGGCGGGCGGCGCGGTATGGCGCTTCCGCAACGAGGGCAACCGGGCCGCATTCCTTGCCCATCCGGAAGTCTACCAGCCGCGTTTCGGCGGCTATGACCCGGTCGGGATGGCGGACGGCAAGCCGGTCGCCGGGCTGCCCTCGCTGTGGCTGAAGGTTGGCGAGCGTCTCTATCTGTTCGCCCGCGACGACACCCGGGCGGCCTTTGCCGCCGATCCCGGCCGCTACCTTGCCGCGGCCGACCGGCAGTGGCCGGGCCTGCGCGACAGCCTCGTGCAATAGGACGTCTGGAGCGCGCGACTGGGGTGCGCTATTTGGCCGCCGGCTCTTTGGTGGCCGGCTCCTTACCCCCTTCCTTGGCCTTGTTGGCGGTCGCCTGAAGCTGCGCAAAGCCATCGCGCAAGCCGGCGATCTCGGCCTTCAGCGCTGCGATCTCGCGCTCGGCCGCTTGCAGGCGCCGCTCGGCCGCCACCCGCCGCCGCTCGGCCTCCAGCCCCGCCTTGGTCAGCGTGCTCTTGAGATAGTCGACATTGCTCTGCAGGCAGCCGGTGCGCCGCTCCCAGGTCTTTTCGGCGGTGCAGATCTCGATGCCGGGCACGTCCTGCGCCATCGCCGCGGCCATCGGCAGGGTGGCGAGAAGCACCGTGCCGCTTAACGCCGTTCTCATCGTCATTGCGTTATCCTTTGCGGATGGATTGCATCGTTTACGTTCTCGGCAGCCTCAGCGACGGCCGCGGCCGCACTTATGTCGGCTGGACGCTCGATCTTGAGCGCCGGCTCGCCCGTCATAACGCCGGCACCGGCGCCAAGAGTACGCGCGGCCACCGCTGGTCGGTGCTGCATGTCGAATATTATGCCAGCCGCAGCGCGGCGATGAGCCGCGAATGGCACCTCAAGCGCGATCGTGCCTTCCGCAAGGCGCTGGTGGCGACGCTGCGCGCAGCCGCCGTCCCGAAATGCGACAACCCGGCGGCTTCCGCTTAACCTTTGAAACGGCTGTGGAACAAACCCCGCCCGAATCGCTGATACGGGCAGGGTTCCATTTCGTTCACGGCATATCTCGGGGCACCAGTACACTCGCGACACCATATCTGGATGGCCACAAGCACGTCCCCACGGCCGCGCCGGCGCTTGCGGTTAACGCCGGTGTCAGCGGCACACCACCGTCTCGACGCCGGCCGCCACCTCGAACAGTTGCTGGTCGGCGCCGGCGGCGGCCACCAGCATCAGGCCGACCGGCGGCTCGCCGGCGCGCTCCACCGGCAGCGAGATGCCGCAGCCGTCGGTGTAGTTGATCAGCGTGCAGTTGCGCAGCGCCAGCATGTTGGCCTTGGTGAAGACGTCGTCGTCGGCGACCAGTTCGGCGATCGGCGGCGGCACG
This sequence comes from Xanthobacteraceae bacterium, assembly GCA_049646625.1. Classification (GTDB taxonomy): domain Bacteria; phylum Pseudomonadota; class Alphaproteobacteria; order Rhizobiales; family Xanthobacteraceae; genus PRO6. Next base: position 19,847 of record JBARWE010000009.1, read on the forward strand.
ATTGCCGCGGTCGGCATCGCCAGCGCGTCGAACGGCGCGCAGCGCGCGGCGAAATCGGCGATCAGCTTGCGCCGCGCCGCGATCAGCTCGACATAGTCGACGCCGCTCTGCGCCTCGCCCTTGCGGATCCGCATCACCACGCGCGGATCGTAATCGGCCTCGTGCTTGGCCAGCAGCGCGCGGTGCCAGGCAAAACTTTCGGCACCGGAAAAACCGCCCTTGGCCAGCATCGCCTCGACCGTATTGAATTCCGGCAGGGGAATGCGCGTCACCTGCGCGCCGGCCGCCTCAAGCGCCGCGATGGCTTGCGCGAAGGCGCTGGCGACCGCCTCGTCGAGCGTATCGAGCACCACCGTGGTCGGCACGCCGAGCCGCAGGCCCCTGACGGCGCGCGGTGTGAGGGCGCGCGGCTCGTCGCCGGCGAGCACGGCGTCCATCGTTGCGCAGCAGGCGACCGAGCGCGCCAGCGGGCCGAAACTGTCGAGTGTCGAGGACAGCGGCACCGCGCCTGCGGTCGGGATGCGCCCGGTGGTCGGCTTGTAGCCGACGATGCCGTTGAAGGCGGCCGGGATGCGGCACGAACCGCCGGTATCGGTGCCGAGCGCGCCGTGCGCCATGCCGTCGGCCACCGACACCGCGGCGCCCGACGACGAGCCGCCCGGCACATGGCCGACCTCACGCTGCCAGGCGCTTTTCGGCGTGCCGTAATGCGGATTGATGCCGATGCCGGAATAGGCAAACTCGGTCATGTTGGAGCGGCCGATGACGACGAAGCCGGCGCGCCGCAACCGCGCCACGGCGGGCGCGTCGGCGCTCGCCGCCGGTTGGCCGGCCAACACCTTGGAGCCGGCGCGTGTCACCTGGCCCTTGATGTCGAACAGGTCCTTGATCGAAATCGGAATGCCGGCATAGGCCGACGGCGCCGCGCCGGCCTTGCGCAGACGATCCATCGCGTCGGCCGCCGCGCGAGCACCCTCGCTGTCCACCGAGATGAAGACGCGCGCGCCTTCGCCGGCCGGATCGGCGATCTTGGCGAGGCACGCCTCCACGAGATCGCGGGCGGTGGTGCGGCCGCTGTCGAGATCGGCGGCAAGGGAGGCGAGCGTGGGGCCGTGCGGCATCGTCGGATGTCCTTTCAGTTGAATTACGGCAGTGCCGTTGAGGTTGGCGCCAGCATGCCGATTTTCCTCGAGTTGGAAACCGCTATTTTACAAACCGTTAGCCGCGCCCGCAGGTTGTCGGGCAATTGCTGCGGCAATCGCGGCCGCAAGCGTCGGCGGCGCTGATGGGAGACTTGCGTTCATCTCATAAAGCGCGACAATCGATGCCTCAACATGAGACACAGAACGGCCGGCGCCGCCCGGCGGGCGCGTACGGGCCGCGTGCGGAGGATCAGGATGGATTGGTCGCACCTCGCCATTCCCGCTCTACGCAATGAAATCCGATTCGGCGACCGGGTGACGCCGGCGTTCGTCGAGCGGCCAAACAGCATCTGGGCGATGGTGGCGGAGGCAGCGGCGCGGCGTGGCGATGGCGAGGCGCTGGTCAGCGGCGAGCGGCGGATGACCTGGCGCGAGGTCGCGGAGGCATCGGCGCGGGTCGCGGCCGGCATGGAGGCGCTCGGCATCGGCGCCGGCGACCGTATCGCGCTGTTGCTCGGCAATCGCCCGGAATTCGTGCTGGCGTGGTTCGCCGCCGCCCATCTCGGTGCCATCGTGGTGCCGCTGTCGATCCGCCATCATCGCCACGAGGTCGCCTACATCCTCAATCACTGCGCCGCGCGCCTGGTCATCTACGAGGCGGCGCTGGCGGCAAGCGTGCCGGATGCGCGCGAGGCGCCAGGCGTGGCCGGCCGCGTCAGTGTCGGCGAGGGGCAGCACGAGGCGTCGTCGTTCGCGGCGCTGCTGGCGGCCGGTCCGCGCGCCGCGCCGACGCTGGTGGCCGAGGAGGACACCGCGATGATCCTCTACACCTCCGGCACCACCGGCCAGCCCAAGGGTGCGATGCTGGCCAATTGCAATATCATCCATTCGGCGATGGTGTTCGAGGCGTGTTTCGAACTGACCGCCGCCGACCGTTCGCTCGCCGCGGTGCCGTTCGCCCATGTCACTGGCGCCGTCGCCAATATCGCAACCGCCTTGCGCGCGGCGTGCACGCTGATCATCGCGCCGGAGTTCAAGGCGGCAAGGTTTCTCAGCCTCGCCGCGCGCGAGCGCATGACCCACACGATCATGGTGCCGGCGATGTACAATCTCTGCCTGCTGCAGGCCGATTTCGACAGCTACGATCTGTCGCCCTGGCGCATCGGCGGCTACGGCGGCGCGCCGATGCCGGTCGCCACCATCGAGCGGCTGGCCGTCCGGCTGCCGAACCTCAAGCTGATCAACGCCTATGGCGCGACCGAGACCACCTCGCCGAGCACCATCATCCCGCCGCAGTTCACCGCGAGCCGCAGCGACAGCGTCGGGTTGCCGTGTCCCGGCACCACCATCGTGGCGATGGGCGACGACGGCCGCGAAGTGCCGCGCGGCGAGATCGGCGAATTGTGGATTCACGGCGGCTCGGTGATCCGCGGCTACTGGGACAATCCGCAGGCCACCGCCGAGAATTTCGTCGCCGGCTACTGGCGCTCGGGCGATCTCGGCACCATCGACGCCGACAATTTCGTGCGCGTGCTCGATCGCAAGAAGGACATGATCAACCGCGGCGGCATGAAGATCTTCTCCGCCGAAGTCGAATCGGTGCTGGCGAGCCATCCCGCGGTGCTGGAAAGCGCGGTGATTGCCGAACCCTGTCCGGTGCTCGGCGAGCGCGTCCGGGCCGTGGTGGTGACATCGGACCCGGCGATCGAGGCGCACGACCTGCGGGCCTGGTGCGCGGCGCGGCTCGCCGACTACAAGGTGCCGGAGACCGTCACCTTCAGCGAGACGCCGCTGCCGCGCAACGCCAACGGCAAGGTGCTGAAGCGGCAGTTGCGCGACGAACGGCTGAAATTGCCGGCCTGAAGCGTTTTCGAGTGAGGCCGGCCGTTGGGCTTGCCCGCAGTCCTTTCGGGACATGCTCTCGCGTCAGGTCGCGCCGCTCGCCGGGGTCGGGATGGTCATGACCTCGATCGCGGCGCGGTCGGGAGCCTCCTCCTTCCAGCGCACCGAGCCGAACGGCCGCTCCAGCATGCGGCGCACCCGCACCGGCTCCGGGCCGATGTGGAAGCGCATGGCGCGCTGGTGCAGCGCGCGCTCGGTCTGGGTCGGGCGGTTGCGCTGGCGCAGGTAGTCGAGCCAGGTCGGGCAAAGGTAGCGCTCGGTCCACAATTCCGGGTCGGCGATGTCGCGGGCGATCGACCAGCCATAGGCGCCGTTGCGCTGGCGGCTCAGCTGCACATGCTGCATCAGCGTGTGGAACGACCGCGCGTGGCCCTGATCGACGCGGTACTCGACCTCGACCACCACCGGGCCGGAGCGGCCGGTCAGCGGCAGCCGCACCTCGGGGTCGGCCAGCCATTCTTCGGCCGCATCGTTGGGGCCGCCGATCGAGGGCATGCGCAGCCACAGCCCGATCAGCGGCGAGGCGAGCATCATCACGCCGGAGATCAGAAGCGCATGATCGACGCCGACGCTGTCGGCGACGTGACCCCACACCCAGCTGCCGATGGCGATGCCGCCGGCGATCGCGGCCTGGAAGATCGCCAGCGACCGTCCCGCCACCCAGCGTGGTGCCGACAGTTGCACGCCGATGTTGAACAGCGCGATCGCCAGCATCCACGCCGCGCCGGCGGCGATCAGCGCGGCGGCGGTGATCGCCGGCATTGTGCTGACCGCGACCACGACGATGGCGACACCCATCACCAGCGCGCAGACGCGCACCGACGTTTCGCCTTTCATCCGCCGCCGCACGGTGCCGATGTTGAAAGCGCCGAGCACCGCGCCCATGCCGAAGGCGCCGAGCATGATGCCGTACATCTGCGGGCCGCCATGCAGCAGGTCGCGCGCCACCAGCGGCATCAGTGCCGAGATCGAGCCGCCGGCGAAGCCGGTGATGAAGGTGCGCACCAGCACGATGCGGATCGGCGGCGAGTTGATGATGTAGCGCACGCCGGAAACGATGGCGCGGCGTAGCCGCTCCGGCGGCAGCCGCGACGGCTCCTGCTTGCGCTTCCACAGGAACAGCACGACCATCAACGGAATGTACATCACCGCGTTGAGCGTGAAGGCGGAGACCGCGCCGGCGGCGGCCACCACCAGGCCGCCGATCGCCGGGCCGAACGAGCGGGCGATGTTGTAGCTGATGCCGTTCAGCGCCACCGCCGCCGGCAGCGTCTCGCTCGGCACCTGTTCGGTGACGGAGGCCTGCCAGGCCGGGCCGAACAGCGCCATACCGCTGCCGACCACGAAGCAGAACGCCAGCAGCATCCACGGCGTCGTCAGGTCGAGGAAGGCCATCACCGCCAGCGCGGTGGCGCCGGCGAGCGCGATGGTCAGCGACACCAGCGATACGATGCGGCGGTCGTGCATGTCGGCGACCGCGCCGGCCGGCAGCGAGATCAGCATGATCGGCAGCATCAGGGCGGTCTGCACCAGCGCCACCATGTCGGCCGACGCGGTCATCTCGGTCATCGCCCAGGCCGAGCCGACGCCCTGGATCAACAGGCCGAGATTGGAGATGAGGCTGGCAAGCCAGATGCGCCGAAAGATCGCGTGGCGCAGCGGTGCGCCGATGCTCTCCGCCGAAGACGCGGCGGACTTCGGCGCTCTTGCCCGCAAAGGGGTCAACATGCTCCTCCTAACGGACTGAACTGCCGCTGTGCTGAAGGGTGATCGGGGCTGCGTGTGAAGTCAACGCGCGCCGTGCCGTCATCGACACCGGATTCGTGGCGCTTTCGCGATGCCGCTCACGCCGCCGCCAGCGCCGCCTCGATTCGCTCGACCAGCCAGCGCGATGCCGGCCCCGGCGGCGTGGTGCGCCGGTGCACCACCTGCAGCGGATAGCTGGCGTTGTCCCAGGCGTCGAGATCAAGCCGCACCAGCCGGCCGCTCGCGAGGTCGCCGCGCACCATCGCTTCCGGCATGCTGCCCCAGCCGATGCCGGCGCTGAGCAGCGCGTGCTTGGCGCCGAGGTCGGCGAGCCGCCAGGTCTGCGCCGCCAGCACCGCGAAGTCGCGCCCGGCAGTCAGCGCCGAGCGGTCGGTCAGCACCAGTTGCAAATGCTTGCGCGCCTCCGCCGCCGGCGCCCGGCCGTTGAGGCGGGCGAGCGGATGCGTCGGCGCCGCCACCGGCACCAGCCGTACCGAGCCGACCTGCCGGTGCTCCATGCCGTCCAGCCCGCGGTCGAGCGGTCCCGACAGGCCGACGCCGGCGATGCCGTCGCGCACCATCTGCGTCACCGCGCCCATCGCCTCGACATAAAGTCTGAGCGGCACGGTCGGGAAGGCGGCGGAGAAGCTCTCGAAGGCAGCCACCAAGGTCTGCATCGGCACCATGACATCGACCACCAGCGCCACCTCCGCTTCCAGCCCGGCCTGCAGGCCGCGCGCCTTGGCGATCAGGCCATCGACGGCCAGCCCGACGGTGCGTGCGTCGTTCAGGAC
>JBARWE010000010.1:0-1607 GCA_049646625.1 Xanthobacteraceae bacterium
CGATGCTGGAGCGCGGCGAATGGCGTCCGACAGCAACAGCTGTTGATCCTACGACGGTCGGCTACCACCTCTCGGCGCTGTATTCGCCGCCGGGTTGGATGAGCTGGATGCAGATCGCGCGAGCGCATGAGGCGGCGATGGGCTCGGACGAGGCGCTGCGAGCCTTCCGCAACACTGTCCTTGGTGAGAGCTGGGTCGAAACGGGCGAGGCGCCGGACTGGTGGCGCCTCTATGACCGGCGTGAGCACTGGACATCAGGCACGGTTCCTGCGGGCGGACTGTTCCTGACTGCAGGCGCCGACGTCCAGAAGGACCGGATCGAGATCGATGTTTGGGCCTGGGGCCGTGGGCTGGAGAGCTGGCTCGTCGATCATATCGTGATCGCGGGCGGGCCCGACCGGCCGGAAGCATGGGCGGAATTGTCGGCGCTGTTGGATCGTATCTGGTCGCACCAGCGCGGCGCTCACTTGAGGATCGCGCGGCTCGCCATCGACACCGGCTTCGAGGCCCCCGCAGTCTATGCCTGGTCACGCCGGCAGGGATTTATGCAGGTCGCGCCAGTCAAGGGCGTCGAGGGTTTCAACCGCTCGAGTCCGGTGTCGGGCCCGACCTTCGTTGATGCGACCGAGGGTGGCAAGCGCCTGCGCCGCGGCGCGCGGCTGTGGACCGTGGCGGTGTCGACCTTCAAGGCCGAGACCTATCGTTTTCTGCGGCTGGAACAACCAACCGAGGAAGAACGTGCAGGCGGTGGCGTGTTTCCGCCTGGAGCGGTGCATTTGCCGCACTGGGTCGAGAACGAATGGCTCAAGCAGTTCACGGCCGAGCAGCTGGTGACCGTGCGCACAAAGCGCGGTTTCGCCCGCCTCGAATGGCAAAAGCTCAGAGAGCGCAACGAAGCGCTCGACTGCCGCGTCTACGCCCGTGCCGCCGCCTGGATCGTCGGCGCCGACCGCTGGACCGAGGCGATGTGGTCCGATCTGGAACGACAGATCGGACCAGTGGAGGAGGTCGACAGCAAACAGTCGGCCAATCCGCAATTGGAGAGCGGTGCCGTAGCCGGCGTCATTCGTTCTCGGCCAACGCTCCACGGCCGCCGCGTATTCCAGTCGAGCTATCTGAGTTGAGCCATGACACTCGAAGAGATGTTGGCGCAACGCGATGCGCTGCTCGCGGCGCGCTTTCGTGGCGTGCGCACCGTCGAAATCGACGGCCGCCGGGTCACATATGCGAGCGATGCCGAGATGGCGACCGCTATCACCGATCTCGAGCGCCGCATTGCCGCGACCAGGGAAGGTGGCCGCAAGCGCCGCATTCTCACGTCTGCGTCGAAGGGGCTTTGAGTGCTCGTCTCCCTGACAGCATTTCGTCGCCGCGTCGGTGCCTTCATTGGCGGGTTCGAGGCAGGGCTTGCAAATCGGCGACTGAGAGGATTTCAGCCGAGCCGGGCGCATCTCAACACGTTGATTGCGGCAGCAGGTCCCGATATCGTTGCCCGCGCCCGCTGGCTGGTGCGCAACAATGGTTATGCCGCCAATGCGATCGAGAGCTGGGCTGGCAATGTCGTTGGCGCAGGCATCAAACCGTCGTCTCTCATCAAGGATGCTGGC
>JBARWE010000011.1:0-2525 GCA_049646625.1 Xanthobacteraceae bacterium
AGCTGGCCGGCCGGCACGGTGCCGATGGGCGGCCTGTTTCTCACCGCCGGCGCCGACGTCCAGAAGGATCGCATCGAGGTCGATGTCTGGGCATGGGGTCGCGGGCTGGAGAGCTGGCTCATCGACCACATCGTCATTGAGGGCGGCCCCGAACACGCCGCCGCATGGTCCGCGTTGGACGGTCTCTTGAGCCGCAACTGGCCGCACGCCTCTGGGGTGGCGATGGGCCTGTCGCGCCTCGCGATCGACACCGGCTTCGAGGCGCCGTCGGTCTACGGCTGGGCACGGCGCGCCGGCTTCGCGCAGGTGGCGCCAGTCAAGGGTGTCGAGGGTTTCAATCGGGCGAGCCCGGTCTCCGGCCCGACCTATGTCGATGCGACCGCCGGCGGCAAGCGATTGCGGCGCGGCGCGCGGCTGTGGTCGGTCGCGGTCTCGACCTTCAAGGCCGAGACCTATCGCTACCTCCGGCTCGAACGGCCGACCGACGAGGAGCGTGCCGGAGGCGCCAGCTTTCCCGCAGGGACCATCCACCTGCCGGCTTGGGCCGACAGCGAGTGGTGCAAGCAGTTCGTCGCCGAACAGCTGGTGACGGTGAAGACCAGGCGCGGGTTTCAGCGGCTCGAATGGCAGAAGCTCCGCGAACGCAACGAGGCGCTGGATTGCCGGGTCTATGCCCGTGCCGCCGCCTGGATCGCCGGTGCCGACCGCTGGGGCGAGCAGAAATGGCGCGATCTCGAACGCCAGGTCGGCTCGCTCGATCCGAGCAACACAGTGGGGCCAGAGACCACGGCCTCTGACCCCGGCACGCCAGAGATCGCCTCCGCGGGTCTGGTGCGACGAGCGCCTGCCCGGCGCGGCCGACGGGTGTTCACGCCCAGCTATCTGAGTTGAGACCGAGACCATGACGCTTGAGGACATGATCGCGCGCCGCGATGCGCTGCTCGCCGCCCGATGGCGCGGCGTCCGCACCGTCGAGGTCGAGGGGCGCCGCATCACCTATGCCAGCGACGCTGAGATGGCGGCTGCGATCTCCGATCTTGAGCGGCGTATCGCAGATGCGCAGAGCGGCGCGCGCCGCCGCATCGTTCGCACGACGGCAAGCAAGGGGCTTTGACCCGTGCTGGAATCGATCACACGGTGGCGCCGCCGCATCGGCGCTCTGGTGGGCGGCTTCGAGGCGGGCGAGGCAAGCCGCAGGCTGCGGCACTTCCAGCCGAGCCGGGCGCATCTCAACACGCTGATCGCGGCCGCTGGCGCCGACATCACCGCGCGCGCCCGCTGGCTGGTGCGCAACAACGGCTATGCTGCGAACGCCATCGAGAGCTGGGCCGGCAACGTGGTAGGCGACGGCATCAAGCCATCGTCCCTGATCGCCGATGCCGATCTCAAGGCGCGCGTGCAGCGACTCTGGTTCGACTGGACTGACGACAGCGACGCCGAAGGCTTTACCGATTTCTACGGCCAGCAGCGGCGCGCCGCGCGCGAGGTATTCATTGCTGGCGAGGTGTTCTTCCGCTTCCGTCCGCGCCGGCCCGAGGACGGGCTCATGGTGCCGCTGCAGCTGCAGATGATCCCCTCCGAGATGCTGCCGCTCTCGCGCAATGAGCAGGTGGCGGGCAGTAATGTCATTCGCCAGGGCATCGAATTCGACCGTATCGGCAGGCGTGTGGCCTACCACTTCCTGCGCCGCCATCCGGGCGACGTGACCGATCCGGGCCTCTCTGGCGAGACGGTGCGGGTGCCGGCGTCCGAGGTCATCCACGTCGTCGATCCGGTCGATGCGGGGCAGTTGCGCGGGATTTCTCGCTTCGCGCCGGGCATCGTGAAGCTGTTCCTGCTCGATCAGTACGACGACGCCGAGCTCGACCGGAAGAAGGTCGCGGCCATGCACGCACTGTTCATCACCACACCGGCGCCGGCGGAGCCCTTCGACATCGCCGAGAGCGACGAAGGCGGCGAGCGGACGATGGATCTGCAGCCCGGCCAAATCGTGATGCTGGAGCCGGGCGAAGAGGTGCAGACCTCGGCGCCGGCCGATGTCGGCCAGACCTACGAGCCGTTCCAATACCGCACGTTGCTGCAGGTCTCGGCAGCGCTCGGCATTCCGTATGCGTATCTGTCAAACGACATGCTGAAGGCGAACTACTCGAACTCGCGGCTCGCGCTCCTTGAGTTTCGCCGCCGCATTGAGGCCTACCAGCACTCGGTCATGGTCTGGCAGATCTGTCGACGGGTCTGGGCGCGCTGGCTCGATACGGCGGTCGTCTCAGGCGCGCTCGACTTGCCTGATTACGAACAGCAGCGGCGCACCTGGCTTGGCTGTTCCTGGTTGCCGCCCAAATGGGACTGGGTCGATCCGCTGAAGGACGCGCGCGCCGAGATCGAACAGATCGAGGCAGGGCTGAAGAGCCGGACACAGGCGCTCGCCGAGCGCGGCTATGACGCCGATCAGGTCGATGCCGAGATTGCTGCGGACCGTGCGCGAGAGCGCCAGCTTGGCCTCTCCTTCGGCAGCGCCTCATCCG
>JBARWE010000012.1:0-8360 GCA_049646625.1 Xanthobacteraceae bacterium
CCCGCGCCGAACGCCGCGCGGCCGGGAAACGTCACGCCGCCGCGCCGGCCAGAACCGTCGCGTAGACGGCCGCCACGCGCCGGCTCCGGCGCAAAGGCCCGGCGCAGCCGCTCGACAAGATCCTGCCGGTAGTAGCGCCGTACCACCTCGTTGCGGATGCCGGCGGCGAGCGCCTCGATTCGCGCCTCCAGCGCGGCGCGGCGCTCCGGTGTGGCGAACGAGCCGCCTTCGATCTCACGGCTCCAGATCAGGTCGGCCAGCGGCCGGGCCGCCGCCATCACTTCCTCGATCGCCGCCCGGCCGCCCGAGCGGGCCAGATCATCAGGGTCCTGCCCCTGCGGCAACAACGCAAAGCGCAGGCTCTTGCCCGGCGCTAGCTGCGGCAGCGCCATGTCGGCGGCGCGATAGGCGGCATTGCGGCCGGCCTTGTCGCCATCGAAGCACAGCACCGGCTCGTCGGCCATCTTCCACAACAGCCCGAGCTGGCTCTCGGTCAGCGCGGTGCCAAGCGGCGCCACCGCGCCGGAGAAGCCGGCGCCGACCATGGCGATGACATCGATATAGCCCTCGACCACGACCAGCGGCGCGCCGTCATGCGTCGCTTGGCGCGCGGTGCGCAGGTTGTAGAGGTTGTCGCCCTTGTGAAAGAGCGGCGTCTCCGGCGAATTGAGATATTTCGCCGGCACGTCCTTTTCGAGCGCACGGCCGCCGAAGGCGATGACGCGGCCGCGCAGGTCGGTGATCGGAAACATCACGCGGTCGCGGAAGCGGTCGTAAGGCACCGGGATGTCGTCGCCGCCGATCAACAGCCCGGCTTCCACCATGTCGGGAACCGGCACGCCCTGCTTGCCGAGATGCTCCTTCAGCGCGAAGCGCTCACCCGGCGCATAGCCGAGGCGGAACGCCACTTGCGTCTGCGGCGTGATCCCGCGGTCGGCGAGGTAGCCGCGCGCGCGGGCGCCGACGCGCGCCGCCAGCGTCTCGGTGAAAAAGACCGCCGCCATCTCCATGACGTCGTGCAGCGTGCGGCGGCGGCCCTCGGCGCGGGCCGCCTCCGGCGTCACCTGCGGCAGCGCCAGCCCCGCCAGCGCCGCCAGTCGTTCGACGGCTTCCGGGAAGGTGACGCCCTCGGTCTCCATCACGAAGTCAAAGATGTTGCCGTGCTTGCCGGAGGAGAAGTCGTGATAAAAGCCCTTCTGGTCGTTGACGGTGAACGAGGGAGTCTTTTCCTGCTGAAACGGCGACAGCCCCTTCCACTCGCGCCCGGCGCGCTTGAGCTTGACGCGGCGGCCGACGACCTCCGAGACCGGAAGCCGGACGCGCAGTTCATCAAGAAATTGCGGAGGAAAGCGCATGGAAACGGGACACACCTCGGCCAACTGGCCATGGATATAGGATGGACGCCCGCCGTTGCCCACCTCGGGCAGGATTGTCCCGGCTATTCACAGGACCTATGGTCTGCCCGGCCGGCCCAATCGATAAGGATATCCCATGACCGCGACGCCCAGAACACTTCTCCAGATTGCCGGCGCACCGTCGCACCCAAGCCCGCTGGCCAGGTCGGCGCTGGTCATCATCGACGCCCAGCTTGAATACGTCACCGGCAACCTGCCGCTCGCGGGCGTGGCCGAGGCCGTCGACGAGGCGGCGCGGCTGTTGGCACTCGCCCGCCAGCATGACGTGCCGGTGTTCCACATCGTGCAGCACGCGCCCGCCGGGCGGCCGTTGTTCGCCGAGGATGGACCTTACGCGGCCATCGTGCCGCAGTTGACGCCGCGCGACGGCGAGGTCGTGATACGCAAGAGCCTGCCCAACGCCTTCGCCGGCACCGACCTCCATGAGCGCATCCAGGCGAGCGGACGCGGCGAACTGATCGTCGCCGGCTTCATGACGCATATGTGCGTCAGCGCCACCGCGCGCTGCGCGCTCGACCTGAAATACCGCACCACCATCGTCGCCGCCGCCACCGCGACCCGCGCGTTGCCCGACCCGCTCGGCGGTGCGATCGCCGCGGAGACCGTGCACCGCACGGCGCTCGCCGAACTCGCCGACCGCTTCGCCGTGGTGGTGGGAGATACCGCGGCGCTCACGGCGGCGCAGGCCGCCTGAAGCGAGGTCGAGCGTGCCGCTGCTCTCGCGCGACGACGCGCCGCCGGTGATCGAGCGCCAGCATGACGGCGCCTCGATCATCCTCCTCACCTGCGATCACTTCGGCCGCGCCATTCCCCGCGCGCTCGGCGATCTCGGCCTGCCGGAGAGCGAACTGCAACGCCACATCGCCTGGGACATCGGCATCGCCGGCGTCGCCGAGCGGCTTGCCGATGCGCTCGGCGCCCATCTCATCGCGCAGCGCTACTCGCGCCTTGTCATCGACTGCAACCGTCCGTTCCACTCGCCGGGATCGGTGCCACTGATCAGCGAAGCGACGCACATTCCCGGCAATGACGGGCTGACCGTACAGGCGATCGCACAGCGCCGCGACGAGATTTTCGCGCCCTATCACGCGCGCATCGCGGAGGCGCTCGACGCCCGCGCCCGGACCGGCCGCGCCACGCTGCTGGTCGCGCTGCACAGCTTTACGCCGATCTATGCCGGGATCGCGCGGCCCTGGCACATCGGCACGCTGTACCATCGCGACCGCGATCTCGCCCCGCGCCTGCTGACGGCGTTACGCGACGAGGACGACCTCGTCGTCGGCGACAACCAGCCTTATGCCGTGAGCGACGATACCGACTACACCATCCCCGTGCATGGCGAAGCGCGCGCGCTGCCCAACACCGGTATCGAAATCCGCCAGGACCTGATTGCCGACGCTGCCGGGCAACAGGCATGGGCCGAGCGGCTCGCCCGCATCCTCGGCGAAATCGCCGCCAGTCTCGCGCCGGCACCGGCCACGCCCTGACGGATCGGCCATGTGACCGACGGCGGGGCGATCGTCCACGCCCGCCCACCTTGCCATGCGCCGTTGCCGGCAAGCGGCGATTGTCGCGACACAATAATATGTATTATAAATGCATGTTATGGCACGGCGGCGCGCACTTGGGCGGATGTCGCCTCCATTCCTCCGGAGACAGGCAATGGATTTCCCCGACTTCTTTACAAAGGCACCGACCATCACGGTGCGCGATCCGCTCGCGGTGTTTCTCGGCGCGTCGAGCGGCACCATCACCTACTGCTACGCCGACGCGGTGAAACTCGCCGGACATTCCTGCCCGACCGTTGCCGGCGCCTATCTGATGGTACGCAACGGCCTCGCCAACCTCTATTCCGACGAGCTACCGGAGCGCGGCGGCATCGAGGTCTATCTGCGCGACGGCCGCGACCAGGGCACCACCGGGGTGATTGCCGCGGTCGCGACCTTACTGACCGGAGCCGCACCGGAGACCGGCTTCGGTGGCATCGGAATGGAGCACCGGTTCGCGCGACGCGACCTGATGCGGTTCGATGCGCCGATCGACGGCCTTATGGCACTGCGGCGCAGCGACAACGGCCGCGGCGTGGTGCTCGATCTCGACACGGCTCGCGTGCCGCCTCACCCCGACATGGGCACGCTACTGTTCAAGGCGGTCGCTCGACAGGCCGACGATGCCGAGCAATCCCGCTTCGCCGCGCTTTGGCAGGACCGGGTGGCGCGCATGCTGTGCGAACACGCCGACGATGCGGGGCTTGTTCAGGTCGCGGAATGGAGAGCGGCGGCATAAGCCGGCACCCACGGCGGCTGCGGACTTCAACTTCGCCGTCGATCCGGCCTCCGCATCAAAGCAGGGTGCGCGCAAAAACTTACAGATACTCGGTCCGGCCGCCATTCACATCGACAATGGCGCCGTTGACATACGAAGCCTCATCCGATGCAAGGAAAGCAACCACCGACGCCACCTCCTCCGGGGACGCGATCCGTCCCACCGGAATCTGCTGACTGAGCTGGCTGATCCTGTCTTCGGACATGTAGCTCTTCAACCTTGCCGTTCCTACGAATCCCGGCGCGATGCAATTGCTTGTGATGCCGAAAGCGCCAAGCTCGCGCGCTGCCGTTTTGGTGATCGCCTCGACCCCTGCCTTCGCGGCCCCATAGGCTCCAAGGGTCGCGCGGCCTCCCGTACGTCCATGGATGGACGACGTATTGACGATGCGTCCCCACCCGGCCTTGATCATGTCCGGGGCGCAGTATTTTATACAGAGGAAACTGCTGGTGAGATGCGCCTCGATCATCTCGCGCCAGATCTCAGGCTCCATCTCCACCAGGGTCGCATTGAATGTCGCGCCCATCGCGCCAGCGTTGTTCACGAGCACGCTGATCGGCCCCATCGCCTCACGCACCTGTCGAACCAAACCCTGGACGGCCGCGCTCTCCCTCAGATCTGCACCAAACGCCTGCGCCCGGACACCGATATCGCGGCAAGCCGCGACAGTCGTCTCGGCCTCTTGCAGGTTGCTGCGATAGGCAACCGCGATGTCCATCTTCCGGTGCCGCGCGATCGCGATCGCCTCCGCCCGACCGATATCGCCGCCCGCCCCCGTTACGAGCGCCACACCTTTGCGTTCCATGACGTTACGTCCCCCACTCCACCTTCGTGACCTGCCCGGACCTGCAAGCAGCCTCCGCAGCCACGACAATCGCAAACGTTTTCATATTGTCGGAAAGATCGGTCGGCGGCGTGCCGGCCGATTGCATCGCCTCCAGCACGTCGGTCAGCGTCTTGCCGCAATCACCGCCTGGGTACGGCAATAGCGGGATGTCCCGTACGGCACCGCCGCTGTAAAGTTTCACGGACCCGGTTTCATCGAGGCGCAGGGTTCCCTCCGAACCCACCAGGGTGATCATGCCCTCCTGAATGGTCTGCCACCCGCGCGCGACAAACGTTCCCGAGAAGCGCGCATGAACGCCATCGGCAAGCGTGATATCGCTGGTGAGCGCCGGGAAGCCCGCAAACAGGCTCCAAGCGGGCCGATACGCCGAGGCGGAGATGGAGACGGCTTCCAGACCGCTGAAATAGCGGATGAGATCGAAAAAATGGACAGCCATATCGAAAAGATAAGGGTGCTCCATCGTTTCGCGCCAGCCGCCGGTCGTCGTCCGGCGGATATCCTGACGATGAATGATCTCGATCTCGCCGAGCGTCCCGATTGCGCCGCTGCGGAGTTGGGTGAGAAGGGTCTGAACGGTCGGGCGCCAGCGGAACTGCTGGTTGATGGCGGCTACTCTGCCGGGCGGGCGCGCCTCGGCAATCGCCACGGCATCGTCCCAGGTCAGAGCAATCGGCTTTTCGCACAAGCAGTGAAGACCACTGCGCAGCAGCGCACAGACGACCTCGCGATGCGCGAACTCGGGCACCGCGACGATGGCAAGATCGGGGCTGCACCGCGACAGCGCCTCATCCAGCGAAGAATAGATCGCAAGCGGCGACTTTCCCTTCCACGCCGCCTTGGCCGCCGCAAGCGTTTCCGCATCGGCGGCGACGCTTCCCGCCAGCACACAGTCGGTTCGCGCATCGACGACATTCATCCAGTGCCGACCGAAATAACCCGCGCCAACAACAAGGACCTTCGGCAAGGAGGCGGCATCAGTCATAAATCACCTTCTCTGACCGCGGATCGATCAGCAACATCCTGTCGGCATTCAGAGTGAAGGCAACTCGCTCCCCCACCCCGCCAAACTGCTCGGGAGGGCACCGCGCCTGAACGTCAATCCCTCCCAATGAGAAGACAACGAACGTGTCCGCTCCGGTCGGCTCCAGCACGTCCACATTCGCGGTAATACGGGGACCGCGCCCGTCGCCTGCCTCACGCGCAATGAAAATATCCTCGGGCCGAATCCCGATTTCCATATCCGCCCCGATATAGTTTGCAGACACCGCCTCTAGATACGGCGGCACCCGAATCCGATTTTGCGGGTCGATATGGAACTCCAGGCCGTGATCGAGCGGCCTGACCTGGCACGGGACGAAGTTCATCTTCGGCGATCCCAGGAATCCCGCGACAAACCTCGACTGCGGCCGCCGGTACAGATCCATGGGGCTGCCAACCTGCATGACCTCCCCCTTGTTCATCACGACGATCTTGTCCGCAAGCGTCATCGCTTCGATCTGGTCATGAGTGACATAGATCACCGTCGTCTTGAGTTGCTGATGAAGTTTCTTGATCTCTATGCGCATCTGCGTGCGCAGCGCCGCGTCGAGGTTGCTGAGCGGCTCGTCGAAGAGAAACACCGTCGGCTGCCGCACGACCGCCCGACCCATGGCCACGCGCTGCCGCTGGCCACCGGATAGCTCCTTCGGGAAGCGCTCAAGGAGGCCCGAAATCCCGAGCATCCCCGCGGCCTGCCCCACGAGATCGGGAATCTTTCCCTTCGGCGTATTTCTCTGGCGAAGCGTGAAGGCAATGTTCTCGAATACGTTCATGTGAGGGTAGAGCGCGTAGCTCTGAAACACCATCGCGATGTTCCGCTCGCGCGGCGTGAGATACGTTACGTCCCGATCGCCAAAATGGATGCTTCCCCCGCTGGGATCCTCAAGGCCCGCGATCATCCGCAACGTCGTACTTTTTCCGCACCCCGACGGGCCGACAAGAGCAACGAATTCGCCATCCGATATCTGCAGATCGATATCGTTGACGGCTACAGCGTTGCCAAAACGCTTTGCGACTCCGACCAGAGTAACACTGACCATCCTGCTTCCCCCGAGCCTAACCCTTGATTGCACCGCCAACGAGCCCGGAAATAAGCCGTTTCTGAAGTGTCACGAAGACCACCACAACAGGGAGGATGGACAGGATCGTATAGGCGGTGAAACGCCCCCAATCGACGCCCAGGTCTCCCAGATATCTGTACAGGCCAACTTGCATGAGTCGCCGGCTGTCGCTGATCGTGAGCGCCGTGGCGATAAGAAAGTCGTTCCAGATAAAGATGAAAATGACGATCGCCGTCGCCACCAGACCAGGCTGGACGACAGGAAGAACGATCCGGTAGAAGCACTTCCACTTGCTGCATCCATCGATCATCGCGGCCTCCTCCACCTCGTAAGGAACAGCCTCGATAAAGCCCCGGATCAGCCATACGGCGGTCGGCGTCTGCCAGGCCGCGAAAACAAGCGCCATTCCTCTATATGTGTCGTACAATCCCAGGCCGGACCAGATCAGGTAGAGCGGCGACAAAAGCGAAACCAGCGGGACCATCGATGCCGCAAGGATAAGGAACATCAGGCTTTCGCGCCCGTAAAACCGGACACGCGAAACGGCGTAGGCGCAGTGCGATGCGGCGATCAATACGATCCCGATGGCGATGATGGCCACCAGCATCGTGTTGAACATGTAGTTCAGCAAGCCCGAGCCGAATATGACGGACCGATAGTTCTCGAGCGTCATCGACGTCGGAATGAAGACCGGCGGATATGCCAGGATTTCGCCCCTGTCCTTCAGGGATGTGAGAAACGCCCAGATGATCGGCAGGATGGCAAACAGCGCCGTCAGCACGAGAACCGCATAGCTGACGACATGGACGGGCCGCACATTTCGACGCCTCGTCATGCTACGCCGCCTCCTTGCATTCGGGACAATCGAATATAGGCCAGGCTGAATATCGCGTTCATGAAGAATATGATGACGCCGAGAGCGGCCGCATAGCCGATCCTCCAGTTCAGGAACGTCTCGTTGAACACCCGCAAACTCAGGATATCGGTCGAGTTGACCGGCCCTCCCCCTGTCAGGATCAGAATGAGCGTCACCATCGTGAAGTAGTACAGCGTCAGAATGATCGAGGTCGATGCCAGCGTCTGACGGAGCAGCGGCAGCTTGACCTTGACGAATATCGTCCAGGCATTGGCGCCATCAATCCGCGCGGCTTCAAGAACTTCCGATGGAATGGTCTGCAGCCCCGCCGACAGAAGTATCATCGCAAGCGGGTACGACATCCACACATTGACCGCGATCAGCACAAGCAACGCGGTGTCTTCGCTGGCGGTGAAGTTGACGGGAAGCCCACCGAGAACGGTGATCCCGTAATTGACCGGACCGAAGGACGGGTCCAGCAGCCAGAGCCATAGCAGCGCGGCCACCGTTTGCGATATGACCCACGGCAAAGCGCAGATGGTTCTAAAGACCGCGGAACCCGGCAAGCCCGTATTGAGAATGATCGCAAGTATCAAGCCGATCGGGATCGCGCCCATGAGCGAGCCGACCACATACTTGATCGTGACCCATACATTGAACCAGAACAGCGCATCATTGAATATCGTCCGATACAGCGAAAAGCCGACGAATTCCTCGATCTGAAGATACTTGGTGTTGTGAAGGCTGACATAGAACGAGTACGCGATCGGATATGTGATCACCAGAAGCAGAAGCAGAACTGCCGGCGTCACAAAGGC
>JBARWE010000013.1:0-10138 GCA_049646625.1 Xanthobacteraceae bacterium
GGTGGCGCGCGAGGGCGAGTTCCTGGTGCTGCTTGGCCCGTCCGGTTGCGGCAAGACCACCTTGATGCGGATGATCGCCGGGCTTGAGCAGCCGACCGAAGGCGACATCGTCATCGATGGCCGCGCCGTCACCGACCTGCCGCCGCGGGTGCGCAACGTCGCTATGGTGTTCCAGAGCTACGCGCTCTATCCGCACCTCACGGTGGAGCGTAACATTTCCTTTCCGCTGCGCGCCGTCGGCATGCCGAAAGAGGATATCCGCAAGAAGGTTGACTGGGCGGCCGATATGTTCGGCATCCGTCGTTTCCTCAACCGCAAGCCGCGCCAGCTCTCCGGCGGCGAGCGCCAGCGTGTGGCGCTGGCGCGTGCCGTGGTGCGCGAGCCGGCAGTGTTCCTGCTCGACGAACCGCTGTCCAACCTTGACGCAAAACTGCGCAATTCGGCGCGCGACGAACTGAAGAGCTTTCAGCGCAACCTCGGCACCACGACGATCTACGTCACCCACGACCAGGCCGAGGCGATGGGACTGGGCGACCGCATCGCCGTGCTCAACCATGGCCGCGTCGCCCAGATCGGCACGCCGCAGGACATCTACCTGCGCCCGAGTGATACCTTCGTCGCCACCTTCATCGGCTCGCCGCCGATGAACTTGATCGAGGACGGCGATACCTGGTTCGGCTTCCGCCCCGAGGCGCTGGTGCCGGTGGCACAGGTACCGGAGGGGGCGGTGCGGATGCCGCTGCGGGTCAAGCGCGTCGAATATCTCGGCGCCGAGCAACTGATCTACGGCACGGTCGAGGGGCGCGGCGGCGATGCGGCGGCGATCGCCCGCATCCCGGCCAATCTCGACATCGGCGTCGGCGCCGGCGAGGTGTGCGACTTCGCGCTCAACCGCGACGATGTCCAGCGCTTCGACCGCAAGAGCGGGCGGCGCCTCGTGGAGGCGACATCGTGACGGCGGCGGTCGAGCAGGCCGGCCGCGCCGCGCGAACGAGAGGGATGGCGCGCTTTGCCGACAGCGAGCGGCTGCTATGGCCGGCGCTGCTCGCACCCGCCATCATCTACATCGTGCTGCTGGTCGGCTTTCCGTTTCTGCTGTCGATCTTCTACAGCCTGTCGAGCGCCACGGTGGCGACCAGCGAGATCCATTTCGTCGGGCTGGAGAATTTCACCCGCATCATCCACAGCGACACGTTCTGGCGTTCGCTGTGGAACACCATCGTCCTCACCGTCGTCTCGCAGATCTTCGTGCTGGTGTTCGCCGGCATCCTGGCCACCGCGCTGATCAAGGACTTCCGCGGCAAGTGGCTGGTGCGGCTGTTGATCCTGCTGCCGTGGGTGGCGCCGATCTCGCTCGGCTCGATCGGCTGGCTGTGGATCTTCGATTCGATCTACAGCATCATCAACTGGACCGCGCAGGCGATCGGGCTGTTCGGCGAGGATTTCTGGCCGATCTGGCTCGGCCAGCCGAATCTGGCGATGGCGGCGATCATCGTCGTGCAGATCTGGCGCATTCTGCCGCTCGCCACCGTGATCGTGCTGGCCGGGCTGTCGTCGATCCCGCAGGACATCCACGATGCCGCCGACGTCGACGGCGCCGGCTTCTGGCGCCACCAGTTCGAGATCACGCTGCCGCTGGTGATGCCGATCACGCTGGTCGCGGTGCTGTTCGGCATCATCTTCACCTTCACCGACATGATCGTGGTGTTCGTGCTGACCCGCGGCGGCCCCTACGACACCACCCAGGTGATTGCGAGCTGGGCCTACTTCACCGGCATCCAGGGCGGCGACCTGGCCGGCGGCGCGGCAATCTCGCTGTTCCTGTTCCCGGTTCTCGTCGCGGTGGCGATCCTGTTCCTCATCGCCGCGCGCCGCTCGGAGGTGACCTGACATGACGACCCCCTCGGGCGGCGCACGCCGCATCGCCGGCCGCGCCGGCCATGCCGCGATTTTGGTGTTCTTCGTCACCTTCCTCGCGTTTCCGTTCTACTGGATGCTGATCACCACCTTCAAGACGACGCAGGATCTGCACGACATCAACAACAACCCCTACCTGTTCCATGACACGCCGACGTTCGACCATCTGCGCGTGCTGTTCAACGACACCATGTTCCTGCAATGGATCAGCAACACCATGCTGGTCGGGCTGGCGGTGGTGATCATCACCTTGGTGCTGGCGGTGCCGGCCGGCTATGCGCTGGCACGCATGAAGGGGCCATGGGCGCAGACGCTCGGCATCGGCATCTTCCTCACCTATCTGGTGCCGCCAACCATTCTGTTCATTCCGTTCTCGCGCATCATCGCCGATCTCGGCCTGCAGGATTCGCTGTGGTCGCTGGTGCTGGTCTATCCGAGCTTCACGGTGCCGTTCTGCACCTGGCTGTTGATGGGCTTCTTCATGGCGATCCCGCGCGACCTCGAAGACGCGGCGATGGTCGACGGGCTGTCGCGGTTCGGCGCCTTCTTCAAGGTGGTGATGCCGATCTCGCTGGCCGGCATGCTGACCGCGGTGATCTTCGCCTTCACGCTGGTGATGCAGGAATTCGTCTACGGCGTCACCTTCATCACCTCGTCGGCGAGCTACACCATCGGCGTCGGCGTACCGACTTTCCTGGTGCGGGGCGACGTCTATTTCTGGGGATCGATGATGGGCGCCTGCCTGATCGCCAGCGTGCCGATCGCGATCATCTACAACCTGTTCGTCGATCGTTTCGTCGCCGGCTTCACCATGGGCGCGGTGAAGTAGCGGACTTTGACGTCATGCGCGGACGTGATCGGCGCAGCCATCTTGCTTCGTCATGCCCGGCCTTATGCCGGGTATCCACGTCTTGAACGACCCCCACCTACCCCCACCCTACCCTCCCCCGCAAGCGGGGAGGGACAAAGGGAGGGGGCGTGGATGGCCGGTACAAGTCCGGCCATGACGGCTAGGGTAAAGCAGAGATGCGCTACATATGCGCGCTGAGATCGGTGATGCGGGCGCCGTCGCCGTTCAGCGGATTGGCCGGGTCGCGGCCGTAGGCCAGCGTCTGGAAGCGCATGGCGCGGGCGTCGATCATCAGGAAGCGGCCGACCAGCCCCTCGCCGAAGCCGACGATCTCGCGGATCACCTCCAGCGCCTGCAGCGTGCCGAGCACACCGGCCAGCGCCCCGACGATACCGGCCGCCTCGCAGGTCGGCACGGTGCCGGGCGGCGGCGGCTCGGGAAACAGGCAGCGGTAGCTCGGATTCCATTCGCCGGCCGCGTTGCGCTCGTGCGGGCGCAGCGTGGTCAGCGAGCCGTCGAAGGTGCCGAGCGCGGCGGCGACCAGCGGCTTCTTCGCGAGGAAGCAGGCATCGGAGACGAGGTAGCGCGTGGCAAAACTGTCGGAGCCGTCGGCGACGATGTCGTAGCCCTCGATCACCTCGAGCGCATTGGCGGCGGTCAGCCGGAACGGGTGGGTGCGCATCGTCACATGCGGATTGAGCGCGGCGACGGTGTCGGCGGCGCTGTCGACCTTGCGGCGGCCGATATCGGAGGTGGCATGGATGATCTGGCGTTGCAGGTTGGACAGCGTCACGATGTCGTCGTCGACCACGCCGAGGGTGCCGACGCCGGCGGCGGCGAGATACATCAGGACCGGGGCGCCAAGCCCGCCCGCGCCGATCGCCAGCACGCGCGCATTTTTCAGCTTGGCCTGGCCCGGCCCGCCGACCTCGTGCAGCACGATGTGGCGGGCGTAGCGTTCGAGTTCGTCGGGGCTGAGCATGGGGCCTCTCGCGCGCCGCGCCGATAAACCGGGCGGCGCGGGCGTAGACAACTGTCGTGGACCCCTGAGATATGGTAATCGGGCGCCGAGAGCCAGTCCGTCCCGACGAAGGTGTCATGATCCTCGCCCTCCGTTTCGCCGCCGCGCTCGCCATCGCCGTCCTGCTGCCGATGGCGGCCGTTTTGCTGCCTGCGGCGGCTCCGGCGCAGACCCCGGCTCTCAGCGCCGGCGATGTCGTCAAGGCGATGACCGAGGCCGATCGCGTCGCGCTGCAATCCGACCTCGTCTGGGCCGGCCACTACAACGGCGCGATCGACGGCGAGGTGGGCGAGCGCACCATCGCCGCGATCAAGGCGTTCCAGAAAAGCGTACGCGGCAAGGAGACCGGCGTGCTCAACCCGCAGGAGCGTGAGGTTCTGCGCGGCGTCGCCCGCAAACTGCAGCAGAGTGTCGGCTGGACGCTTGTCACCGATCCCGCGACCGGCACCCGCCTCGGCCTGCCGCTCAAGCGCGCCCCGCGCAAGATCGCCGATGCCGGGCTGACCACCTGGAATTCGCCGCAGGATACCATCCAGATCCGGCTTATCGATCGCCGCGAGCCGGGCGCCACCACGGCGACGCTGGCCGAGCGCGAGAAGCGCGCGACCCCCGAGCGCAAGGTGACATATGCGACGGTCAAACCGGATTTCTTCGTGCTGTCCGGCACGCAGGGGCTGAAGAAGTTCTATGTGCGCGGCGTGCTTCGGGGCGATCAGCTTCGCGCCCTGACCGTGCTCTACGATCAGGCCACCGAAGGCACCATGGAGCCGGTGGTGATCGCGATGTCGAGCGCCTTCGTGCCGTTTCCGGCCGGCGGCCCGGCGGCGCGGCCGGCGGTCGGATACGCAACCGGTATCGTGGTCGATGGCGACGGCGCCGTTCTCACCACCGCCGAGGCGGTCGCGGGCTGTACCTCGATCGTGGTGGCGAAGCTCGGCAACGCCGACAGGGTGGCCGAGGACAAGGCCGCCAATCTGGCGTTGCTGCGCATCTACGGCGCGCGCGGCCTGACCGCGCTGCCGCTTGCCGGCGATGTCAAGCCGGGCGCGGTGGAGGTCGTCGGCATTGCCGATCCGCAATTGCAGAACGGGGCGGCGGCGGTGAGCCTCCTCAAGGCGAATGCAAGCCGTGACGGTGGCGGCTTCGCGCTGTCGCCGGCCCCGGCGGCCGGTTTTGCGGGCGCGGCGACATTGAGCGGCAACGCCTTTGCCGGCGTCGCCAATGGCGCGGCACTGATCGGCGCCGACACGGTGCGGGCCTTCCTCAAGGCCCACGGCATTACGGCGGCGGGTGGGGCGGCCGACCCGCGCGCGGCTGTCGCCCGCGTCATCTGCGTGCGGAAGTAGCCGCCTTCACCTCTGGCATTTGGCGCACCAGAACGTCGAGCGGCCGTGCTGCGCGAAGCGGCGAATGGTGCCGCCGCAGCCCGGCATGGTGCAGGGCGCGCCCTCGTGGTCGTAGACCCGGAACGAATGCTGGAAATAACCAAGGTTGCCGTCCGGCTGGCGGTGGTCGCGCAGCGTCGAGCCGCCGACCGCGATCGCCTCGTTGAGCACCTCGCGGATCGCCTCCACCAGCCGCACCGCGTGCGCGGTCCGGCGGCCTCCCCGCGTCGCCAGCGTCGAGGCGCGCCGCTTCGGCGACAGATGGGCGCGGTACAGCGCCTCGGCGACGTAGATGTTGCCAAGGCCGGCGACGATCCGCTGATCGAGCAGCGCCGCCTTCAGGCTGGTGGATTTGCCGGCGCAGGCGGCGGCCAGCGTGGCGGCGTCGAAGGCATTGCCGAGCGGCTCGGGGCCAAGACCCTTGAGCAGCGGCTCGTCGCCGAGCGCGGCGCGCGGGACGATCTTCATGAAGCCGAAGCGGCGCGGATCGTTGTAGGTGATCAGCGTGCCGCCGGTCAGCTTCAGCACGACGTGGTCGTGCGCCAGCTCCTCGTTGCGCGGGTGGTGAAACTCGCCGATCGGCACGCTGCCGACGCGAAACGAGCCGGACATGCCGAGGTGCATCATCAGGACGTCGCCGGAGGCAAGGTCCGCCATCAGATACTTGGCGCGCCGGCCCAGCCCCAGGATGCGCTGGCCGGTGAGCCGGGCGGCGAAATCGGGCTGGAACGGAAAGCGTAAATTCGCGCGGCGCAGGTCGACGGCCGCGATGCGGGCGCCTTCCATGGCGGGTTGCAGGCCACGGCGGACGGTTTCGACTTCGGGAAGCTCGGGCATAGCGACCCCGGTTCTAGCGCGCCGCGGGCCGCCACGCTACGGTCCGGCCCGGTCGAGCCGGCCGTTTACGCCGGTGTCGATTTGCCGATGGCCCGGTCTGAAAACCGGTTCCCACTTCGTTTGAAAACGCTATGGTGCGCCGCAAGGAGTTTTGGCATGGCCCGCCCCGAAGAGACCACCCATTTCGGCTTCAGGGACGTTCCCTTGGGCGACAAGCAGACGCTGGTCAACGACGTGTTCCACTCGGTGGCGCGGCGCTACGACCTGATGAACGACCTGATGTCGGGCGGCCTGCACCGCATCTGGAAAAGCGCGATGATCACCGCGCTCAACCCGCCGCGCACGGCCGCGCCGTTCGCGCTGATCGATGTTGCCGGCGGCACCGGCGATATCGCCTTCCGGGCCGCCGCGGCGGCCGGGCCGGGCTTTACCGCGACGGTCTGCGACATCAATGGCGACATGCTGGCGGTCGGCCGCGAGCGCGCGGTGGCGCGCGGCCTCGACCATCAGGTGACGTTCGTCGAGGGCAATGCCGAGCAGCTTGCCTTCGCCGACAACAGTTTCGACGCCTATACGATTGCTTTCGGCATTCGCAACGTGCCGCAGATCGATCTGGCGCTTGGCGAGGCCTATCGCGTGCTGAAGCCGGGCAGCCGGTTTCTCTGCCTGGAATTCTCCAGCGTCGACGTGCCCGGTCTCGACCGGCTCTACGACCTGTTCTCGTTCAACGTCATCCCGCCGCTCGGCCGCGTCATCACGGGCGATGCCGAATCCTATCGCTATCTCGTCGAATCGATCCGCCGCTTTCCGCGCCCCGACGCCTTCGCCGAGATGATCGCGGCGGCGGGGTTTTCCCGCGTCACGTTTCAGCCGCTGTCCGGCGGCATCGTCGCGCTGCATTCGGGCTGGCGTTTGTGATTTCCGCGCTCGCTCATGTCGCGCGGCTCGCCCGCGCCGCCTATGTGCTTGCGCGCGAGGGCGTGTTCGGCACCGTCGATCCGGCCGCGCTGCCGCCGCCGGCGCAGGTCATGGTGCGTATGGCGCGGCTCATTGAGCGGCGCGGCACGCGCGACGGCGCGCGGCTGTCGCGCGCCCTGACCCGGCTCGGCCCGGCCTACCTCAAACTCGGCCAGTTTCTCGCCACCCGCCCCGACGTGGTCGGCGCGGCGATGGCGCATGATCTCGAAAGCCTGCAGGATCGCCTGCCGCCGTTTCCGCAAGGAGAGGCCGAAGCGGTGATCGCCGCGAGCCTTGAACGGCCATTGAACGCCATTTTCACCAGGCTCGGCCCGCCGGTGGCCGCCGCCTCGATCGCGCAGGTGCATCACGGCGAGGTCGACGTTGCCGGGGCGCGCCGGGCGGTCGCCGTCAAGGTGCTGCGGCCCAACGTCAACGCCCGTTTCCGCCGCGACCTGTCCGATTTCTTTTTCGTGGCCCGCACGGCCGAAAAATATTCGGCGGAAGCGCGGCGGCTGCGGCTCGTCGAGGTGATCGCCACCATGCAGCGCACGGTGGCGATGGAGATGGATCTGCGGCTGGAAGCGGCGGCGCTGTCGGAGATGGCGGAGAACACCCGCGACGACCCCGACTTCCGTGTGCCGGCGGTGGACTGGGACCGCACCAGCCACAGCGTGCTGACGATGGAGTGGATCAACGGCATCCCGCTCAACGACCGGGCGCGGCTGGAGCAAACCGGCGTCGACATGGTCGATCTCGGCGCCAAGCTGATCCAGGCGTTCCTGCGCCATGCGCTGCGCGACGGTTTCTTTCACGCCGACATGCACCCCGGCAACCTGTTCCTCGATCCGGGCGGCCGGCTGGTCGCGGTCGATTTCGGCATCATGGGGCGGCTCGGGCTGAAGGAGCGGCGGTTTCTCGCCGAGATCCTGCTCGGCTTCATCACCCGCGATTACATCCGCGTCGCCGAGGTGCATTTCGAGGCCGGCTATGTGCCCTCGCATCATTCGGTGGAGAATTTTGCGCAAGCCATCCGCGCCATCGGCGAGCCGATCCACAACCGCATCGCCGAAGACATCTCGATGGCCAAGCTGCTGACGCTGCTGCTTGAGGTGACGGCGCTGTTCGACATGCGGACCCGGCCCGAACTGATTCTGCTGCAAAAGACCATGGTGGTGGTCGAGGGAGTAGCGCGCTCGTTCGACCCGAAACTCGATATCTGGAGCACCGCCGAGCCGGTAGTGCGCGAGTGGATCGGGCGCAATCTCGGACCCGTCGGCAAGATCGAGGGGGTCGCTGCCGGCGCCTCCCAGCTTGGCCGCGTGCTGGCCGACATTCCCGCCATCGCCTCCGGGGCGGCGGCGGCGCTGGCCCGGTTCGAAGCGATGACGCGCGAGGGCATCGTGCTGGCGCCGGAGACCGTCGCGGCGATCGCCCGCGCCCAGGCCGAGCGTGCCCGGGGCCGTACGGCGGCGCTGTGGGTGCTGGCTGGCGCGGTGGTGGCCGGGCTGCTGCTCGCGATCCTGTAGCTGATAGCAGTGAAATCAATGATTGCACGACAGCAGTCGGGCAGGTAAATTTTTGCATCTGTCGCGGGGAAACGGCGCATGGCCAGCCTCACCGTCCGCAAGCTTGATGACGACCTCAAAGTGCGGTTGCGGCTGCGGGCCGCCCGCAACGGCCGTTCGGTCGAGGATGAGGTGCGCACCATTTTGCGCGAGGCCGCCGGGGCGACGGATGCCGCGGCGCCGGTGCCCGGCCCCGATGCGCCGCCCGCGCCCGCGCCGGCGTCGTCGACCGTGCCGTGCATCACCCTGATCATCGGCGGCGGCATCGCCGCCTACAAGGCGCTCGACCTGATCCGCCGCCTGAAAGAGCGCGGCCCCGAGGTGCGCGTCATCCTGACGCGGGCGGCGCAGCAGTTCGTCACGCCGCTGGCGGCGAGTGCGCTGGCGCACACGCCCTGCCACACCGATCTGTTTGACCCGAGAAGCGAGTTCGATGCCGGCCACATCCGGCTCGCACGCGGCTGCGATCTCGTCGTCGTGGCGCCCGCCACCGCCGACCTGATGGCAAAGATGGCGAGCGGCTTGGCCGATGACCTCGCCAGCGCCGTGCTGCTCGCCACCGACCGCCCGGTGCTGCTGGCGCCGGCCATGAACCCGGCGATGTGGACCAATGCCGCGACACGCCGCAACGTCGCGCGGCTGAAACAGGACGGCGTGCATCTCGTCGGTCCCAATGCCGGCGAGATGGCGGAAGCGAACGAAGCCGGCGTCGGCCGCATGAGCGAGCCGACCGAGATCGCGCTCGCCGCGATGGCGCTGCTCCAGCCCGCGGAAACCCCGCTCAAGGGCCGCCGCATGCTGATCACCGCCGGGCCGACGTTCGAGCCGATCGATCCGGTGCGCTATATCGCCAACCGCTCCTCCGGCAAGCAAGGCTTTGCCATCGCCGTCGCCGCCGCCCGCGCCGGCGCCGAGGTGACGCTGGTGAGCGGCCCGGTCGGTCTGCCCGATCCGGCCAACATGCGCGTGGTGCGCGTCGAATCGGCGCGCGAGATGCTGGCCGAAGTCGAGACGGCGCTGCCGGCCGATGCCGCGATTTTTGCCGCCGCCGTCGCCGACTGGCGGGTGGCGGGCGCGGCCGCGCAGAAGATCAAGAAAACGGTCGATGGCCTGCCCGACCTGAAGCTTGCGGAAAATCCCGACATCCTCGCCACCATCGCAAAGCGCGGCGAGGGTCGCCCGCGGCTCGTCGTCGGCTTTGCCGCCGAGACCGAGAACCTGATCGCGCATGCCCGCGCCAAACTGATGCGCAAGGGCTGCGACTGGATCGTCGCCAACGATGTCTCGCCGGAAAGGGGCGTGATGGGCGGCGACCGCAACCTCATTCACATCCTCGCGCGCGATAGCGAGGAGATCGAATCGTGGCCGGCGATGAGTAAGCAGGAGGTGGCCGAGCGGCTGGTTGCGCGAATCGCGCAAAGCCTGCAATGACCGGCGGCCATGACTGGTGCCATGACTGATCCGCTCGCTATCGACCTGCAAGTGTTGCCGCACGGCGAAGGACTGCCGCTGCCCGCCTATCAGACGCAGCTCGCCGCCGGCCTCGACCTGTGCGCCGCGGTGCCCGCCGATGCGCCGCTGACGCTGGCGCCGGGGGGGCGCG
>JBARWE010000014.1:0-1947 GCA_049646625.1 Xanthobacteraceae bacterium
CCGAAGCGGACCCGGTAGACCTGCAGGTTCTCCATGATCCGCTGCACATAATTGCGCGTCTCGGAGAACGGGATGCGCTCCACCCAGTCGACCGCATCAACCTTCGGATCGCGCGGATCGCCGTAACGCGCGATCCATTTGCGCACGCTGCCGCGTCCGGCATTGTAGCCGGCGAAGGTGAGAATGTAGGAGCCGCGATAGTCGTCGATCAGGCTTGCCAGTTCGGCGGCGCCGAAGGCGACGTTGTAGGGCGAATCGCTGCGCAGCCGCTTCAGGTCGAACGAGGTGCCGTAGCGCCGCGCGACGTATTTGCCGGCCGCCGGCGTCACCTGCATCAGGCCGTAGGCCTGGGCCGGCGATACCACGGCCGGGTTGAAGCCGCTCTCCTGCCGGGCGATGGCGTAGACGATGGCGCGCTCGATATCCGGGCCGAGCGGCCGGTAGCGCGGAATCCCCGACACCGGAAAGGCATAATGCTCGAACGGCAGCCCGCGGTTGAGCGCATCCTTGCCGAGAATCAGAAGCCCGCGGGCGTCGTCGTGGCGCGCCGCCACCTCGGCCAGCGCAGCCAACGCCTCGGCATCGGCGGTGTCGCCCAGCTCGGCGAGGATCGGCAGCGCCAGCCCGCCCTGCTCGGCGGCATAAAGCAGCCCGACCGCGCGCACGATCTCCAGCCGCTCGCCGCGCATCCCGCTCTTCGGCGCCCCGTTCAGCGCGATCTGCGGCAGGCCGAGTTTCGCCCGTGCCAGTTGGCCATAGTAGCTGGTCGCGTGGACGGCGGCGAACTGATAGGCGGCGCGCGCCTCGCTGCCGCGGCCGGCCGCTTCCGCCGCGCGGCCGAGCCAGTAGCCGGCGCGCGCCAGCGCGGTGGGGTTGTTGCTCCGGCGGCGGATCTGCTCGAAATGCCGTGTTGCGGTCGCCGGGTCGTTGAGGAAGCGCAACGCGATCCAGCCCGCGGTGAACTGGTGCTGGGTGCGGTAGTTGCCGCGCGCCGGCACCGCCGCGTCGCGCGCCACCAGATAGGCGCTGCGCGCGTCGCCGGCATCGAGCAGTTCGCGCGCCAGCACGCGGCGCTCGATCCACCATTCGTCGAGGTCATACAGCCGCCCCGGCTCGCGCGGCGCCGACAGCATCAGCCGGGCGGCTTCCGCGATATGGTCGTTGCGGCGCAGCCATTGGATCTTCGCAAAAATGTAGCCCGCATCGCCGCGTAGTGCCCGCGGCACTGCATCGAGCAGCGCCTTGGCGTTGTTGGCGCGGCGCGACACCGCGACCCGCGCCTTGGCCAGCGCCAGATGGCTGGCGCCGAGCCGCTTTGCCGCGCGCAACGCCGCCTCGCGCTCGCTGCTGTCGTAGAGCAGGCTGTCCATCCGCGCCTTGTGGTCGGCCGCGCCGATCAGGCTGCCGAACTGGTCGAGCACCGCGCGCTCCATCGCCTCCGACAGGCCGTTCTCGCGCCAGCTCTCGCGCACCAGCCGTGCCGCGGTGCGGCTGTCGCCGCGGTTCTGCGCGGCGCGCGCCAGCACCAGCCGGCCCTTCGCGGTGAGCGGGGTCTCATTGGCGAACCAGTCGAGCACCACGGCGTCGTCGCGGCGGTCGTCCCACAGCGCCGCTTCGAGCCGGCGGCGGAAGAAATCGAGTGAAGGCCAGCCGGGATTGGCGGCGATGAAGGCCCGGTAGCGCTCCACGGTGGCGCCGTTGTTCGGGCTGCGCAGGATCACCCATTCGGCAAGCTTGCGCGCGACGGGATCGCTGATCGCCGCCTGCGCGGCGGTCGCCGCCGCCGGCTCGCGCTGCTGCACCAGATTGATCACCCGCGCCAGCGCCGCGATGTCGGCGCGTGAGGTCGAGGCGGTGGGAGCCATGGCCAGCGGCGGCAGCGTCGGGGTGCGCATCGCCACCACCGGCGCCGGGGCGGGTGCAGTTGGCCGGGCGCGTGGCAGCGGG
>JBARWE010000015.1:0-10960 GCA_049646625.1 Xanthobacteraceae bacterium
CTCAGTAACGCCATGTCTATCACTCCAATGTCCCCTGCGATCAACCAGCAGGAGTGGGTTCAAACATGGGTCACTTCTCAATGGAAAAACCGCCCAATCCCGGGTCAGTTCTCGGCGGAAATCAACACACGGAGGAAAAGATTACCGCCTTCGCTAGTCTTATGCGCGAGAATGTCACAAACGGTCCTATCCCCTTCCGCCGCGCCTACCTGCGCGCGGTCATCGACCAGGTCGAAGTCGATGACATGGAAATCCGCATCCACGGACGGAAATCGGTTTTGGAGCGACTTGTGATGGGAGGCGGGGCTGCTCCGGAAGGAGTGCCCAGTTTTGTACGGAAATGGCGCGCTCGGAGAGATTCGAACTCCCGACCCTCGGATTCGAAGTCCGATGCTCTATCCGGCTGAGCTACGAGCGCAGAACCCGCCTTCCATAGATGAGGTTCGGTTTTGCGGCAAGGTCGCCTCGCCGGGACTTGTCGGATCTCGCCGTCTGATGAGGCTGTGCCGTCAGCTAGGCCAGCGCTGTCGGGCATGTCGGTGTTGTGTCCGGCGGGCAGGGCGGGCGAGGGGCCGCCTCGGGCAAGAGCGGTCCGCCATAGTTAACGAATTTCCAACACAGTCGCGCCAAGGTCCTGCCATCTGGTGTCGCGATAAGGGCGTCGGCTGCGTGAGCCGTCGCTTGCGCCGCCGTGTGGGGTCGTGGTCTATCGTCCGATGCGAGCGCTGGTTCTTGCCCTGTCGATCGTTTCGCTGTGCGCCGCGCTGCCGGCGCGCGCCGACCTGCGCATCACGCGCGACTATGGCGGCTATGTCGAGCAGTACAAGGCGAAGTACGAGCGCATCCGCAAGAGCGGCCAGCGTGTCATCATCGATGGCATCTGCAATTCGGCCTGTACGCTGGTATTCGGCATCGTGCCGCCGAACAAAGTGTGCGTCACCCCGCGCGCCAGCGTCGGCTTTCACCAAGCCTATTACGACAAGGCGTTCACTTTCGGCATGAAGGTCATCAGCCACGGCGGCACCTCCGACCTGATGGCCTATTACCCGCCGCCGGTGAAGGACTGGCTGCGCCGCAATGGCGGCCTCACGCCCGACATGAAGAAGATCAGGAACGGCCCCGATCTATGGCGTATCGCTGATCCGTGCCCCGAGGAGTTTTGAACCCGGCGACCCTTGCATGGCGGTCGCGGCGGCTGCTACAGCGTAAAGCGCTGCCGCGCCGGGTGCCATCTTGCCGACCCTGACCGTCATCGTCATTGCGAAGAACGAGGAGGCGATGATCGGCCGCTGCCTGCGCTCGGTCGAGTTCGCCGATGCGCGCATCGTCCTCGATAGCGGCAGCACCGACCGTACCGTCGAGATTGCGCGGGCTTGCGGGGCGCGCGTCGAAACGGCGACCGACTGGCCCGGCTTCGGGCCGCAGAAGAACCGCGCGCTTGCGCTCGCCGAGACTGACTGGGTGCTGTCACTCGATGCCGACGAGTGGCTTGGGGCCGAGGCGGCGGCCGAGGTGCGCGACGCGATCGGGCGAGGGGCGCCCGAGGCTTACGAGTTGCCGCGGCGCTCGCGCTTTTGCGGCCGCGTGGTCAGGCATTGCGGCTGGTCGCCCGATTATGTGTGCCGGCTGTTCCGTCGCGGCAAGGCGCGTTTTTCTAACGATCTGGTTCATGAACGGCTGATCGTGGACGGCCCGACAGGGCGCCTCAAGCATCCGATCGATCATGACTCCATCGAGTCCTGGGCCGATGCCGAGGACAAGATCGCGCGCTATGCGGAAGCCGCCGCGCAACAGATGGCGGCGCGCGGCCGGCGCTGTGCGCCGCTTGGTGCGTTGCTGCACGGCTGGGGCGCGTTCGTCAAAACGCTGGTGCTGCGCGCCGGCGTCCTCGATGGTGCTACCGGCTGGCAGGTCGCCGAATACAACCGCCGCTATGCGGAAGCCAAATGGCGACGCCTTGCCGAACTGACGCGCGCCACGAAGCCCCAACGCAACTAGAACGTCACCACGCCGCGGATCGACTGGCCCTTGCGCATCAGGTCGAATGCCGTGTTGATCTCGGTGAGCGGCATGACATGGGTGATCATCGGATCGATCTCGATCTTGCCCTGCATGTACCAGTCGACAATCTTCGGCACGTCGGTGCGGCCGCGCGCGCCGCCGAAGGCGGTGCCCTTCCAGGTGCGCCCGGTGACGAGCTGGAACGGCCGCGTCGCGATCTCGGCGCCAGCCGGCGCCACGCCGATGATGATCGACTGGCCCCAGCCACGATGGCAGGCTTCCAGCGCCTGACGCATCACGGTGACGTTGCCGGTGCAGTCGAAGGTGTAGTCGGCGCCGCCGATCTGGTCGGCCGGCGTCTTGGTCATGTCGACCAGGTAGGGCACGAGGTCGCGGCCGACTTCGGTCGGGTTGACGAAATGCGTCATGCCGAAGCGTTCGCCCCACGCCTTGCGGTCGTTGTTGATATCGACGCCGATGATCATATCGGCGCCGGCCAGCCGCAGCCCTTGCAGCACGTTGAGGCCGATGCCGCCAAGC
The DNA here is from genome assembly GCA_049646625.1 of Xanthobacteraceae bacterium. Taxonomy (GTDB): domain Bacteria; phylum Pseudomonadota; class Alphaproteobacteria; order Rhizobiales; family Xanthobacteraceae; genus PRO6. Next base: position 2,542 of record JBARWE010000015.1, read on the forward strand.
CCGAACACGATCGCCTTGGCACCAGGCTCGACCCTGGCGGTGTTGATCACCGCGCCGATCCCGGTGGTGACGCCGCAGCCGATGTAGCAGACCTTATCGAAGGGGGCGTCCTCGCGAATCTTCGCGACCGCGATTTCCGGCAGCACGGTGAAATTGGCGAAGGTCGAGGTGCCCATATAGTGGTGGACGGGCTTGCCGCCGATCGAGAAGCGCGAGGTGCCGTCCGGCATCAGGCCCTGGCCTTGGGTGGCGCGAATCGCGGTGCACAGGTTGGTCTTGCGCGACAGACACGACGGGCATTGCCGGCATTCCGGCGTGTAGAGCGGAATGACGTGGTCGCCCTTCTTCACGCTGGTGACGCCGGGGCCGACATCGACCACCACGCCGGCGCCCTCGTGGCCGAGGATCGCCGGAAACAGCCCTTCGGGATCGGCGCCGGACAGCGTGAACTCGTCGGTATGGCAGACGCCGGTGGCCTTGATCTCGATCAGCACCTCGCCGGCCTTCGGGCCGTCGAGGTGAACGGTGGTCACGTCGAGGGGTTGTCCGGCGGCAACGGCGACGGCGGCGCGAACGTCCATGATCTGTCCCTGTCTGGTCGTGGTCTGCGTTGGCGGTAGATGCATCTGCGCAAAATACTCGTTGCCGCATAGCATATGTTCAGGCAACCAGACCAGCCAATGGATCGCCGTTTTGACGAGCTTGCGGCCCGCGCCGCGCCTGCCGTGTTCGTTGTGCTGTGGAGCACGGGATTTGTCGCGACCAAGTACGCCCTCGACGGCGCCGAGCCGCTGACCTATCTCGCCGCGCGCATGATGCTGGTGGTGGTGCTGATGGCCGGGATCGTCGTGGCGTTCCGGCCGCGCTGGCCGAGCCTGACCGGCATGATGCACAGCGCCGTTGCCGCGCTGCTGGTGCACGGCTTTTATCTTGGCGGAACCTCGGTCGCGATCTATCTGGCGATTCCGGTCGGGCTGTCGGCGCTCATTCCTGGCTTGCAGCCGATCCTGACCTCGACCATCGCCAATCGCTGGCTCGGCGAACGGGTGACGCCGCTGCAATGGCTGGGGCTGGGCCTCGGCCTGACGGGCGTTGCCCTGATCCTGCGTGGCCGGCCGATGACCGGCGAGGTGGGGTGGGGGTGGTTCGCCTCCGCCGTGGCGCTGGTCAGCATCACGCTCGGCGCGCTCTACCAGAAGCGCTATTGCACCGATATCGACTGGCGCACCGGCAACCTCGTGCAATATGTCGTGGTGGCGGCGTTCTTTTCCCTCGGCTCGTGGCTGTTCGAGAGCGGCGATATCAACTGGACGTTCGAGTTTGTCGGCGCGCTGTTGTGGCTTGCGGTGGTGCTGTCGATCGGCTCGATCGGCGTGCTGTACTGGCTGATCCGGCGCCAGGCCGCGACCCAGGTGGCGAGCCTGTTCTACCTCGTGCCGGCGGTGACGGCGCTGATGGCCTATGTTCTGTTCGGCGAGCGGCTGGATATGCTCGCGATCCTCGGCATCGTGGTGTGTGCGGCTGCCGTGCTGCTGGTCAACAAGAGTGCGCGGCGCTAGGTGCTTCGTCACCGGTCATAAAAAAGGGCGCCGTCGGCGCCCTTTTTGTGTTTTGCGTTTTGTCCCGCTCAGGGCTGGGCCACGATGCGGAAATACGGCTTTGGCGACTTCCAGCCCTGCGGAAATTTCTTGCGGGCTTCGTCCTCCGGCACGGCGGCGGAGAAGAATACGTCCTCGCCCTGCTTCCAGTCCGAAGGGGTGGAGACGCCATGCTTGGCGGTGAGTTGCAGCGAGTCGATCGCGCGCAGGATCTCCTGCCAGTTGCGGCCGGTGCTCATCGGATAGACGAACACCAGCTTGATCGTCTTGTCCGGGCCGATCACGAACACGTTGCGCACCGTGGCATTATCGGCCGGCGTGCGCGCGTTGACGTCGCCCGTGGTGTCGGCCGGCAGCATCTCGTAGAGCTTCGACACCTTGAAATCGGTATCGCCGATCATCGGATAGTTGGGCGCCGCGCCTTGCGTCTCCGCGATGTCCTTGGCCCACAGGTGATGTCTGTCCACCGGATCGACGCTGACGCCGATCAGTTTGACGCCGCGCTTGTCGAATTCCGGCTTAAGGCGGGCGACGGCACCAAGCTCGGTGGTGCAGACCGGCGTGAAATCCTTCGGGTGGGAAAAGAACAGCGCCCAGCTATCGCCGAGCCAATCGTAAAAGCGGATGCGGCCTTCGGTGGTCTCGGCCTCGAAATCCGGCGCGGTCGCGCCAATCTGCAGCGTCATGTCAGCCTCTCGCTTGCCTTCAAGTTGCGATGATGGACTCGTTATAGGAAGCGATCGGGGCAAACGGAACGGGTCGGGAAAAAGGATAATATTGTCCCCCTTCCGTCGTTTGCCGGAGCACGGCGTTCTCCGGTGGCGGGCTGTGGCAAGATGGGTATGTTGCCGCGATTTCATCCAAATGCCCCGACATTGCCCTTGATGCGCCGCAACGCCGCCTGCTGCACTTGCGATGTCATTTGAACCGCGAGGGTATTGTCAGTCACCAAGCTGACAACGGTCCCGAAAAGAAACGGGCGCGGTATGGTTTTCTTAACCCGCGGTTTACGCCGACGTGGAATCGCTGGCGAACCGCGCCAAGAGAAGAGTGAGACAATGTCTGCCGCTGCGAGTGTGCCCGCCGATTCCATTGAAGTCATCGATATTCCCGCCATCGCCGATGGCGTTGCCAGCGCCCGCGCGCTTGCGCTGGTGCGTGATGGCGTGATCACCGGGGAGGGACCAACCACACGCGGGCGGGTGCATTTTTCGCGCTCCCTCGATGCCGATGATGCGGCGTGGTGCGAGCGTGTGCTGCTGGCGGCCGCGCTGGCCGACCTGCCGGTGAGCCGCGCCGAGGCGGAGACGCTGTTCGAGATCAGCGATGCCGCCGCCGAGCGCAGCGACGAGGGGCGTTTTGATGGCCTCCTCGCCAGAGCCGTGGTCCATCACGCGGCGGCCGCCTCGGGATTGCCGGTGCCGCCGCGCAACGTGGCATTGTCGCCCGAAACGCCGATCGAAAGCTGGGCGCCGACGCAGGCCGTCGGCGTCAATGTCGAAGTCCTGGAATGGATTGCCGGCCAGATGCGTGGCAAGCGGCGCGCCAGCCCGATCTTCGCAACCCTGGCCGCGACCCTGATCGGGGCGGCGACGCTGCCGCTGGTGCAGTCGCTGCCCAGCCTGATCGACCTGGGGATGTGACGGGGTCCGGCCGGCGGAGTGCGCCGATACTCAGGTTTTCAGTGAGAAATGGCCCCCGCAGGGGCCATTTTTGTGATTCCCGTCAGCGCTTCGGCCTTCCGTGCCGCCACAATTGCGGCTATGCCAGCGGGCGTACCCCTCCCATATCGTTCAGCGGACCTGCAAGAGCCGATGTTCAAACGAATTTTGATTGCCAATCGCGGCGAGATCGCCTGCCGGGTCATCAAGACCGCCCGCCGGATGGGGATCGCCACCGTTGCCGTCTATTCCGAGGCGGACCGTAACGCCCTTCATGTCGCGATGGCCGATGACGCAGTGCCGATCGGCGCGCCGCCGGCGTCCGAAAGCTACCTGGTGATGGAGCGCATCATCGAGGCGTGCCGCAAGACCGGCGCCGAGGCGGTGCATCCCGGCTATGGGTTCCTGTCGGAGCGCGAGGCGTTTCCGCGGGCGCTGGCCGAGGCCGGCATCGTGTTCATCGGTCCCAATCCGGGGGCCATCGCCGCCATGGGCGACAAGATCGAGTCCAAGAAGGCGGCGGCCAAGGCCAAGGTGTCGACCGTGCCGGGCTATCTCGGCGTTATCGAGGACGACAAGCAGGCGGTCAAAATCGCCGACGAGATCGGCTACCCGGTGATGATCAAGGCCTCCGCTGGCGGCGGTGGCAAGGGCATGCGTATCGCCCACAGTGCGCAGGAAGTCGCCGAAGGTTTCAAGCTGGCGAAGGCGGAGGCCAAGTCCTCGTTCGGCGACGACCGCGTGTTCGTTGAAAAGTTCATTGTCGATCCGCGCCACATCGAAATTCAGGTGCTCGGCGACAAGCACGGCAACGTGATCTATCTCGGCGAGCGCGAATGCTCGATCCAGCGCCGCAACCAGAAGGTGATCGAGGAGGCGCCGTCGCCGCTGCTCGACGAGGCGACGCGGCGCAAGATGGGCGAGCAGGCGGTGGCGCTCGCCAAGGCCGTCAACTACGATTCCGCCGGCACGGTCGAATTCGTCGCCGGCCAGGACAAGAGCTTCTACTTTCTGGAGATGAACACCCGGCTGCAGGTCGAGCACCCGGTGACGGAGCTTGTCACCGGCATCGATCTGGTCGAGCAGATGATCCGTGTCGCCGCAGGCGAGAGGCTGACGATCGCACAGAGCGACGTGACGCTGACCGGCTGGGCGGTGGAATCGCGCGTCTATGCCGAAGACCCGTTCCGCAACTTCCTTCCTTCCATCGGCCGGCTGGTCAAGTATCGTCCGCCGGCGGAGGTGACCAGCGATGGCGTGACGGTGCGTAACGACACCGGCGTCACCGAGGGCGGCGAGATTTCGCTGTATTACGATCCGATGATCGCCAAGCTGATCACGCACGCGCCCTCGCGCGCGGCGGCGATCGACGCGCACGCCCATGCGCTTGATGATTTTTACGTCGATGGCATCCGCCACAACATTCCGTTCCTCTCGGCGCTGATGGACCATCCGCGCTGGCGCGAGGGGCGGCTCTCGACCGGCTTCATCGCCGAGGAGTTTCCGAAAGGCTTTGCCGTGCGCGCGCCGGAGGGCGATATCGCCCGCCGCATCGCAGCGGTCGGCGCGGCGATCGATCATGTGCTGGGCGAACGCAAGCGGCAGATTTCCGGCCAGATGGACGGCCGCGCCGTGCTGCGCGAGCGGCGGCGTGCGGTGTGGCTCGGCCGGGCTGAGGTCGCGCTGGAGATTGGCCGCGATGCGGATGGCATCGCGGTGCGCTTCGTCGCGCCGGACGGCACGCCCGGAGTGCAGCGACACCTCGTCTCGGCGTGGCAGCCGGGCGATCCGGTCTGGCACGGCACGGTGGACGGCACCGCGATCGCCGTGCAGGTGCGCCCGATCGCCAACGGTTTCCGGCTCGCCCATCGCGGTGTCGAGGTGCCAGTCTATGTCTACACCGAGACGGAAGCGGCGGCTGCGCGCCTGATGCCGGAAGAAATCGTGTCCGATACTGGCAAGAAGCTGTTGTGCCCGATGCCGGGTCTCGTCATTTCGATCGACGTGGCGGAAGGGCAGGAAGTCAAGGCCGGCGAGACGCTGGCGGTGATCGAGGCGATGAAGATGCAGAACGTGCTGCGCGCCGAGCGCGACGGCACGGTCAAGACGATCCATGCCAAGTCTGGGGCGACGCTCGCGGTCGATGCGCTGATCCTCGAATTTGCGTGAACAGGTGAAATGGAGACCCTCGCACGCCATCTCGTGATCCGGGGCCGCGTGCAGGGCGTCGGCTATCGCGCCTGGGTGGCCGAGCAGGCGCGCAGCCTCGGCCTCGGCGGCTGGGTGCGCAATCGCCGTGACGGCAGCGTCGAGGCGGTTGTGGACGGGCCGGACGCCATCGTTGCCGACATGATTGCGCGTTGCCGGCGCGGGCCGGTGGCGGCGCGGGTCGATACGATCGACGAGGCGGCGGCCAGCGACGATCTGCTGCGGTTACGCGGGCGCGAGCCGTTCGCGGTGCTGCCGACGATTTAGCTACGGCCTGTCGCCGGCCTCCCCGAACACTTCGCCGAACGCGCGCCGCAGGGCGGCATCCACTTCGTCCATCGTCACCGGCAGGCCGAGATCGACCAGGCTGGTGACGCCGTAGCGCGGATCGGCCACCCCGCACGGCACAATGCCGGAAAAATGCGCTAGCTCCGGCTCGACATTGAGCGCGATGCCGTGGAATGACACCCAGCGCTTGAGCCGAACGCCGATCGCCGCGATCTTGTCCTCGTGCTCCGGCCCCTTGTCGGGACGCCTGACCCAGACGCCGACACGATCCTCGCGCCGTTCGCCGCGCACGTTGAAGGCGTCGAGCGTGCGGATCAGCCACTCCTCAAGGCTGGCGACATAGCGGCGGACATCCGGTCCGCGGCGCTTGAGATCGAGCATCACATAGGCGACGCGCTGGCCGGGGCCATGATAGGTGAGCTGGCCGCCGCGGCCGCTCGCGAACACTGGAAAGCGCGCCTCGATCAGGTCGCCGGTGCGGGCGCTGGTGCCGGCGGTGTAGAGCGGCGGGTGCTCCAACAGCCACACCAGTTCCGGCGCGGCCCCGTCGGCGATGGCAGCGGCGCGCGCTTCCATTGCCGCCACCGCATCCGGGTAGGCGACCGGCGCCGTCGCCACGCGCCACTCCACCGGCGCGCTGCCGGGCGGCATTGCAAGCCTCAAGTCGAGTTCGGCGCGGCTGTTTACCATTCGCTAACCATAGCTGTGCTGATCTGCCTGGTATCAGCATATCCGTGTCCGGGAGCGCCCGTGCCGACCCTTGATAAGGTTTCCGTCGATCTGATGGTGGTGCTCGGCACCACCTCGATGCCGGTGCATCAGGTGATGCGGCTGAGCCGGGGCGCGATCATCGAACTCGATAGCACCGAGCAGGACGAGGTCAAGGTGCTGGCCAACAACCTGCCGGTGGCCAGCGGCGTGGTGGTGGTCAACCGCAATCGGATCGCCGTCGAGGTCAAGCGTATGCTGCCGCGTTCGCCCGACGGAAGATAGCCGCAAAACTCTTCAAGCGGCCTTGTCCCGCCTATGCCGATTTGTTACATGGGCGCCGTCGCCCTGTCGGCCCGTGCCGCAGGGCGGGTTGCGCTCGTGGCGGAATTGGTAGACGCGCTGCCTTGAGGTGGCAGTGGGGAGACCCGTGAAGGTTCGAGTCCTTTCGAGCGCACCACCATAAATCTATCTATCTGAAATTACTTATCTTTACGGCCTGCGTCCCGCACCTTTTCATTAGGTGCGGGAATAGACGTTTCCGTTTCGGTCCTAGAAAGCTTGTTACCCGCCCGCTTTGCAAGCGCCCGACGATTTGCCGCCTTGGTGTACAGCGCGGCCATCTGGCCGCCCGCCCAGCCGAAAATAGCCTCAAGCTCATTGACGGTGGCTCCGTTGTTCGCAGCATGTGTGGCTGCGGCCTTTCGCAAGCCGTGTGCGGACTTGTTCAGTCCGGCAGCCCGGCATGCCTCCCGAAACAGATTTCCGAGCGATTCCTTGGTGAGTGGGTTCCCGGATTTGGTGGCGATGAACGCCAGATCGCCAGTCGGACCTGCGTCGAGCGTCTTTTGCAACTCGGGAAGGACCGGGATCGTCACCTGCATCCCGGTTTTCTCGGTCGTGATGCTGATAACGCCATCTTTGACGTGCTGCCTGCCCAGCGCGGCCGCGTCGCCACGGCGCAGGCCGGTGTAGAGGAAAACATCAAGCATGACCCGCTCGCGCGTGCCGCGCGGCCACCTGGCCTCGAATTTAGCGATATCCTCGTCAGTCCAGATCGGGAATCCGGCAGCATTTTTGCTCTTGGGCCGCTTGATCCCGGCGGTTGGGTCCGCCCGGACCAACTCCGAATCGGCGGCCCATTCAAAAAGTCCTCGAATGGTCGAGAGGAAGTTCTTGGCTTGAGCCGGGGTGTCGGCTCGGCGGTCGCGGCCGTCCAAGACGGCCTTTCTCGTGATCTTGGATAGCGGCTGGTCGCCGGCGCTCGCCAAGACGTGGAGCATGATGTTCTCGCGCTGGCGCCGCGTGGCGCGCGACAAATCCTTCCACGCGCCGGATTGCCGGTACAGCATCCAGAGCCATCGCAGGGTGCCTTTGGCGGCCTTGCCGGGCTTCACAGTCGCCTCTCCGGCAATCGCGGCCTGATACTCGGCCTTAAACTCGGGCGAGCCGTAGGCCGCCCTCAGCCTGACGCGAGGCCCTTTGCCAGATCGGACGTACCACACCGTCTTGCCGTGGCGGGTGGTCTCTTTATGCAGGTTCGGCCAGCGCTCTCTAGGCATGGCCTCGATCACAGCACTACCTCTCCATCATCTTCAACCCGCTCGGGCGGCGGCGGGGTAGGGGATAGCGGGGACAACGCCACTCGGATTGTGCCATCGGGCAGCAGTTCCACGCCAAACGCGCCAGCCTGCTTCGCGGCGCGCACGGCGCGCGCCACGTCAGCCTGCGTGAATTTGGCGGGAGTGCGGCTCACGGCAGCGCCCTGGGAGGCCCACTACGCCAGTCGTGATGCCACGCTTCAACCGCCTTCGCGACCATCTCGTCAGTCACTTGCATGACTCATCCTCCGCCGCAGCGATCATGGCGCGGCCCTCAACCTCCCGGACCGCAATCTCAGCTAATCTCATCGCATCGCCCTGCGAGATATGCGCCTCTCCAGATTTTAACATCGCG
>JBARWE010000016.1:0-4238 GCA_049646625.1 Xanthobacteraceae bacterium
GCGCAGCTCACCGATGTCAGTGCCGCCAAGCGCAAGCGCCGCGCGGTGCGCCGCAGCCGTGGGCCGTCGGCCGCCGGCATGGCGTTCATGGGAATGGCGATGGGCATGATCGGCACGGCGATCGCCGAGTCGCAACGCCGCGACTATTACGACTATTACTACGGCCGCCCGGCCTATTATGGCCCGCGCTATTACCGCGCCCCCGGCTATGGCTATTACGGCGGCGCCTACCAGCCGCGGCGTTACTACTATCATCGCTACTGAGCAGGCCGCCGCGCATGCGCCGTTAACACGCCTGCCACGGATTTTCGCTAGCGTTCACGCCATGAGTGATTCGCTTGAGCGACTTTATCTGGCCGTGCAGGCGGCGCAGCGCCTCGATCCCGAAGTGTCGCGCACCGCGCGCCTGCTCGGCCGCGGCCCGGCCAAGGCCGCCAAGAAGATGGCTGAAGAGGCGATCGAGGTGGTGCTCGACGCGGTCGGCGGCGATCGCGAGGCGGTGGTGCGCGAAAGCGCCGACCTGCTCTATAATCTGGCTGTGCTGTGGGTCGCGGTCGGGGTGCGGCCACAGGACGTCTGGGCGGAGATGGAACGGCGCGAGCGCCTGTTCGGGATTGCCGAAAAGCTGCCGAAGGGGCCGGTGCAGGTTACGGCCGAGCCGCCGGAGACCGGCGCGGGGCGGCCAATCGTCGCGCTGGACAGCCGGCGCCGACACAAGCATAGCTAGCGCGATCCTGGACAAGCCCGCCTTCGGATTCGCCCCCGGAGGCGACAGCCGGCTTTCGGACAAGATCATGCGCCAATAACGCCCGCCCTCCGGCTCTGACTCGATGTCACCGCAGTACAGGCCGGCGGCGGCGCTTTCGCTCTGCCCGCGCGCTCCACGCGGAACCTGCTGGATTTCCCGACCCCATGCTGAGACGCCTCTACGACTGGTGCATCGCTGCCGCCGACAAGCCGCATGCGCTGTGGATCATGGCGATGATTTCCTTCGCCGAAAGTTCGTTCTTCCCGGTGCCGCCCGACATCATGCTGATCCCGATGTCGCTGGCGCGGCCGAAGAAGGCGTGGCTCTATGCCTTCGTCTGCACCGTGACGTCGGTGGCCGGCGGCGTCATCGGCTATGCCATCGGCGCGCTGCTCTACGATTCGATCGGGCAGTGGCTGATCGCGCTGTACGGCTATGGCGATCAGGTCGCGACCTTCCGCGCCGCTTACGCCGATTACGGCGCCTGGATCATCGTGCTCAAGGGGCTGACACCGATCCCCTACAAGGTGGTGACGATCACCTCGGGGTTTGCCGACTACAACATCTGGCTGTTCGTCCTGTTCTCGTTCATCGCCCGCGGCGGCCGCTTCTTCATCGTCGCCGTGCTGCTGACGCTGTATGGCGACGTCATCCGCGCCCAGATCGAAAAGCGCCTCGGTTTCTGGGTCGCGGTCGGCACCGTGCTGCTGATCGGCGGCTTCGTGCTGGTCGGCGGCCTGATCTGACGGCCGCGCCCTTTCACAACGGCGGCGTGCGCGATACGCTGCCGGCATGAGCGGGCGGATCAGGGAGCGGATCAGAGATATGGCGTCCGGATCGCTGCGGATGGGGGCCGCCGCCGTTGTCCTTGTCGTGATGGCGACTGCAGCCGGCTTCGCGCAGGCGCCGGCGCCGGCTCCGACGCCACCGCCCCGCGGGCTGTTCGGCGATCTCAACAAATTGTTCGAAGCGCCCGCCCCGATGTGGTCGCTGCCGCCGCCGAAGTCGCCGGCGGCGGCGATCGAGGAGTTCAATGCGCGAGCCAGGGATGCCGGCAACAGCCTGTCGCGGCTTGGCTCCGGGACGGTCGCAACCGGCCGCGCGGTCTGTCCGGTTGCCGCCAATGGTGCGCCGGACTGTCAGGTGGCGGCGGAGCAACTGTGCCGCGACAAGGGGTTCAACGAAGGCAAGAGCATGGATGTGGAAGCGGCCGAGGTGTGCTCGGCGCGTGCCGTGCTGTCGCGGCGGACCCACGAGCCGGGTGCCTGCCGGATGGAGAATTACGTCACCCGGGCGATGTGCCGGTAGCATCCGGTTGACAGGTTGCGGTGCACCCGTGGCATCTGGCATCGTTGCCGGGATGTGGCTGGCGTCCGGCCGCCGGTCGATTCGCTGGTCGATTCAGCCGCAACAATGGTCGAGAAGGGCTTTTTCGCATGTCGATGCCGGCTTTGTTCAAGAATCGCCTGAGGCTCCCGGTAATCGGCTCGCCCATGTTCATTGTCTCGGTGCCGGATCTGGTGATCGCGCAATGCAAGGCCGGTATCGTCGGGGCGTTTCCGGCGCTCAATGCTCGCCCGCCGGCGCTGCTCGACGAGTGGCTGGCGCGCATCAAGGAGGAGCTTGCGGCCTATGACAGGGCGCATCCCGAGCGGCCGTCGGCGCCATTCGCCGTCAACCAGATCGTGCACCGCTCCAACAACCGGCTCGAACACGACCTTGCGCTGTGCGAGAAGCACAAGGTGCCGATACTGATCACGTCGCTCGGCGCGCGCGAGGATCTGAACCGGGCCGCGCACGGCTGGGGCGCGCTGGTGTTCCATGATGTCATCAATCAGACATTCGCGCACAAGGCGGTGGAGAAGGGCGCCGACGGGCTGATCCTGGTTGCCGCCGGCGCCGGTGGCCATGCCGGCACGCTGTCGCCGTTTGCGTTCGTGGCCGAAACGCGGGCCTGGTTCGATGGCCCCCTTGCGCTGTCGGGCGCCATCGCCACCGGCCGCGCCATCCGCGCCGCGCGCGTGCTCGGCGCCGACTTCGCCTATATCGGCTCGGCCTTCATCGCGACGAAGGAAGCCAACGCGGTCGATCGCTACAAGGAGATGGTGGCGGCCTCCGGTGCCGAGGACATCGTCTATTCCAACCTGTTCACCGGCGTGCACGGCAATTACCTCAAGCCATCGATCGCCGCCGCCGGCATGGATCCCGATAACCTGCCGCAGTCCGATCCAAGTCAGATGAATTTCGGCACCGACGAGGGCGGCGAACGGCACAAGCCGAAAGCGTGGAAGGAGATCTGGGGGTCGGGGCAGGGCATCGGCAGCGTCAGCCGTGTCGTTCCGGCCGCCGATCTGATCGCGCGGCTCGCGGCAGAATACGACGCCGCCTGCGACCCCCCGTTGTGACGGCGCTGGCCATGCAAAATCCGGTTGCCGGATCAGACGACTGCGTGTTCCGTATCGAGGGCGACACCGCGATCACCACGCCGCACGCGGCCGGCCCGTGGGACGCCACCATGCAGCATGGCGGCGCGCCGGCGGCGCTCGTCACCTGGTTGGCGGAGCGGATGCCAACCCCGGCGCCGATGCGGGTGGCGCGGCTGACGCTGAATCTGATGCGGCCGGTGCCGATCGCTCCGCTCGCGATCGAGCGCGAGGTGTTGCGGCAGGGCCGTAAGATCCAGCTCTGCGGCGTGCGGCTTCTGGCCGGCGGCAAGGAGGTGGTGCGCGCCGAGGTGCTCAAGGTGCGCGCCGAACGGCAGGCGCTGCCTGACGATGTCGCCGAGCCGGCGCTCGACGTGCCGCCGCCGGAGGTATGCACCCGGCTCGACCCCATGGTGGTACATCCGTTTACCGCCGGCATCGAGGTGCGCGGCGTCAGCGCTCGTCTGCTCGAACGGGGTGGCGGCCCGTCCTGGTTCCGCATCGAGCGGCCGCTGATCGCCGGTGAGCCGGTGTCGCAGGCGATGCGGGCCGTGGTCGCGGCGGATTACTGCAACACCACCGCGCCGCTCGATTTTTGCCAGTGGCGCTTCATGAATGCCGACCTCACCGTCAGCCTGGCGCGCGAGCCGGTCGGCGACTTCGTGCTGCTCAACGCCGAAACCTGGGTCGGCCCGAACGGCGCCGGCATCGCGGTGGGCCGGCTCGGCGACCGCCACGGCTATCTCGGCCGCGCCGTGCAGAGCCTCGTGGTCGAACGGCGCTGAGCCTTCGCCTTACTCAGGTCACGATCGGTTAACCAATTGGCGACACAACAGAGTGACCAATTGGTGAATTCGTTGAGGACGATCGGCCATGAGCGACGACGCGCGCGACCCCTCTTTCGGCAACGGGGCCGGGGATGAGGCCAGGGCGGCGGCAACGCCGCGCGAACCGACCGAGATCGTGGTGTATCGCGGCCCTGCCGATGCCGGCGCCGGCTGGCATGGTGCGCAGGATGGCGTTGCGGCGGCGCCGGCGGCGAAACGCGGCGGGCGTCGCCGGATCGC
>JBARWE010000017.1:0-28609 GCA_049646625.1 Xanthobacteraceae bacterium
GCGGATAGCGGTCGGTGCGGCCGGCCGGCTCACCGCCGCCTGCCGGCGCCGGCTGCTGCGTGCCGGTGATGAACGAGGGCAACCGCTCGACATCGTCGCTGACGAGGGCGGGCTGCGGCTGGCCAGCGGGCTGTGGCTGATAGGACGGCTGCGGTCGCGGCTCGCGCTGCGGCTGCTGCTGGGGCGGCGGAAAGCCCGGCTCGGCGCCGAAGCTGGCGAAGCCGTCGCTGTCGCCATCCTCGCCGTCCTCGCGCAGATCGTTGTCGAAACGCGGCTGCTGCTGCGGCTGGTTCTGGCGGAACTGCTCCTGCGCGGCGGCGATCAGGCGGAAATAGTGCTCGGCATGCTGGTAGTAGTTTTCCGCCGCCACCGGGTCGCTGGAGCCGCGGGCGTCGCGGGCGAGCTGGAGGTATTTTTCAGCGATATGAGAGGCGGTGCCGCGGATTTTGATATCCGGCCCGTTCGATTCGTAAACGCGGGTGAGCGGATTCTGCCCCCGCCGGCTGCTGTTGTTGTTCCGGCCCCGCATCCGCTTGTTGTTCTGACCGTTCCTCATCTCATACCTTCTGTTGCAGCCTTTAGTTTCATTGCGGAACGCATGACTCCCGTGCGGTCCGGTCCCCCGACGCGGCGCTGCGCCTCGTCACGATCCTGGTTTCACGCCACGGCCGACTATGCTCCCGCCCGCCCTGTCGGGTCCGATTGAGGCCATGACCGGGTGCAAGGCCGGATGCGTTTACTCCGGCCGCCGACCAGCCCGCGCGGGCTGGCGCGTGCCATCACCTTGCCCTTCGAGCAAGCTCACTTCGTGCCGCGTCGTATCGATGTGCAAAATCAGGCTTTCGCTCGGTCTGCGGCCATGATCAGCGCAGCCATCGGGCTTGCGCGCCATTCAGCCAGCATTTGGAACCTTTGTTACGGGGCAGGCTCTCAGCCAACAGGCCGGCCTTTTGCCGATACCGCGAGACACCGCCTGAACCCGTTGGCCCGCGCCGCGTCAGTGTTCCCAACCCTGACGGCCCGACCCGATGCCGTTGCGCTGAACCTAGTCGTTCCGGGCGCATATTCCAAGAGGTTTTTTAAGGATAGTTCCGGGTTTTACCGGCTGCTTTCCGTCCGCTGACGGCGCGCGCGATACCGCCGAGGTCGGTGCGTGCGGCGATCCCGGAAAGTCCCACGGCCCGCATCAGCCCGGCGACCGCATCGGCCTGGCCGGCGCCGACCTCGACCACCACAGCGCCGCCGGTGCGGAGCCGTTCGGCTGCCTGCGGCAGCAGACGGCGGTAGGCGGCAAGGCCGTCGGCGCCGCCATCGAGCGCCAGATGCGGGTCGTGCTCGCGTACCTCGCGCGGCAGCGTCGCAATCTCCCCCGTTTCGATATAGGGCGGGTTGGCCACGATCAGGTCGAAGCTCCCGCCCAGTGCCGCGGCGTAGTCGCAGGCGACGAAACCGGCGCGGGCGGCACGCGCCAGCCCGGCCGCGTTGGCGCGCGCGGTCGTGAGCGCCGCCAGGCTGATATCGGTGCCGATCCCGTAAGCCTGTGGCAGTTCCGACAGCAGCGCCAGCAACAGCGCGCCGGTGCCGGTGCCGAGGTCGGCGATGCGCAGCGGTTCGTCCCGCCTGTCATGCAGGAGGTGGAGCGCGGCTTCGACCACCGTTTCGCTGTCCGGGCGCGGCACCAGCGTCGCCGCGCCGAGGGTCAACGGCAGCCCCCAGAATTCCTTAGTGCCGATCAGCCGCGCGACCGGCCAGCCGTTGAGACGGCGGGCCACCAGGTCGGCAAGGCGGTCCGCTTCCGCTGCGCTCAGCACGCGGCCGGCGGCGGTCATCAGGCCGGTGAGGTCGAGGCCGGTGACGGCGCCGACCAGCAGGCGGGCATCGAGGTCGGGGGTCTCGATGGCGGCGGTCTGCAATCGCGCGGTGACGGCACGGCGGGCCGCGGCGAGCGTCAGGCCGGCGAGCGGACGGTTCACACCGTGGCGCCCTGGGCGGCAAGCTGGGCGGCCTGATGCTCGGTGGTCAGCGCGTCAATAATCTCGCCCAGCGCCTCGCCGGACACGATCTGCGGCAGCTTGTACAGCGTCAGGTTGATCCGGTGGTCGGTGACGCGGCCTTGCGGAAAATTGTAGGTGCGGATGCGCTCGGAGCGGTCGCCCGAGCCGACCTGATCGCGCCGCTCGGCCGAACGCTCGCTGTCGCGGCGCTGCTTCTCGGCATCGTAGATGCGCGAACGCAGCACGTTCATCGCCACTGCGCGGTTCTTATGCTGCGAGCGGCTGTCCTGCATCATCACCACGATGCCGGTCGGGATGTGGGTGATGCGGATCGCCGATTCCGTCTTGTTGACGTGCTGGCCGCCGGCGCCTTGCGCGCGCATGGTCTCGATGCGCAGGTCGCTGTCCTTGATGTCGACGTCGACATCCTCGACCTGCGGCAGCACCGCCACCGTCGCCGCCGAGGTGTGGATGCGCCCCTGCGTTTCGGTATCGGGCACGCGCTGTACGCGGTGGGCGCCGGATTCGAATTTGAGCTTGGCGTAGGCGCCGCGCCCCTGCACCTCGGCGATGATTTCCTTGAAGCCGCCGACGGTGCCTTCGCTGGCCGAAACCACCTCGACTTTCCAGCCCTGCAGCGCGGCAAAGCGCTCGTACATATTGAACAGGTCGCCGGCGAACAGCGAGGCTTCGTCGCCGCCGGTGCCGGCGCGGATTTCCAGCACCACGTTGCGCTCGTCCATCGCGTCCTTCGGCAACAGTGCGACGCGGATGTCCTGCTCCAGTTCCTCGCGGCGCTGCGCCAGCGCCTCGTGCTCCTGTTCGGCCATCGCCCGCATCTCCGCGTCGGTCGTGGCGTCGTCGAGCAGCGCCTCGGTATCGGCGATCTCCGACAAGGTGGCGCGATAGGCTTTGACCGCCTCGACCACGGGGCCGAGTTCGGCCAGTTCGCGCGAGGCGCGCACATACGACTCGGCGGAAATCTGGCCAAGCAACTCCCGCTCAAGCTCGGCATGGCGGGCCAGCAGGATATCGAGTTTGGCGTCGGGCAGCATGGTGATGTCTCGTGCTTGAATGACGTAAGGCGCGATGCGCGACGCTAGTACCGCCGATTTGAAATTTCTGCACCGGTTGCCGTAGATTCCTCATCAGGAACTTCAAATCGGAAGCGGTACTGGCATCATAGGTCTGCCAGCACCCCCTGGTTTTCGAAGTCCGTGTCAGGAACCGCCGCAGCCTGTTCACGGACTTCGAAAACCGGGTACTAGATCGCAAGCCCCTCAGTGGCGGCGAAGGCTTTCAGTTCGTCGCGGATCGACACGCTGCCGCACGGCGCATCCAGCAAGCGTGTCATCAGCGCTTCGGCCTTGCCGGCGTCGAGGTCAAGCAGCATCGCCTTGACCGGGCCGTGCGCGGTCGGCGACAGCGACAGCGAGCGGTAGCCCAGCCCGATCAGCGCCAGCGCGCCGAGCGGCTGCGAGGCCATCTCGCCGCACAGCGAGGCCGACTTGCCGTGCTCGTCCGCCTTGCGGACGATGTCGCGCAGTGCCCGCAGGATCGGTGCCGACAGCGTATCGAACCGTTCCGCGACCCGGCTGTTGCCGCGATCGACCGCGAACAGGAACTGGAACAGGTCGTTGGAGCCGACCGAGACGAAATCGACGCGCTCGAACAGTTCGTCGAGCTGATAGAGCAGCGCCGGCACTTCGATCATCGAGCCGATGTCGATGCGCTCGGGCAGCGGGTGGCCGTGGCGGCGCAGATAGGTCAGTTCGCGCTCGACCAGCGCCTTGGCCTGGTCGAACTCGGCGACGTCGGAAATCATCGGGAACATGACGCGCAGCGCGCGGCCGCCGCCGGCCCGCAGCAGCGCGCGGATCTGGCTGCGCAAGAGGCCCGGCCGGTCTAATCCGAGCCGGATGGCGCGCCAGCCGAGCGCCGGGTTCTCCTCGGTCGGCGCCTCCATGTAGGGCAGCGCCTTGTCGCCGCCGATGTCGAGGGTGCGGAATGTCACCGGCTTGCCGCCGGCGGCGTCAAGCACGGCGCGGTAGAGCGCGAGTTGGTCGCCGGCGCGCGGCAGGCTCTGGCCGACCATGAACTGCAACTCGGTGCGGAACAGGCCGATGCCGGCGCTGCCGGTGTCCTCGATATGCGGCAGATCGACGATCAGGCCGGCATTGATCATCAGTTCGGTCTTGCGCCCGTCGCGGGTGACGCTGGGGCGGTGGCGCAGCGCCAGATACTGCGCCTGGCGCCGCGCCCGGAAGCGCACCCGTTCGGCATAGGCGGCTTCGATCTCTGAGGAGGGGCGGATGTAGACCGAGCCGGAGGTACCGTCGACGATGATCGCATCGCCCTGGTCGGCGAGTCCCGCCGCATTGGGAATCTCGCCGACGGCGGCGATGCCGAGCGCGCGGGCGACGATGGCGACGTGGGAGTTGGTGGTGCCTTCCTCCAGCAGCAGGCCGCGCAGCCGCTTGCGGTCGTAGTCGAGCAGCGCCGCTGGCCCCATTGAGCGTGCCACCAGCACCGCGTTGTCGGGGAGCTGTTCGCGCGAGGGGGCATGATCCTTGCCGACCAGTTGCCGCATCAAACGGTGGTTGAGGTCTTCAAGATCGTGCAGGCGCTCGCGCAGATACGGGTCGGTGGAGCGCAGCATGCGGGCGCGGGTGTCGGACTGCACGCGCTCGACGGCGGCTTCGGCGGTCAGCCCCGTCGCCACCGCCTCGCGCAAGCGATGCGACCAGCCGTGATCGTTGGCGAACATGCGGTAGGCTTCGAGCACCTCGCGGTGCTCGCCGCCCTCGGCCATGTCGCCGCGCTCCAGCATGCGGTCGAGATCGGCGCGCAGCGTGGCGAGCGCGGAGTCGAGCCGCTTGATTTCGGCCGGCAGGTCCTCGGCGATGTAGTTGGTGATGACGACGCGCGGCTCATGCAGCACCACATGGCCGAGCGCGATGCCGTCGGACAGGATCGCGCCGACCTTGTGCAGCGCGTGCCGCGCCGCCGGCTCCGCGCCCGGTCCGGCCAGCGCCGACAGTTCGCCCGAGGCGATCATCTCGGCCAAGACCATCGCCGTGGTCTGCAGCGCCTCGACCTCCTCCTCGACATAGGTGCGGTGGGCGCGGTTCTGCACCACCAGCACGCCGAGCGTGTTGCCGGCGCGCAGGATCGGCACGCCGAGGAAGGAGTTGTAGATTTCCTCGCCCGTCTCCGGCCGGAACGAGAACGCCGGATGGCTGTGGGCGTCGGACAGGTTGAGCGGCGTCGCCTCGCTGGCGACCAGGCCGACCAGGCCCTCGTCCATCCGCAACACGGTGTTGTGGACGGCCTCCGGGTTCAGGCCCTCGGTGGCGTAGAGTTCCAGCGTGTTGTCGACGCGCAGCACATAGCACGAGCAGACCTCGGCCACCATGTTGGCGGCGATCAGCACCACGACCTTGTCGAGGCGCTCCTGAGCGCTGACCTGCTCCGCCATGACTTCGCGGAGCCGCCTCAACAGGACGCGGGGGCTGCCCAGCGCGCTCCGCATGGTGTGATGATCCTCGTCTTTCGAGGCCGATCTGCTCCCGGCCGGACGGGGCGATAGCCTCAAGGAAGTGAACGACTTACGCGCCGGCCCGTGCGTGCCGCAACGCGCGCCGGCGGCCGCGCGCGATCCTGCGTCAACGGTTGTCCGACAGGTTGCCTATAGCGAATAGGCAATTGCTTTGCCAAGCAAAACACGGGGGGCCTGTGGTCGGCCTGCGCCGGCGATTCCGGCGGCCGGGCGGCGGCGGCCCGGCTTGACGCCGCCGCCGCACTGCACCATGTGAGCGATGGTTCTGCTTCGCAGCAGGCAGCAATTCGCGTAAAGCATGGAATGCGCGGGTCGTCGCGCCGGGGAAGGTTGAGATGCCGATGGACAACAGGCCGCTTGAAGCGCCTTCGCAGCCGCCGTCCCGCGACGGGGGCGGCCTGTCGCGCTTTCTCGGTGGCTCGCCGCTCGGGGTGGCGCTGCGGCTGGTGTTGCTGTCGATCCTGGTCGGCGTCGTGCTGGCGGTGATCGGCCTCGACCCGTGGAACATCATCATCAGCATCCGCCGGCTGTTCTGGAATATCTGGTATCTCGGCTTCGACGCCATCGACACGCTGTGGCGCTACTTCCTGCTCGGCGCGGTGATCGTGGTCCCGATCTGGCTGCTGTCGAGGCTGGTCAACGCTCCACGCGGCCGCTGACGGCCGGCGGCGGAGCGTGTCGGAGGCGGTCTTTCACGTCACCACCGCGCGCGTATTCGCCATCGCCGTCCCGGCGATGCTCGCCAACCTGACGACGCCGCTGCTCGGTATCGTCGCCACCACCGCGATCGGCCGGCTCGGCGAGCCGGCACTGCTCGGCGGCGTGGCGATGGCCTCGGTGATCTTCGACTGCGTGTTCTGGCTGTTCGGTTTCTTACGGATGGGAACGGTGGCGTTCACCGCGCAGGCGGTCGGCGCCGCGAACCTGCTGGAAGTGCGCGCGATGCTGGCGCGCGGGCTGTTGATCGCCGCTGCGATCGGGCTGGCGTTGGTGGCGTTGCAGGTGCCGCTGCGGCTTGTCGTGTTTCCGCTGATGGGCGGCAGCGCGGCGGTGACGCAAGCCGCCATGCTTTATTTCACGATCCGCATGTGGTCGGCGCCGCTGGCGCTCGCCAATTATGTACTGCTCGGCTGGATGATCGGCCTGGCCCGCGCCGGGCGTGCGCTGGCGGTGCAGATCGTCATCAATGTCGCCAACATGGTGGTCACGCTGGCGCTGGTGCTGGGGGCCGGTATGGGCGTTGCCGGCGCGGCTGCGGCGGCGGTTGTTGCAGAGGCGTTCGGCCTCCTCGTCGGTCTGTTGATCGCGCGGCGCCTGCTCGGGGGCGCGTTCGGCGTGCCGCGCGCGGTGCTGCTCGACCGCGCCAAGCTGGCGCGGATGATGAGCGTCAATCGCGACATCATGCTGCGCACCGCGGCGCTGGTCGGCGCGTTCATGTTCTTTACCGCGCAAGGCGCCCGTGCCGGCGACGTCACGCTCGCCGCCAACGCGGTGCTCGGCAATTTCATTCTGGTCGGTTCGTTCTTCCTCGACGGACTTGCCAACGCCGCCGAACAGCTTTGCGGTCGCAGCGTCGGTGCGCGCGATCGGGCCGGTTTTGCGCGCGCCACGCGGCTGGTGCTGGGGTGGGGCTTTGTCTTTGCGGCCGCGGTGACGGTTTCGTTCCTCGCCTTCGGTACGTTTCTGATCGACCTCACCACGACCAGCGAGGAGGTGCGCGATGTGGCGCGCGAATTCATGGTGCTGGCGGCGCTTGCTCCGGTTTGCGGCGTGATGGCTTACGGCTATGACGGCGTCTATATCGGCGCGACCTGGGCGCGCGACATGCGCAACCTGATGATCGTGTCGTTCCTGGTGTTTCTCGCGGCATGGGCGCTGTTGTTGCCGCTTGGCAATGCCGGCCTGTGGGCGGCGCTGCTGGCGTTCTTCATCGCCCGCGGCGCGTTGCAGGCGCTGCGCTATCCGGTGCTGCTGCGTGGATCCTTTGCCGGGCTGCCCGCCGCTATGCCGGCCAGCGTTCCGCCGTGATGGCGGCGGCGTCGGCGCCGACGATCTCGTCGAGCGATTGGCGCTCGGTGCGCCGCAGCGTCGACAGCAACTCCGCCTTGATGTCGGTAACGAGGCCCAATCCCTTATAGACCAGCGACGAGTAAAGCTGGATCAGGCTGGCGCCGGCGCGGATCTTGGTCAGCGCCGCGCCGCCGGAATCGATGCCGCCGACGCCGATCAGCGGGAAGGCGCCTTCGACGCGCACATATGTCTCGGCCAGCATCCGCGTCGCCAGCGGAAACAGCGGCCGCCCGGACAGGCCGCCGGCTTCCTGGGCGGTGGCGTGGTCGCGCAGATACGGCGGGCGTGCCAGCGTGGTGTTGCCGACGATCATGCCGTCGATGCGGCGCCGGCGTGCGATCTGCACCACGTCGTCGAGTTCGCCGAGGCTGAGGTCGGGCGCGATCTTGAGCAGCACCGGCGTTTCGCCGGCGGTGGTGCGGACGCGCTGGCGCGCCTCGGTAACGCGCGCCAGCAGATCGTCGAGCGCGCCGGCCTCCTGCAGGTTACGCAGGCCCGGCGTATTGGGCGAAGAAATGTTGACGGTGAAATAGGCTGCGACCGGCGCGAAGGTGCCGATCAGCGTCACATAATCGGCGGAACGGTCCGGCGAATCCTTGTTGGCGCCGAGATTGACCCCGACGATACCGCCGTGCAGGGCGCGCGCGGCGAGCCGGCGCAGCACGGCCTCCGCGCCGTCATTGTTGAAGCCCATGCGGTTGATGACGCCGCCATCGGCTTCGAGGCGGAACAGTCGTGGCCGCGGATTGCCGGCCTGTGGCCGCGGCGTCACCGAGCCGACCTCGACGAAGCCGAAGCCGAGCCGCAGCAGTGCGTCGGGCACTTCGGCATTCTTGTCGAAACCCGCCGCCATGCCGATCGGATTGGGAAAATTGAGGCCGAAGGCGCGCACCGCGAGGTGCGGGTCGTCGACAGGGCGGCCGAGCGGTGGCATCAGGCGCAGGCCGGCGATCGCCAGTCGGTGGGCATCCTCGGCATCGAGGTGGCGCATCAGGGGCAGCGACAGGGCATCGAAAGCCCGGATCATGATGCGAGGTCCGGCAGTTCGTGCGAGCCGTCGGCGCGCAGCGTCAGGCTGGTGATCGAGAGCGCGGCGCCGGGATCGAGGTCGCCGTAGAGATGCGGAAACAGGTCGCCGCCGCGCGAAGGCTCCCAGCGCAGCGCGTCGCCAAGCTGGTCAGCATCGACGGCGATCAGGAACAGCCCGTGCTGGCCGGCGAAGTGGCGGCGGAGCGTCTCCGGGACCTGCGCGGCGGTGGACAAGTGGATGAAGCCGTCGCGCCGGTCGTCGGCGCTGCCGGAAAATGAACCCTGCCGCTCGGCCTCCCGCCAGAGGGAAGCGGGGCAAATCTTGTAGATCGCGCGCACCGCGAGGCTTGTCCTTGAGTTTTCTGTGATTTCCACCGCTCGGCCGGACCGTAGCGGTGCCGGCGGCCGCCTTCAAGCGACTTTCCGGCGGCGGGTGGGGCGGATTGCATGGGGGTATGAAATGAGGTAATAATTCCTAACTCGGAATCCCGGCCGGTCGCCGAAATCCCACCCCGACGACGCACAGACCGCGCATGCTGACCCACGACAAGATCTGGACGGCGCTGGACCGGCTCGCGGCCCGTTCAGGCCTGTCGCCGTCCGGCCTTGCCAGACGGGCCGGCCTCGACGCCACGACCTTCAACAAATCGAAGCGCATCACCAGCGACGGCCGCGAACGCTGGCCCTCGACCGAATCGATCGCCAAGGCGCTGGCCGCGACCGGCACGGCGGTCGATACCTTCGTCCAGTTGATCGAGGAGCCGACGCCGCGGCGGGCGCAGACGGTGCCGCTGCTCGGCTTCGCCGAGGCCGGCGCCGGCGGCTATTTCGACGATGGCGGCTTTCCTGTCGGCAAGGGCTGGGACGAGGTCGGGCTGCCGACGCTGTCGGACGAACACGCCTATGCGCTGCAGATCTCCGGCGATTCGATGAAGCCGGCCTACCGCAACGGCGACGTCATCGTGGTGTCGCCGACCGCGCCGATCCGGCGCGGTGACCGTGTCGTGGTCAAGACGCGCGACGGCGAGGTGATGGCCAAGGAATTGCGCAAGCGCACGGCCAGGACCATCGAATTGCGATCGCTCAACCCGGCCCATGCCGACCGCTTGCTGCCGGTCACGGACATCGAGTGGATTGCGCGCATCGTGTGGGCCAGCCAATAACGCACGCAAACGGGATTGGCGGTTGCCAACATCCGCTCCTAACGGCTACAGCCGCGTATCGTACTACCGCTTGTTCCAGCCCCCAACCCCCGGACGTTTCCCATGATTGCCGGTTTGTCGATGATCGATGTCGCCTGGCTCGCGATGGCGCTGCTCGTCGCCGGCGGCGTGACCGGCTTTCTCGCCGGCCTGTTCGGCGTCGGCGGCGGCGCGGTGCTGGTGCCGGTGCTGTACGAGCTGTTCCGCATCACCGGCGTGCCGGACGAGGTGCGCATGCCGCTGTGCGTCGGCACCTCGCTCGCCATCATCATCCCGACCTCGATCCGTTCCTATACCGCGCACCGGGCGACGCGGACGGTCGATTCCAGCATCCTGCGCAACTGGGCCGTGCCGGTGGTGGCCGGCGTCGTGCTGGGCAGCCTGATCGCCCGCTATGCGCCGGCGGAGCTGTTCAAGATCGTGTTCGTGGTGATCGCCGGCATCTCGGCGATCCGGCTGTTGTTCGGGCGCGATAGCTGGCGCTTCGCTAGCGATCTGCCGGGCGGCATCATCCTGCGCGGTTATGGTGTCTTGATCGGCGTACTGTCGACGCTGATGGGGATCGGCGGCGGCCAGCTTTCCAATATCTTCATGACGTTTTACGGCCGGCCGATCCATCAGGCGATCGCCACGTCCTCGGGGCTTGGCGTGTTGATCTCGATCCCCGGCGCGCTCGGCTACATCTATGCCGGCTGGCCGGCGGCGGCGGCGAATCCGGGCGTGGGCGCGCTGCAGTTTCCATTCGCGCTCGGCTATGTCTCGTTGATCGCGTCCCTGATCGTGATGCCGACCAGCATTTTCACCGCGCCGATGGGCGTGAAGCTTGCGCACAAGCTGCCGAAGCGGAAGCTGGAAATTGCCTTCGGCACGTTCCTGCTGCTGATCTCGGCGCGGTTCGTCGTCAGCCTGTTTTAGAGTTTCGCTTTTGATGGAATCAGAAGTGAAGCTCTTCGGTTTTATTTTGTCGCGTTTTCTTCACGCGAACCGGTATCCACTTCGCTTGAAAACGCTCTGACGACGCGCCTTATGCCTGCAACGGGGCGGTCGCGGCGGCGAGCCATGCCCCGGTTGCCGCGTCGTCGATCAGCGGGCCGATCTCGCGCGCGACGCGGGCGTGGTAGGCGTCGAGCCAGGCGATCTCCTCCGCCGTCATCATCGCCAGTTCGATCAGGCGGCGATCGATCGGCGCCAGCGTCAGCGCCGCAAAGGTGTTCATCGGCTGTTCGGCGCCGGCGATGTCGGCGGCCACCACCAGTTCCAGGTTCTCGATGCGGATGCCGTAAGCGCCGGTCTTGTAGTAACCTGGCTCGTTGGACAGGATCATGCCGCGCTTCAGCGGCGTGGTGCCGATCTTCGAAATCCGCGCCGGGCCTTCATGCACCGACAGATAGCTGCCGACGCCGTGGCCGGTGCCGTGGGCGAAGTCGAGTCCGGCCTGCCACAGGTATTGCCGGGCAAGTGCATCGATCTGCGCCCCGCTGGTGCCGTCGGGAAACACCGCACGCGCAATGGCGAGGTGGCCGCGCAGCACGCGGGTGAAGCGGTCGCGCATCTCGGCCGTGGGTTCGCCGACCGCAACGGTGCGGGTGACGTCGGTGGTGCCGTCCTCATACTGCGCGCCGGAATCGATCAGCACGAGGTCGCCCGGCACGATACGGCGATTGCTGTTGCGGGTGACGCGATAGTGGACGATGGCGCCGTTCGGGCCGCTGCCGGCGATGGTCGGGAAGGAAACGTCCTTGAGCGCGCCGGTGGCGCGGCGGAACGTTTCCAGCGCTTCCACGGTGTCGATCTCGGTGAGGTGGCCGCTCGGCGCCTCGCGGTCGAGCCAGGCGAGGAAGTGCGCCAGCGCCGTGCCGTCACGCCGGTGCGCGGTGCGCGTGCCGTCGATTTCGACCGCGTTCTTCACCGCCTTGAGAGCCGCCACCGGGTCCGGGGCGCAGCGCGGCTCGCCGCCTACCGCCCGCACCAGCCGGCTCAGCGCGTCGGCGGCGGTGGCATTGTCGAGGCCGATCGTTGCGCCACCGCGCGCCAGTTCGGCGAGGCGCGGGGCGAGTGTATCGGGGGCGGCAACCTCCGCAACCGCCTCAAGATGGGCGCGCGCGCTGTTCGACAGTTTGCGGGCATCGACGAAGATCGTCGGCCGGCCCTCGCGTGGCACGACGGCATAGGACAACGGCAGCGGCGTATGCGCGACGTCGGCACCACGGATGTTGAAGGTCCACGCCACCGCGTGCGGATCGGACAGCACCTGGGCGGCGACACCGGTTCTCGCGAGATCGGCGCGGATGCAGTCGAGTTTTGCGGCAACGTCTTCGCCGGCGAGGCTCACGCCATGGACGGTGACGGCGCCGAGCGGCGGGGCCGGGCGCTCGCGCCACACCGTGTCGATCGGGTTGCCTTCGACCGCAACCAGCGTTGCGCCGGCGCGCGTGCAGGCGGCTTGCAGCTTGTTCGCCGCGCCGCTGGTATGCAGCCACGGGTCGAAGCCGAGGCGGTCGCCGGGCGCGAGATGCGCGGCGATCCAGTCTTCCGGCGGCGGCGCGATCAGCGACTCGACGTGGAAGGCGCGTTGGTCGATCTGCCCGGCCGCCTGCAGCGTGTAGCGGCCATCGACGAACAGCGCGGCCTGCTCGCGCAGCACCACGGCAAGGCCGGCCGAGCCGGTGAAGCCGGTGAGCCAGGCCAGCCGTTCTTCTGACGGCGGGACGTATTCGTTCTGGTGCTGGTCGGCGCGCGGCACCACGAAGCCGGTCAGGCCGCGGTTCGCCAGTTCCTCGCGCAACGCCGCGAGCCGCGCGGCGAGCGCGACGCCGCCCTCGGTATCTTCAAACGTTTGAAAATGAGCCTCGAACATGGCGTGAATCTAAAGCCGCCGCGGCCGGCCGGCAATGCGCCGCGGTGCCGGTGGGGCGCGCAGCAACAGGCTCGACCAGCCATCGACGTCGAGCCGCCGTGTCAGCCTCAGGCCGCGGGCGCGATAGGCGGCGATCACCGGCCCGGCATGCGCCGGCAGCAGCCCCGACAGGATCACCAGCGCATTCGGCGCGAGATGCGCGGCAAGCCCGGTTGCCATTGCCCGCAAGGGATTGGCGAGGATGTTGGCAAGCACCAGGTCGAACGGCCCCCACGCGGTGAAGGCCGGCGCGCCAAGGCCGTCGGCCTGAATGCAATCGACGAACTCGCCGACGCCGTTGCGGCGGGCGTTGTCGCGCGCCACCCGCACTGCCTGCGGGTCGATGTCGCTGGCAAGGATCGGACGGCGCAGCGCCTTGGCGGCGGCCATCGCCAGCACGCCGGTGCCGGTGCCGAGGTCGAGCACCCGCACCGGCCGGTGCCGGCGCAGCACGTCGTCGAGCAGCAGCAGGCAGCCGCGCGTGGTGCCGTGATGGCCAGTGCCGAAAGCGAGCGCCGCCTCGACCTCAAGGCCGAGCTTGTTGGCCGGGACGCGGTGGCGGTCGTGGCTGCCGTGAACGACGAAGCGACCGGCTTGCACCGGCTTGAGGCCGTCGAGGCTGGCCGCTACCCAGTCCTGCGCCGCGACCGTGTCGAACGACAGCGCGGCGGCCGCCTCCGCGCCGGCCGCGAGTGCGACCAGATCGCGCAGCGCCGTCTCGTCCGGCGCGGCGGCGAAATGCAACGTCACCGCCCAGTCGCCGCCCGGCTGCTCGAACGCGGTGACGGCGGCAGCGTCGGTGTCGATGCTCTCGGCGAGGACATCGGCGATGCGGCGGCCGCTCGCCTCGTCAGGCACGGCGAAGGTGGCGCGGATGGCGGGCGGGGTGGCGGTCGTCATGGACACTCGCGAAAAAAGAAAGGCGGCCGACGGCGATCCACCGGCTCTCCACACGTTGCCGACAACTCATACACAGGATCGTCAGGGATTTGTACGGCGTTTATCGACAGGATGTCCGGTAGTGTATCAGTTTGAAATTTCTTCGGGGCGCCGCTTCTTATAAGGCCCGCGAACCTGATTGGGAACGCGCGCGTCAATGAGCGTAACGGCATCCTCCATCTTCATGACGTGATTGACCAAGCCCGACGCCATTGCGGGAGTAGCGCCGAGCGTCTTATGGACCCGACAGAAGTTGTAAAAGAAAAAGTACAGCGCCAGCGCGTGGCAATGATTTTCAAACTTCTTGCTGAACCCGTTCGTCAGGCGGGTGAATCGCCGCATTGACATGCGCATGGTGAGGTTTTGGCGCTCTACAAACGACGTGCTGACGTACTGCGGGTCAGGGTTGCCCATGATGGCCTCTTTCACCGCGCCGATGCACTTGGGCGGGCTGTAGCGGCCGGGACCGACATAGTCGGTCGCGAAAATCTTGTTCAGCATCGCGTAGTCGGCATCAAAATCAACTTCCGCGACGGCCTTCAAATAAGCCTTGTGGCCGTCCGTGGTGAGTTGGACTTGATTGGCGAGCCGAGCCTTCAAATCCCCCATGAACGAAATGCTGGTGTGCTGGCTACGGTCGCCAACGTGCCATGAAACGATCAGCTTGGAGTCAGCATCGAGGGCCGTCCACGTCCACACGTCGCCAGCCGCTTCCGGCGCGGCCTTCGCGAACTTGACGTTCTTGTTCTTGGCATAGGCAAACGACCAAATCTCATCGCATTGAACGCGGACAGCCGGGACATTGCGAACCGTAGCGTCATGGAAGGCCGCGCAAGCCATCCCCGCGTCCACCAGCAACTTTGTCACTGTATTGATCGACACACCGGTAATCCGGCTGATCGACCTCATGCTGCTGCCCTCGCAGAGCATAGTCAGGATTTGGACGCGGGTTTGCAGGGGCAATTTGTTCATGATCAATTTCATAATGAACTTTTTGCTTAGGGTCAATACCTTTAGCGCGGCGGTAGACCATATAATGAGCAATATTGACGCTGTATTGAGCGTTTGCTATACCCCGTGCGCAGCGGAGTTGCACTGATGCACGCAAATATCGACTGGAAAGCCCTCAGAAACGAGGTTTTGGAGACCTTCACTCCGGGCCCGGCTATCAATGAGGTGGCCCAGTTCGCCGGTCGAAGGGCTACGATTCAGCGCCTTCAAGACATCGCAGCCGAGCGTGCGCGGCACGCCATTATCTTCGGCGAGCGCGGCGTCGGAAAGACCTCGCTGTCGAACATCTTCCATAAAGACCTCAACATCGCCACCCGCATTGTACGGGAGATCGCCGTCGATGCTGACTCAGCCGACAGTTTCGACAGCCTGTGGCGGAAGGTATTTCGGCGGATTCAATGGCCAGAAGACAATGGGACTTTGGATTTGCAATTTGCTGGTGAGATTGAACCGGATCACGTTTACCTACAGCTTGCTCGCTTCGGGCAGAACGAACTGCCTATCATCATCATCGACGAGTACGACCGCATAAAGGATGAGGCTTGCCGCATCCTAATGACCGATCTTCTAAAAGCTCTCACCCGGCTTCCGAACAATCCGACCCTCGTTCTGGTCGGCGTCGCCGAGAACATCGTAACCCTGGTACGCGATCATGCCTCGATATCGCGAAACCTAGTTCAAGTTCCTATGCATCGGATGACGAGTGAGGAGATCAGCGAGGTCGTCACGTCGAGAACTCGGCGCTTGCGGATGAAAATCACGGGGGATGCTGTTTGGCGGATCACGTATTTCTCGGCCGGTTTGCCGTTCTATGCACACTCTCTAGGCAAGTACAGCGCACTTACCGCCATCGAAGCCCAAAAACTGGACATCGATGAAAATACGGTACTGGCGTCAATTGACCGCTGCATGGCAGATGTAGACTACACGATTACGGAATCCTACACCCGCGCCACCGAGAAGATTTACCGCAAAGGCAACATCTTTGCGCAAGTATTGGCGGCATGCGCTCTAACCGAGACCAACGATATCGGACAATTTACGGCGGCTGCGGTCGAAGAGCCGCTAAGCGCTATCATGGGTAAGCCTTACGAGGTTCCAGCCTTTTCGTTCCACCTGAACGAAATGAGCGGACCGGAGCGCGGCGCAGTATTGCAGAAAACGGGTTCGCGGCGGACGTTCCGATATCACTTCGCCGAGGCCACGATGCAGCCCTACATAATCATGAAGAGCTTGAAGGAAGGTATCATCTCGAAGGAGGTTTTTGACCGCTTCAAGGTCAAGCGTCAGAAGGCTCTCGCCATCTAGCTCGCGCCGCCTTCTTGGCGATCTCCTTGCGGCGCTTAGCCGACATTCCCTCGGCTCGTTTTTTCCCGCCCATGCGGCCGAGCGCCACGGCAGCAGCGTTCTTACCGTCTTCCGTGGTCAGGTCGTCTATCTCGCCGGTGGCGATCTTGCCGACCATGACGGCGGCTCCGACTACGTCGCCAGGGCGCTTCTCGCCTTTAGGGCCGCGTGGCATGATCCCTCACAAAATATCTATACGGGTCAGATTGGCCGCCGGAACCGCGCCGTTCAATTAAGCCGCGGTCAACGAGCAATCGGCAGTCCTGGTTGACCCGCTGCTGATACGCCTTGTCAGCATAAATTGCTTCCGCGAGATCAAACTCAGTCCGCCCCGGCCCCTTCTCTACGAGAAAGACTAGAACCTCTCCCAAAGTTGGCATCAAACGCCTCCTGCTTTGCACTAAGCATAGCACGGGAGTTAAGGCGGCGCGACGAGCTTCCAAGATGGAAATTTCAAACTGAGACACTACCGGATGTCCGCAAGTTTCCCGGCGCGTCCCGCACATAATTATCCACAGGTGTCGAACAGTGTTATCCACAAGGTTGATGGGGCGACATACGGCGCTTGTTCACAGCCTTGCGCCAAGGTTTTCCACCGGCCGCCCCTCAGCGGAACAGCGCGCGATGGTCGCGCAGCACGATCGCCGCGGCATTGTGGCCCGGCGCGCCGGTGACGCCGCCGCCGGGGTGGTTGCCGGAGCCGCAGTGGTAAAGCCCTTTGAGCGGGCTGCGATAGTCGGCATGGCCCAGCATCGGCCGTGCCGAGAACAACTGGTTGAGCAACAGCGCGCCGTGGAAGATGTCGCCGCCGATCAGCCCGAATTCGCGTTCGAGGTCGAGCGGCGACAGTGCCTGACGGCCGACGATGCTGGCGGCGAAGCCCGGCGCATACGCCTCGACGGTGTCGATCATCAGATCCGCCACGGTGTCGCGGTGGTCGTCCCATGAGGCGCCCTCCGGCAGGTGCGGCGCGACATGCTGGCAGAACAGGCTGGCGACATGCGCGCCCTTGGGCGCGAGGCTGTCGTCGAGCGTCGACGGGATCAGCATTTCCACGATCGGCGCGCGGCTCCAGCCGTCCATGCGGGCGTCATGGTAAGCGCGATCCATATAGGCGAGACTCGGCGCCATGATGATGCCGGCGGTCAGGTGGTCGCCATCGCCGGGCCGTGCCGTGAACGACGGCAGCCGGTCGAGCGCCACGTTCATGCGGAAGGTGCCGGAGCCGTTGCGCCAGTGCGCGATGCGCTGTGCGAAGGCGTCCGGCACGCTACCCTGCGGCATCAGGCGGCCATAGAGCAGCGTCGGGTTGAGGCTGCTGACAACGTAATTCGCGCGCACCGCCTCGCCGTTGTCCAGCACGACGCCGCAGGCGCGACCGCCTTCGACGATGACCTCGCGCACGCCGGTGCCGGTTGAAATCTCCGCCCCGGCCGCGCGGGCCGCCGCCGCCATGCCTTGCGTGATCGCGCCCATGCCGCCGATCGCGTGGCCCCACACGCCCTTTTTGCCGTTCACTTCGCCGAAGGCGTGATGCAGCATGACGTAAGCCGAGCCGGCCGCGTAGGGGCTGGCGTAGTTGCCGACCACGGCGTCAAAACCGTACAGCGCCTTGACCAGGTCATGCTCGAAACGTTCGTCGAGCATCTCGCCGGCCGAGCGGGTGAACAGGTCAAGGAGGTTGCGGGCATCTTCGATCGGCAGCCCGCGCAGGATATTCGCGGTTGCGAGCGCGCTGGCGCCCTCGCGCAACGAAGCCAGGCCAAAACCCTCGACAAGGTTCGGCGGGGCGCGCAGCACGAAAGCGCGCAGCACGTCGGCGATGCGCTCCAACTCGCGGTTGAACGCCTCCATACGCGCGACGTCGCCCGGACAAAGGCACTCCACCGACTCGCGCGTATACTTGTCGCCGGTGAGCAGAAAGCTGCCGTCCGGGGCGGGCAGGAAATTCTGGGCGCGGCGCTCGACGATGGTGAGGCCGTGGTCGTGCAGCCGCAGGTCGGCGATCACCTTCGGGTTGAGCAGGCTCACGGTGTAGGCGGCGACCGAGTTGCGGAAGCCGGGACAGAACTCCTCCGTCACCGCCGCGCCGCCGACCACCTTGCGACGCTCGATCACGCGCACGCGAAGGCCCGCCATCGCGAGATAGGCGGCGCAGGTGAGGCCGTTGTGTCCCGCGCCGACGATGATCGCATCGTAATCCGCCATGGGCCACGTTTAGCGCAGGCGCGAGCGCCGCACCACGCCGCATTGCTGCCGCGAACGGCCTGTGATGGTATCCGCCGCCCGGCCGCCGGGTCTGCGACGGAGTTGTCATGTTGCCCGCCTCGCCCGAAGCCGCTTCGCGCAACGCCGCGGTGCTGGCGCTCCATACCGCCGCGATCTTCCTCAGCGCGCTGTTGTTGTTCTCGGTGCAGCCGTTGTTCACCAAAATGGTGCTGCCGCGGCTGGGCGGCTCGCCGGCGGTGTGGTCGGTGGCGATGGCGTTCTTCCAGACGCTGCTGCTCGCGGGCTATGCCTATGCGCATTGGCTCACGACGCTTGCCTCGCGGCGCGTTGCCGTGGCGCTGCATCTGGTGCTGTTGGCGGCCGCTGTCGTCACGCTGCCGCTGTCGATCGCGGCCGGCTGGGGCACACCGCCGCCGTCCTATACGGCGCTGTGGCTGTTCGGCCTGTTCGTGGTCTCGATCGGCCTGCCGTTCTTCGCGCTCGCCGCCAACAATCCGCTGTTGCAGGCGTGGTTCGCCCGCTCCGGCCACCCGCACGGTGGCGATCCGTATTTCCTCTACGCCGCCTCGAATGTCGGCAGTTTTCTGGCGCTGCTGTCGTATCCGGTGCTGGTCGAGCCGATGCTGACGCTGCGCGCGCAGAACTTCGCATGGACCGTGGGTTATGGGCTGCTGGTCGTCCTCATTGCTGCCTGTGGCGTCGTGCTGCTGCGCGCGCCGGGGCGGATCGATGCGGACGTGGACGCACCGAGTGCGTCGCCGCCGGCGTGGCGTCTGCGGTTGCGCTGGGTATTTCTCGCCGCGGTGCCGTCCGGCCTGCTGGTGGCGGTGACGGCGCATATCTCGGCCGATGTCGCGGCCGCGCCGCTGTTATGGGTGCTGCCGCTGTCGCTGTATTTGTTGACCTGGGTCCTGGTGTTCCTGTCGCGGCCGCCGGTCTCCCATCGCGTGGTATTGGCGCTGACGCCGCTGGCGATCGGCGGCGCCGTGCTGCTGATCGGCATCGGCAGCGTCTACAATCTGCCGCTGACGCTCGGCGGGCATCTCACCTGCTTCTTCGTCATCGCGCTGGCCTGCCACGGCGAACTGGCGCACACCCGGCCGCCGGCCGCCTACCTCACCGGCTTCTATGTCGCGCTGTCGTTCGGCGGCATGGTCGGCGGCCTGTTCACCGGGTTGCTTGCGCCTTATGCGTTCTCGTGGGTGGCAGAATATCCGATCTTGATCGCTGCCGCCGTGCTGTGCCGGCCCGCAGGCGCGCCACGGCGCCGCCTGGTCGTGCTGTGGTTCGTGCTGGCGGCGGCCGTCGTGGCGCTGGCGTGGCCGGCCTGGCGCGGTGGCGAGGCGTTCGTCTGGATGGAGGCGCATCGCAGCGAGGCGATCGCCATCGCCGCCATCGTGGCGATGCTGGTGATGCTGCTGTTGCCGGCGCACCGCTTCAAGGGCGTGGCCGCGACGGCGCTGGCGTTGACGCTGATTCACCTCTATCCCGGCGATGACGGCCGCGTCGAAACCGTGCGCAGCTTCTTCGGCGTCCACAAGATCGTCACCACCACCGATGGCCGCTACCGCGTGCTGATGCACGGCACCACGATCCACGGTGCGGAGCGGCTGCCGGCCGCTGGCGAAGCCGCGCCGGCGCGGCCCGAACTGATTTCGTACTATCATGCGAACGGCGGCATCGGGCAGGCGATCGCTGCGATCCGCGCCCGCAAGAGTGCCGCGATCCGCGTCGCGGTGATCGGGCTGGGCGCCGGCACGCTGACCTGCGCTGCCGCGCCGGGCGAGCATTGGCGTTTTTTCGAAATCGATCCCCTGATGGTCGCGACCGCGCGCGATCCGCGCCGTTTCACGTTTATCTCGGCTTGTGCGCCCGACCTCGCGCCGGTGATCGGCGATGCACGCCTGACCTTTGCCGATGAGCCGGACGGCGCTTACGATCTGGTGATCGTGGACGCCTATTCCTCCGACGCTATCCCCGTTCACCTGGCGACGCAGGAGGCGATGGCGATCTACCAGCGCAAGCTCGCCCCGCACGGCGCGGTGCTGATGCACGTCTCCAACCGCCATCTGGATCTGGCGGACGTCGCGGTCGGCATTGCCGCCGCCAACGGTCTTGCGAGCTGGGTCCACACCGACGAGACCGACGACAGCGACGCCTATATCTTCTCGACCACGGTGGTGTTATCCGCGGCCGCCGCCGCCGATATCGGCACGCTCGCCGATACCGCCGCATGGGTGCTGACGCCACCGTCAGGTGATCGGGTGTGGAGCGACGATTACAGCAATGTGCTGGGCGCGCTGCTGCGCCACTGGCGCGGCGGCTGACCGGCGCTTGTGCCTACCAGCCGGAGTTGAACAGGCCGCGGCCGCCATAGCCGCCGTAATAGCCCGGCGGCGGCGCATAGGCGCGCGGTGTATCGACGAAATCGTAATAGCTGCGCCGTCGGTAGTTCGGCCCCTCATAGGCATAGACCTGCGCCTCCGGCATGCGGCGGTAGCGGCGCGGAGCAGGGGCGGGTGCCGGGGCCGCCTCGGCGATGTCGCCGTTGTCGGCCATGTCCGGCGGCGCCGGCTGGGCGTAGAGCGGCCGTGGTACGATCTGGCGCGGAGCGGCCAGCGGCTGGCCATTTGCGTCGTAGTCCGGCGCGCTATCGCGGCGGGCGACGGCGGTTGTCTTCGGCTCGCCCTTGAGCCGGGCCAGCGCGACGCGGGAGGAGCCGGTCAGCGTCACCGTGGTCTTCAGCACGCCCTGGTCCTCGACCAGCTTGTAGAGGGTGGCGGCGTGGGCGCGCGACAGCCGCACGCAACCATGCGAGACCGGAACGCCGAGGCTTTTCTCCGAGAAGGTGCCGTGGATGGCGTGGCCGCGCTTGGTGAAAAAGATTGAGTGCGGCATCGGCGCGTCGTCGAATTCCTTGGAGAAATGGTCCGGCTCCATGCGGAAGGCGCGATGCGTGCCGTTCGGCGTCTCGTAGGACGGATTGCCGGTCGAGACCGGCCAGCGGTAGCGCACCTGTCCGTCCACCGCGACGGTCATCTGCTGCGCATCCTTATCGACGGTGATGGCGACATCGGCGCGGGCGACGGGTACGGCGGCCAGGGTGACGGCGATCGCCGCAACGGCAAGACAACGCATGACGACTCCACTTCCGCATGACACCGCCTAGCGGCGGCAGGCGTCATGTTCGCGACAAACGGCTGTTCGCCGCTCCCCATTAAGCGCCCGATAGAACCGTTGTTCCAGTCGGATGATGCGGCAGCGTTAACCGCAGGATGCCGGCAGAAGCGGGCGACTGCTGCGCCGGCGGCGACAATATGGAATGGCGGTCGGGCGCGCGCGATGCAACTTTTCGTCATGACGGGCGTTGAAGCCGGGGTTGTGATGTGTCTGCGATGGGCGTTGGATTGTCTGCAATTTTTCATTGATTCTCAGCCTGTTCGGACCCACCCTCGTCCTGCTGATTGTCCCGAAGGAGCCATGATGACCATGCGAACGCATCTGAAATTAGGTCTGGCCGCCGGCGCGAGCCTGCTGGCGATGCTGGCGCTGGCGCCGGTGACATCGACGCCAGCCGAGGCGCAGGGCGTGTTCAGGGGAGCCGAGCAGGGCGCGCGGCAGGGTGCGCGCGAGGGCAATCGGGCGGCCGGCCCGGTCGGCGGTGCCGTTGGCGGCGCGATCGGACTTGGCGTCGGCGGCGTGGTCGGTGGCGTCAAGGGCGTGCT
This sequence comes from Xanthobacteraceae bacterium, assembly GCA_049646625.1. GTDB lineage: Bacteria > Pseudomonadota > Alphaproteobacteria > Rhizobiales > Xanthobacteraceae > PRO6. Next base: position 22,002 of record JBARWE010000017.1, read on the forward strand.
CGGTATTCCCGAAGGCAGTCGCCGCCAGTGTCGCGGCTACTACGACAGCCGCAACCGCTTCCACTGCTACAAGCGGCGGTGAACCCTCTCCATCGTCATAGCTCCACCGTCATGGCCGGACTTGTTCCGGCCATCCACGTCTTGCTTGGCTGAGCCGATGTTAAGACGTGGATGCCCGCGACAAGCGCGGGCATGACGAGAATTTGTATGATGAGGGAATGATGTCCGCGACGTGTAACCGCATTCACGCCCGCGTCACAAAGCTGTCGACCACTTTTTTCTCGCCGGCTTTTTCGAAGGCGATGGTGAGCTTGTTGCCGTCGATCCGGGTGATGCGGCCATAGCCGAACTTCTGATGGAAGATGCGCTCGCCAAGCGAAAACTCCGACGTCGTGCCGGTCGACTTGGCGACCAGTTCGCCCTCGATGGTCAGCGGGGCGCGCCGCGCCCGCGTCGCGCCGCTGTCATGGGAGCCGCGTGCACGATTGCCCTGCGCGCGCTGCCAGCCCGGCGTCGTATAGCTTGAGCCGAACGCCTCCAGATTGTCGAAGCGCGAGGCGCCGTAGCCGCCCGCGCCGCCCCAGCCGCTGCCGCCTTTCGACTCGGTGATCTCGACATGATCGGCCGGCAGTTCGTCGAGAAAGCGCGACGGCACGGTGGTCGACCAGGTGCCGTGAATGCGGCGGTTGGTGGCGAAGTAGATCTTGGCGCGGCGCCGGGCGCGGGTGACGCCGACATGGGCGAGGCGGCGCTCTTCTTCCAGCCCGGCGCGGCCTTGTTCGTCGAGCGCGCGCTGATGCGGGAACAGCCCTTCCTCCCAGCCGGGCAGGAACACGGTGTCGAATTCCAGCCCCTTGGCGGAGTGCAGCGTCATGATCGAGACCGCGTCCTCGTCGGCGCCGCCGTCGCGGTCCATCACCAGCGCGATGTGTTCGAGGAAGCCTTGCAGGTTCTCGAACTCCTCCATCGAGCGTACCAGTTCTTTCAGGTTGTCGAGCCGGCCCTGTGCATCGGCCGAGCGGTCCTTCTGCCACATCTCGGTGTAGCCGGACTCGTCAAGGATGATCTCGGCCAGTTCGGTATGCGGCAGCGCGTCGCGCTGGCCGCGCCAGCGTTCGAAACTCTCCAGCAGCGTGCGCAGCGAGCCGCGCGGCTTGGGCTTGAGTTCGTCGGTCTCGATGACGGCGCGCGCCGCCTCGAACAGCGGGATGCGGCGCTTGCGGGCATGGTCGTGCAGTAGCTGCACGCTGGCGTCGCCGAGGCCGCGCTTCGGCACGTTGACGATGCGCTCGAAAGCGAGGTCGTCGGCGGGCGAATTGACGACGCGCAGATAGGCCAGTGCGTCGCGGATTTCCTGGCGCTCGTAGAAGCGCGGTCCGCCGATCACGCGGTAGGGCAGGCCAAGCGTGATGAAGCGATCCTCGAACTCGCGCATCTGGAACGAGGCCCGCACCAGAATGGCGATCTCGTCGAGCGCGTGGCTGTGGCGCTGCAACTCCTCGATCTCCTCGCCGATGGCGCGGGCTTCCTCCTCCGAATCCCAGGCGCCGGTGACGGTGACTTTCTCGCCGTCGGCATCCTCGGTGCGCAGCGTCTTGCCGAGGCGGCCTTCGTTGTGCGCGATCAGATGCGAGGCCACCGCGAGGATGTGGCCGGTGGAACGGTAGTTGCGTTCCAGCCGGATGATCTTCGCGCCGGGAAAGTCGTGATCGAAGCGCAGGATGTTGTCCACTTCCGCGCCGCGCCAGCCGTAGATCGACTGGTCGTCGTCGCCGACGCAGCAGATGTTCTTTTGCGCGGTCGTAGTGGCGGCCGCCTCGTCGGCCGCGTCGGCGCCCGGCAGCAGCTTCGGCGAGGGCGCCTGCGCCAGCAGCCGCAGCCACAGGTACTGGGCGACGTTGGTGTCCTGATATTCGTCGACCAGGATGAACTTGAAGCGGTTCTGGTATTGCCGCAGCACGTCCGGGTGCTCGCGAAACAGCCGGATGTTCTCCAGCAGAAGATCGCCGAAATCGGCGGCGTTGAGGATTTTCAGCCGCTCCTGATAGGCGCTGTAGAGCTTGCCGCCGCGGCCATTGCTGAACATCGCGGCTTCGCCCGGTGGCACCTGCGACGGCGTCAGCCCGCGGTTCTTCCAGCCGTCGATCAGCGAGGCGAGCATCCGCGCCGGCCAGCGCTTGTCGTCGATGCCCTCGGCCTGCAGAAGCTGTTTGAGAAGCCGCACCTGATCGTCGACGTCGAGCACGGTGAAGTTGGATTTCAACTGCACCAGTTCGGCGTGATAGCGCAGGATGCGGCCGCCGATGGAGTGGAAGGTGCCGAGCCACGGCATGCCCTCGACGGCGTGACCCAGCATCTGGCCAAGCCGCAGCTTCATTTCGCGCGCCGCCTTGTTGGTGAAGGTGACGGCGAGGATGTCGCCCGGCCGGGCGCGGCCGCTCGCCAGAATGTGGGCGATGCGCGTGGTCAGCACCCGCGTCTTGCCGGTACCGGCGCCGGCCAGCACCAGCACCGGGCCGTCGAGCGTCTCCACGGCGGCGCGCTGCTCGGGATTGAGCGCGGCGAGATAGGCGGGGGCCGCGGCCGCCCGCGCCCGCGCGGCAATGCCGCCGGCGGCAGGCTGATGGTCAGGGACGCGCGCAGCGCCGCTACGGTCTGGCTCGATCATGCGAATCGTCATGCGGGCAGGATGGCACTGCCATGCCGGGAAAGGGAGCCTTGATATAGGCACGGGCAGGGCGCGGCGATAGCCGCCGGCCGGGTCGGGAAAGTTCCGTGCCGTCCGCCGTTTCTTTGCCGCGCCCGTCTTGCGGCTTGACGGGAACCCGATCTGTGCCCCCAGAATTGTGACTCTGTAAGGGACGCCCACGGCGATCCCTGCGGCAACGGAGGCTTCATATGCTGGGTTGGGTCGTGACTTTTCTGATCATCGCGCTGGTGGCCGGCCTGCTGGGCTTTGGTGGCATTGCCGGCGTGTCCATCGAGATTGCCAAGGTGATCTTCTTCATCGCCATCATCCTGTTCGTGATCTCGCTGGTGATGGGATTTTTGCGCGGGCGTCGCGGCGTTTGACCCCGGCTTCTTCTGCTAGCCCCTCGTCCTGACCGGCATCGCGATGCTGCGGCCGACGCCGTCGGGGCGCGGCAGGCCGGCATGGGCGTCGGCCACCGTGCGGATGCCGGCCATGATGTCGGGCGGGAACGGCGCCGTCTTGCGCAAGCCCATATCGACGTGAAGCATGATGTTCTCGGAGGTCGCCGACAGCCAGCCCTCGGTGGCATGGCGCAGTTCCTGAAACGTGTGGATGCGCTTGTCGTCGGCGGCGATGAGAAACGCGGCAATCTGCACCGGATCGCCGAGGTGGATTTCACGGATGTAGCGGACGTGGATTTCCGCGGTGAAGATCGAGCCGCCCCGCTCCGTCACATAGCTCCAGCCGATATTCATGCTGTCGGCAAAGGCGTCCATGGCGCGGTCGAACATGACGTTGTAATAGGCCATGTTGAGGTGACCGTTGCCGTCGATCCATTGCGGCTCGATCTGTTGGATCGGCGCGATGAACGGGGTGGCGATCGCCGTGGCGGGTGAGGCTTGCGTCATCGTCGGTCCTTGGTTGCGCCGGTGGCTCGGGAATCCGCTGGCGGCGCCGCCGGCTCCGGGGTTATACGATTTTGCCGCCGGGGCGGACAATCGGGAGGGGTGTGGTGTCGCAGTCCGTGTTTTCCACCGTGGCGCGGCCGCCGGCCGCGGCGCTCGAAGCCGTCATCGCCGCGCTGGCCGCGCGCTTCGGCAACCGTCTCGTCACCTCGCAGGCGGTGCGCGAGCAGCACGCCCACACCACCACCTGGATTCCGCCGCAGCCGCCCGACGCCGTGGTGATGGCCGAGACCACCGCCGACATTCAGGACGTGGTGCGCGTCTGCGCGCGGCATCGCGTGCCGGTCGTCGCCTTCGGCACCGGCACCTCGCTGGAGGGCCAGGTCAACGCCCCGGCCGGCGGCGTGTGCATCGACCTCGGCGCCATGAACCGCGTGCTGGCGGTGCATGCCGACGACCTCGACTGCGTGGTGGAGCCGGGCATCACCCGCAAGACGCTCAACGAGCATTTGCGCGATCAGGGACTGTTCTTTCCGATCGATCCGGGCGCCGATGCCTCGCTCGGCGGCATGGCGGCGACCCGCGCCTCCGGCACCAATGCGGTGCGCTACGGCACCATGCGCGACAGCGTGCTGGCGCTGAAGGTGGTGCGCGGCGACGGCGAGATCATCACCACCGGCACGCGGGCGAAAAAATCCTCGGCCGGCTACGACCTCACCCATCTGTTCGTCGGCGCCGAAGGCACGCTCGGCATCATTAGCGAGATCACGCTCAGGCTGCGCGGCATTCCCGATACCATCTCGGCGGCGGCGTGTTCGTTCGGCAGCGTCGAGGGCGCCTGCCGCGCCACCATTCTGGCGATCCAGACCGGCATTCCGCTGGCACGCATCGAATTGCTCAACGCAGCCCAGGTTGCGGCCTGCAACGCCTATTCCAGGCTGACGCTGCCGGAGACGCCGCTGTTGCTGCTTGAGTTTCACGGCAGCGAGGTCGAGGTCGCCGAGCAGACCCGGATGTTTTCCGAGATCGCCGCCGAATGCGGCAGCAGCGGTTTCGAGTGGGCGACGCGCCCCGAGGATCGCTCGCGGCTGTGGCAGGCGCGGCACGACGCCTACTGGGCGGTGAAGGCGCTGCGCCCCGGCTCGCAGGCGATCGCCACCGATGTTTGCGTGCCGATTTCGCGGTTGGCCGACTGCGTGGTCGAGACCGAGGACGACATGAAGCAAAGCGGCCTTGAGGGGCCGATCGTCGGCCATGTCGGCGACGGCAATTTCCACTGCTCGCTGTTGTGCGACGTCAACGACCCGGACGAGGTGAGGCGCGCGGAAAGCTTCATCGGCCGATTGGTCAGGCGGGCGCAGGCGATGGACGGCACCTGCACCGGGGAGCATGGCATCGGTCAGGGCAAGCAGGAATATCTCGTCGGCGAATTGGGCGGGCCTGCGGTCGAGGCGATGCGCGCGCTGAAGAACGCGCTCGATCCGCAGAACATCTTCAATCCGGGCAAGATCCTGCCACCGGCCTGAGCGCGGACGCCGGGGCGGGCGCCGCCGTGGCTGGTGGTTGCGCTCTGCGCGCTGGCGGCACCTTTCTGTGACGAAGTCGCGACGCGGCGATGGTGGCAACGCCGCCGTTTTGCTGGCACAATAGACGTCGGACTCGGCAGCCAGGCGCCCTGAAGACCCGCGTGGAAGCTTCTGAACCATCACGCTAATCGGGAGAGACCGTGCAGACGACGCTGCTTGGCGTGGCGATCGCGTTCATCGTGGCGCTGGTTGCGGCCCTGGTCGGGCCGCACTTCATCGACTGGAACCGGTTTCGGCCGCAGTTCGAGGCTGCCGCCGCGCGCGTCGTCGGCGTGCCGGTCCGGGTTACGGGCGACATGCGCGCGACGCTGCTGCCGGTGCCCTCGCTGCGGCTCAAGGCCGTCGAGGTCGGAGATCAGGGCGATGGCCCCGGCCGCGCCAGCGCCGAGACTCTCGCGGTCGAGTTCAATCTCGGCGCCTTGATGCGCGGCGAGTGGCGCGCCACCGAACTCACCATCAACGGCATGGCGCTCGATTTCGGGCTTGACTGGCGCGGCCGCATCGCCTGGCCGGCCGGCATGGGCGGTGTCGATCTGGGCGCGCTGGCGATCGACCGCCTCAACGTCACCGGCCGCATCGCCCTGCATGACGGCGCCAGCCGCACCACGCTGGAGCTGGAGGATATCGCCTTTGCCGGCGATGTGCGCGCGCTGGCCGGCGCGGTGCGCGGCGAGGGCAACGCCAGCATCAGCGGCGTGCGCTACCTGTTCCGTATCTCGTCGAACCCGACCGCCAATGGCGAAGGCATGAAGTTGCACGCGGCCGTCAACGCGCCGGCGCGGGCGTTTGGTCTCGACCTCGACGGCGAGTTGCGCTTTGCCGCCTCGCGGCCGCGGTTCGATGGCGCGCTGACGCTTGAGCGGCGTGCCGGCAGCGGCAACGGCGATGGCGGCCTGCCGTGGCGGATCACGACGCGGCTTGCGGCCGATCCGGCCGCGGCGCATCTGGAGCAACTGGAGGTGGCCTATGGCGCCGACGCCACGGCGGCAAAGCTGTCCGGCGGCGGCGAGATGCGTTTCGGGGCGGCGCCGCAGCTCCGCCTTACCCTTGAGGCCCGGCAGATCGATGCCGATCGCCTGCTGCGCGCGCCCGATGCGGCTGGCGCGGGCACCGGCTGGGAAGCCTTGCGCGCGCTGGCTGATCGCCTCGCCCCGCCGCCGTTGCCGGTCACGGTCGAGGCAAGTGTCGAGACCGTGACGCTTGGCGGCCGGCCGGTGCAGGGGGTGAGCGTGATGTTGCGCGGCAGCGCCGCTGACTGGACCATCGACCGGCTTGCCGCCCGCGCGCCCGGCGCGACCGATATTGTGGTGCGCGAGGCAGCGATACGGCCGGGCGAGCGTGGTGGTTTCAGCGGCGGCGTGGAGATCGCCACCACCGATCCCGATGCGCTGGCGGCGTGGCTGCGCGGCCGTAGCGAGGCGGCGC
>JBARWE010000018.1:0-4527 GCA_049646625.1 Xanthobacteraceae bacterium
GACGATGGCCTCCGCCAGCGGATGCTCGCTGGCCTGCTCGACACTCGCGGCAAGGCGCAGCGCCTCATCCTCACCGAGGCCGTCGGCCGTGGCGATTCCCACCACGGCCGGCTTGCCCTCGGTCAGCGTGCCGGTCTTGTCGATCACCAATGTGTCGATCTTCTCCATGCGCTCCAGTGCTTCGGCGTTCTTGATCAGCACGCCGGCCTGCGCGCCGCGCCCGACGCCGACCATGATCGACATCGGCGTCGCAAGCCCGAGCGCGCAGGGGCAGGCGATGATCAGGACGCTGACGGCGGCGACAAGGCCGAGCGCGAAGCGCGGCTCCGGGCCGAACGTCGCCCGGGCGGCGAACGCGGCGATGGCGGCGGCGATCACCGTCGGCACGAACCAGCCCGCGACCTGGTCGGCAAGGCGTTGGATCGGCGCGCGAGAACGCTGCGCCTGCGCCACCATCTGCACGATCTGCGATAGCAGCGTGTCGCGGCCGACTTTCTCGGCCCGCATGATGAAGCCGCCGGAGCCGTTGAGCGTGCCGGCGATCACTTTTGCGCCGGTCTCCTTGGTGACCGGCATCGATTCGCCGGTGATCATCGATTCATCGAGTGAGGAACGGCCCTCGATGATCACGCCATCCACCGGCACCTTCTCGCCGGGGCGGACGCGCAGGCTGTCGCCGGCGTGGAGGCTGTCGATCGGCACTTCGTGCTCGGCACCGTTGGCGTCGATGCGCCGCGCTGTCTTCGGCGCGAGATTGAGCAGCGCCTTGATGGCGCCGGAGGTCGCCTCGCGCGCCCGCAGTTCCAAGAGTTGCCCGAGCAGCACCAGCACGGTGATCACCGCCGCCGCCTCGAAATACACGGCCACGGTGCCGTCGTGGCTGCGGAACGCCTCGGGGAACACCTGCGGCGCGAAGGTGGCGACGAGGCTGTAAAGATAGGCAACGCCAGTGCCCATCGCGATCAGCGTGAACATATTCAGGTTGCGCGTCAGGAGCGATTGCCAGCCGCGCTCAAAGAACGGCCAGCCGGCCCACAGCACCACGGGCGTCGCCAGCGCGAACTGAATCCACGCCGACAGCTTTGGGTCGATCAGCCCGTGGCCGCCGACCAGATGGCTGCCCATCTCCAGCACGAACACCGGCAGCGTCAGCGCCAGGCCGATCCAGAACCGCCGCGTGAAGTCGATCAGCTCGGGGTTGGGCGGGGTGTCGAGCGAAACGAGGTCCGGCTCCAGCGCCATGCCGCAGATCGGGCAGCTTCCGGGGCCGACCTGGCGGATCTCCGGGTGCATCGGGCAGGTGTAGATGGTGCCTTCCGGCATTTCCTCCTGCGGCTGCGGCGGCCCGAGGTAGCGGTCGGGGTCGGCGATGAATTTTGTCCGGCAGCCCTCGCGGCAGAAGTAATAGGTCTGGCCCTCGTGGGTGTAACTCGGCTTGCCGGCGGCTGGATCGACACTCATGCCGCAAACAGGGTCTTTCACCTTACCGTCGCCAGCATGATCGGCATGGGCATGCGCGTGGTCGTGCCCGTGCCCGCCGCAGCAGGATGAAGCGGCTTTCGGCGCGGCTTGGTGCCCGCCGCAGCACGATGACGTGCCCGAAGATGTGCTCCTGGATGAATCTTTGGCCTCGCTCACAGGCTCGGTCGGCTGCGCCGTCATCGTCGTCTCCGTTGCGGCTTGCGCTATATACCCCGTGGGGGTATATAGACGGAATGCGAACCGACATCAAGACATCGTGCCTGAAGCGGCTGAAGCGGATCGAGGGACAGGTCCGCGGGCTGTCGCGGATGGTCGAGGACGACCGCTATTGCATCGACGTGGTGACGCAGATCCTTGCGGTGCGCGCCGCGTTGCGCCGCGTCGAGGAGGAGGTGTTGCGCGATCACGTCGCCCACTGCGTCGAACACGCCATCGCCTCCGGTGACAAGGCGGATCAGCGCCAGAAGATCGCCGAACTGATGGCGGTGCTGGAGCGCGTCGAACGCTAGGGTAAGAGGACATAACCCCTTCATCCGTCATGGCCGGGTTTATCCCGGCCATCCACGTCTTTTCTGCTGAAAGGCTGGTGAGGCGTAGATGCCCGCAAACCAGGTGCGGGCATGAGGGGAGAGACGGGAGTTGGTCTCTGCAAGGCTGGCGTCAGCCGGCGCTTGCCGCCTCGCGCTCCGTTTCCGTCTCCGTCTCCGTGATGCCGACCCGCATCATGTAGGCGCTGGCGTCGCGGTCGAACGCCGCCATCATCAGGCGGAACGCCTCGAAGGCTTCGATCTTGAATTCGGGCAATCGTGCGCTGCGCGACAGGCGGCGGTCGCCGACGACGCGCCTGAGATGATCGAGCCGTTCGATCTGCTCGGCCCAGCGGTGATCGAGGATCGACAGGAACAGCCGGCGCAGCACGGTGTCCATAGTGGCCTCGCCGAATGCGGCGAACTTGCCGGCGAGCCAGCGTTCGGCATAGGCCGTGATGCGTGCCCGCAGCAGATCGCGCGCGCCGCCGGCTTCGCCCGGCGCAAACGGCACCGCAAGTGTCAGTTCGCTGCGCACCGCCTGGTCGAGGCCGGCGAGATCGGCCGGGCCATGGGGCGGCACGAAGCGGTCGATCAGCGCGTCGATCGCGCCGGTCAGCGCCTGCCGCGCCAATGGGCGGATGTCGGCACCGCGCAGGATGTCGTTGCGTCGGCTATAGACCGCCATCCGCTGCGCGTGAATGATGTCGTCGTAGTCGAGCAGGGTCTTGCGCGCCTCGAAGGTGGTCGCTTCGCGCAACCGCTGCGCCCGGTCGATCGCCTTGCGCAGCCACGCCGCCGACAGGCTTCCATCCGCCGCGGCACCCTGCGCCATTATCTTGTCAGCCGCGCCAAACAGCCGCGGCAACGGGTCATCGAGCGCGCCGAAGAATACTGAGCGGCCCGGCTCGCCCTGCCGCCCGGTGCGGCCGCGCAACTGGTCGTCGAACCGGCGGCAGACATGGCGTTCGGTGCCGATCACCAACAGCCCGCCGGCAGCGCGTGCGGCGGCTGCGAGCGCGCCGTCGCGGCCGCCGAGGCGGATGTCGGTGCCGCGTCCGGCCATCGCGGTGACGATAGTGACATGGCCGGGCAGCCCGGCCTCGGCGATGATGGCTGCTTCGGCGGCGTGATGACGGGCGTTGAGCACTGCAAACGTCTTGTCTCCTGGCGGCCCGATGGCGCGTGCCGCCGTATCCGGCGCAAAGTGCCGCTCGCTCCAGCCTCGTTGCGTCAGTAGCCCTGCGAGCTGTTCGGAGGCTTCGACCGACGGCGTGCCGACCAGCACCGGCTGGCCGCGCTGGTGCGCCTCGGTCACGAGGTCGCACACCGCCTTAAGCTTGTCGGCTCCGGTTGCGAACAGCCGATCGGGGTCGTCGCGCCGGATCACCGGGAGGTGGGGCGGTACGGCGGCAACGTCGCAGCCGTAGATCTGCTGGAGTTCGCCGCGCTCGGTGAGCGCCGTGCCGGTCATGCCGGCAAGCTTGCGGTAGAGTCGAAAGTAATTCTGGAAGGTGATGCTGGCGAGCGTGCGGCTTTCGCTATGGATCGCGACGCCCTCCTTCGCCTCAAGCGCCTGGTGCAGCCCGTCGGCGTAGCGCCGCCCGGCTAGCGGTCGCCCCGACAGCCGGTCCACGATCACCACCTCGCCGCCGTTGACGACGTAATCGACGTCGCGCTTGAGCACGAAGCGGGCGCACAGCGCCTCATTGAGATGGCTGAGCAGCGCGACGTTGCCGACGTCGAACAGCGACGCCGACGCCAACAGCCCCGCGGCCGCAAGCCGTGCTTCGCAGGTGGCGATACCGGCCTCGGTCAGCACGGCGCGGCGCGTCTTGCCGTCAACCTCGATATGGGATGGCGCAAGCGAGGCCACCAACTGGTCGATCGTGCGATAGAAGCCGGATTGGTCGATGCTGTCGCCATAGAGCGTGAGCGGCGTACCGGCGTCGTCGATCAGCACCGCGTCGGCCTCGTCGACGATGGCGAAGGCGTGGCCGCGCTGCACCTGGTCAGCCTCGGCATATTTCGTATTGTCGCGCAGGTAGTCGAGACCGAACTCGCTCGCCGCGCCGTAGGTGATGTCGCAGGCATAGGCGCGGCGCCGCGCCTCGTCGTCGAGATCGGCTTTGATGTGGCCGACGCTGAGGCCCAGCAGGCGGTAGAGCGGGGCCATCCATGCCGCGTCGCGGGCGGCGAGATAGTCGTTGGCGGTGACGATGTGAACCGGACCGGCGAGCGCATCGAGGCAGGCCGGCAGCGTTGCGGCCAGCGTCTTGCCCTCGCCGTTCTTCATGTCGACGATATGGCCTTGGTGCAGCAGCACCCCGCACAGAATCTGCTCGGCGAACGGCGATTGCCGTAGGCTGCGCCGCGCTGCTTCGCAGCAAAGCGCGGACGCCGGCACCATTGCCGCGGTCGCGGCGGTGCCGTCAGCGACTTGCTCGCGCAACGCGCCGAAGCGGCTCCGCAACGCCGCATCGCTCAAGGTGCGCAGATCGGCGGCCGCCTGTTCGAT
>JBARWE010000019.1:0-23357 GCA_049646625.1 Xanthobacteraceae bacterium
CCGCCTGCCGGCCCAGCGCGAGCCGCGAGCGCGGCAGATCGTGCACGATGGCGCTGCGGACGCCGGGCATATAATCGGCCAGCGGGGCGCACAGCGGAGTGGTCAGGATATCGACCGGCCGGCGGGGCCAGCGTTGCTTCGCAACCCGGACCACGGTATGACCACGCACGAAATCGCCGATCCAGTTGTAGGGAACGATCAAGAGCGGCCGGGTGTCCGCTGTGTCTACCGAAACCACTGGGATGTTGAGCGAATCTTGGTTCATTTTTACGGGATGCGAACGGCGCCGCAATTCGGGCGCAGCAGTCTGACGGTCGTGTTGCCAGTCGGTAGCCGTTGCCCGCGCCATGGTAAAGGCGTTTGTCGCGATCGCGTCGCCACAGCCTCCACGTTCCTGTGCTTTCGCGGCCAAGAGGATCATAAATGTATCTGATTACCGGCGGCGCCGGGTTTATCGGCTCGAACGTTGTTGCCGCCCTGAACGAGGCCGGCCGCGCCGATGTGGTGGTGTGCGATACGCTTGGCCATGACGGCAAATGGCGCAATCTCGCCAAGCGCCAGCTCGCGGACATCGTGCCGCCGCACGAGGTGTTCGACTGGTTGCAGGGGCGTCGACTTGATGCGGTGGTCCATCTTGGTGCGATCTCCGAGACCACGGCGACCGATGGCGACCTGGTGATCGCCACCAATTTCCGGCTGTCGCTGAAGCTGTTCGACTGGTGCGCGGCGCATCGGGTGCCGTTTATTTACGCCTCCTCCGCCTCGACCTACGGCGACGGCGCCGAAGGGTTTTCGGACGACAATTCGCCGGCTGCGCTGCGGCGGCTCAGGCCGATGAACCTCTACGGCTGGAGCAAGCACCTGTTCGACATGGCGGTGATCGCCCGCGCGGGTGAGGGCGGAGCGATGCCGCCGCAGTGGGCGGGGCTGAAATTCTTCAACGTGTTCGGCCCCAACGAGTACCACAAGGGCGCGATGATGAGCGTGCTCGCCAAGCGTTTCGACGACATCAGGGCAGGGCGCACGGTCGAACTGTTCAAGTCGCACCGCGACGGGCTTGCCGACGGCGATCAGCGGCGCGACTTCATCTATGTCGATGACGTGGTGCGGGTGATGACGTGGCTGTTGGCGACGCCATCGGTCAGCGGCATCTTCAACGTCGGCACCGGCCGCGCGCGCAGCTTTCGCGATCTCATCCTGGCCGCCTATGCCGCGCTCGGGACGGTGCCGAACATATCTTATGTCGACATGCCGGAGCATATCCGCGGCAGCTATCAGTATTTCACTCAAGGCGAGATGGAGCGGCTGGCGGGCGCTGGTTACAATGGCGGCTTCACCACGCTGGAAGATGCGGTCGGCAGTTATGTCCGAAACTATCTCGATGCGCCCGATCGTTACCGCTAGTTGCTGCAAGGGGCGGGGCCTTTGATGTTCGACTTCGACACCCTTGCCGACGCGATATCCGGCCGGACTGTGCTGTGCATCGGCGACCTGATGCGCGACGAGTTCGTCTATGGCGAGGTCGCGCGCATCTCTCCCGAATCGCCGGCACCGGTGATTTCGGCTTCGCGCAGCGAGAGCCATGTCGGCGGCGCCGGCAACGTGGCGCGCGGTATTGCCGCGCTTGGTGCACGCTGCATTTTCGCCGGCGTCGTCGGCGATGACGAAACGGGCCGGGGGCTGCGCGCGGAACTGGCAGCGGCGCCGGGGATCGAGGCGCACCTCGTGACTGATACGAGCCGGCCGACGACGCGCAAGGTGCGCTTCGTCTCCGATCATTTTTCCACGCATATGCTGCGCGCCGACTGGGAGGTGGCAAGTCCCGTTGACGCGGCGGTGGAGCGCGAACTGATCGGGATCGTCGAGGCGGCGCTGCCGCGCGCCGATATCGTGCTGTTGTCCGATTACGCCAAGGGCGTGCTGACCGCCGGCGTCATTCGTGCCGCGATCGATGGCGCGCGCCGCCTTGGCAAGCGCGTGGTGGTCGATCCCAAGAGCGCCGATTTCGCCGTCTATCGCGGCGCCAGCGTGCTCACGCCCAATCAGCGCGAGTTCGCCGCGGCCAGCCGTCGCCGTGCCGCGACCACGCCCGAGATCGCAGCGGCGGCACAGGAGGTGATGCGCGAGGGCGCGTTCGAGGCGATGCTGATCACGCGCAGCGAGCACGGCATGACGCTGGTGCCGCGCGACGGCGAGGCGGTTCATGTGCCGGCGCATCCGGTCAGGGTACGCGACGTGTCGGGAGCGGGTGACACCGTCGTCGGGGTGCTGGCGGTGGCGCTTGGCGCCGGCGCCGACTGGGAAAGCGCGTTGCGGCTCGCCAATGCGGCGGCGGCTGTTGCGGTCGGCAAGCGCGGCACCGCGACGGTGTCGGTGGCCGAACTGCGCCGCCGTGTTCTGCCGGCGGCCTCGCTTGCGGCGGAGGAAAAGATTGCCGCCGACCGCGCCATGCTCGACGTGCACCTCGCGGACTGGCGGCGCGAGGGTCTGCGCATCGGCTTCACCAATGGCTGTTTCGATATTCTCCACCCCGGCCATGTCCGGGTGGTGACGCAGGCGCGCGCCGCCTGCGACCGGCTGGTGGTCGGTCTCAACAGCGATGCCTCGGTGCGCCGGCTGAAGGGCGTGGACCGTCCGGTGCAAAGCGAGCGCGCCCGCGCCGAGGTGCTGGCGGCGCTGGAGGCGGTGGACCTCGTGGTGATCTTCGATGAGGATACTCCGCTTGATTTGATCAAGGCGATCCAGCCGAGCGTGCTGGTCAAGGGCAGCGACTACCGGCCGGAGCAGGTGGTCGGCCATGATGTCGTGACGTCCTATGGCGGCCAGGTGGTGCTGGTCGATCTGCTGCAAGGTTTTAGCACCACGGCGCTGGTTGAGCGCGCGCGGAGGGCGCGATGACGGAGGGGGAGGCCGCGCAGGCAGTACCGGCGCACGCCGCCCTGCCACGCTGGCGCGATCGCCAGGCCTGGCTCAAGACCGCCGACGTTTTCGCCATCCTCACCGTGGCAACGCTGCCGTGGTCGACCTCGCTGCCGTCGATATGCGCTGCGATCTGGATTTTGGTGCTGCTGCCCGCCATTGAATGGCGGGATTTTCTCCGGCTGCTTCGCGACCCCGCTTGCTGGCTCCCTGTCGCTTTGTTTGCGCTCGCGGTCGTCGGCATGCTGTGGTCGATCGCGCCGTGGAATGAGCGGCTCCATGGTGTCAATCCCGTCGGCAAGCTCCTGATGCTGCCGCTCATCATCTATCATTTCCGGCAATCGCCGCGCGGGCCGTGGGTGTTCGGCACCTTTCTGGTGTCCTGCACCCTGCTGATGCTGCTGTCGTGGCTTTCGGCCTACGACTTTCGTTTCGTCATCAAGGCGGAGGGGGCTATTCCCGGCGTGCCGGTGAAGAACTCCATCGCCCAAAGTCAGGACTTCGTTCTATGCGTCGCCGGCCTTGCCTGGCTGCTGCTGGCGATGCTGCGCCGCAGGCGGCTGTGGCTGGCGCTGCTGTTTGCGGTCGTCGCGCTCGGCTTCGTTCTCAACATGATGTTCGTGGTGGTGGCGCGGACTGCGCTGATTACGTTGCCCGTGCTGCTCGGGGTTCTTTTCCTGCTTTATCTGAAACCGCGTGCGCTTCTTCTTGCGGCCGTGGCGACGGTAGCTGCGGTGGCGCTGCTATGGGCGACGTCGCCGAATTTCCGCAGCCAGTTGACGCGCATCGCCAGCGAAGCTGCGGAATATCGGACGTCGGAGACTGTGACGTCCGCCGGCCTGCGGCTGGAGTATTGGCGCAAGTCGCTGCGCTTCTTTGCCGAGGCGCCGCTGATCGGCCATGGAACCGGCGCCACGCGGACGCTGTTCGTCGGGGCCGCCGAAGGTCAGAGCGGCATTCGCGCCGAGGTGATCGGCAACCCGCATAACCAGACGCTGTATGTGGCGGTGCAGTGGGGAACGCTCGGCGTCGTGCTATTGTGGCTGATGTGGTTGCGCCACCTGCTGCTGTTTCGCGGACCGCCACCGGGGCAAGAACTGGCAGCCTGGATCGGTCTTGCGGTCGTGCTGCAGAATATCGCGAGTTCGCTGTTCAACTCTCATCTTTTTGATTTTCACGAGGGTTGGATGTACATCATCGGAGTCGGCATCGCTGGGGGGATGATGCTGCAGACCGGAAGCCGCGCCGCCCGCAACGCCCGCTGCAAGGTTCCCGCCGCTTATCCGAATTGACCCTGGCTTATCGATGACCAACATCCTCAAATTCACTTGGCGCAACTGGGCTATTGCCGCTCACGATGCGCTCGTCACGGCGCTGGCGGTTCTGGCGAGCTTCTGGCTGCGCTTCGATGGCAGCGGCCTGATGGACCGGATGCCGCTGCTCTTAACGATCCTGCCGTACTTCATCGCCTTCAGCGTGGTCGTCTGCTACCTGTTCCAGTTGACCACCACCAAGTGGCGGTTCGTCTCGCTGCCCGATCTGTTGAACATCGTGCGGGCATCGAGCGTGCTGACGGTGGCGCTGCTGGTGCTCGACTATATTTTTGTCGCGCCGACCGTCTATGGCGGGTTTTTCTTCGGCAAGACCACCATCATCATCTACTGGTTTCTCCAGATTTTTTTCCTGTCTGGCGCCCGGTTGGCGTATCGTTACTTTCGCTATAGCCGGACCCGCAATCAGGCGCGGCTCGGAGACGCTATTCCGACGCTGCTGATCGGCCGGGCTGCCGATGCCGAGGTGTTTCTGCGCGGCGTCGAGAGCGGTGCGGTCAAGCGGCTGGCGCCGGTTGGCATTCTGTCGCCCGCCTATTCCGACCGCAGCCAGGTGCTCCGCGGCATTCCGGTGCTTGGCGGCATTGACGACCTCGCCGATGTGGTGGCCGATTTCGCCTCCCGCTCCCGCAAGATCGATCGCATCGTAATGATGCCGTCGGCGTTCGAGGCCGAGGCGCAACCGGAGACGATGCTGATGCGCGCGCGCAAGCTCGGCCTCAAGGTCAGCCGGCTGCCGTCGCTCGGCGAAAGTCGCGATACGCCGCAGCTTGCGCCAGTCGCGGTCGACGATCTGTTGCTGCGCCCCAGCGTCAGGATCGACTACGACCGGCTGGAAGCCTTCATCAAGGGCAAGGCCGTGGTTGTCACCGGTGGCGGCGGGTCGATCGGCTCGGAAATCTGCGACCGCATGGCGACGTTCGGCGCCGCCCGGCTTCTCGTGATCGAGAATTCGGAGCCGGCACTGCATGCGGTGACTGAAAAGCTCGCCGGCAAGGTCAACCCGGTGGCCGTCGAGGGGCGCATCGCCGACATTCGCGACCGCGAGCGTATCCGCCAGCTCATCGTCGGCTTTGCCCCCGACATCGTCTTTCACGCCGCCGCGCTCAAGCACGTTCCGATCCTCGAACGCGACTGGGATGAAGGCGTAAAGACCAATATTTTCGGCAGCGTCAACGTCGCCGACGCCGCGGTCGAGGCCGGCGCCGAAGCGATGGTGATGATCTCGACCGACAAGGCCATCGAGCCGGTGTCGGTGCTTGGCCTGACCAAGCGCTTCGCGGAGATGTACTGCCAGGCGCTCGACCGCCAACTGGCCGGCAAGACCAACGGCAAGCGGCCGATCCGGCTGATCTCGGTGCGGTTCGGCAATGTGCTTGCCTCGAACGGCTCGGTGGTGCCGAAGTTCAAGGCGCAGATCGAGGCGGGCGGCCCGGTGACTGTCACCCATCCCGATATGGTGCGCTACTTCATGACCATTCGGGAGGCGTGCGACCTGGTGGTGACGGCCGCAACGCACGCGATGAGCGGCGGGCGCAGCGACGTCTCGGTCTATGTGCTCAACATGGGCCAGCCGGTGAAGATCGTCGATCTTGCCGAGCGCATGATTAAGCTGTCCGGCCTGCAGGTCGGCTACGACATCGACATCGTCTTCACCGGCATCCGGCCGGGCGAGCGGCTACACGAGATTTTGTTCGCCGAACAGGAGCCGACCAGGGATATCGGGATCGATGGCATCGTAGCGGCGCAGCCGAAGGAGCCGCCGCTGGCCGCGCTGCGGCAATGGCTGGCCGACTTGGAGCGTGGCGTGCAGGGCGAAGAGCGAGGCGTCACCGCCGACGTTCTCAAGGATGCCGTGCCCGAGTTTCGCGCCGGCCCCACCTGAGGCGGGCGCTGCCCCGCCCGCAGGGTGGCTTTGGTGGCGAAAGTAGGCTAATTCCCACCGACCGTCGGCAGGATTGGGCATCGGTGCATTCGTGGTTCGATCCGGCACATTCCCTGGCGCGCTGCCGCGACGGCAGCCCGGAGCCGAATGCCATGCGACAGCTTTTTGCCCGTCTTGCGCGCGCCTGGCGCGAGCGCGCTCTGGTGCTCAAGGCGGCGAGTTTCGCGATGATCGGCGTCGTCAATGCGGCGGTTGATCTCGCGGTATTTCTTTCGGCCTACGATCTTGCCGGCGTTCCGCTGGTGCCGGCCAACGTGCTGGCCTGGCTGGTTGCGGTCTCGTTCTCCTATGTGATGAACACCTTTATCACCTTCGGGCCGGAGAGCGGCCGGACCTTGCGGCTGCGCGACTATTCTGCATTCGTGCTGTCGGGGATTGCCGGCGTTACCGCAACCACGATCACGCTGGTGGTGCTGTCGCATTACGTCAGCGTGCTCGTCGCCAAGCTGTTGTCGATCATCGTCAGCTTCGTCATCAATTTCTCGCTGTCGCATTTCGTCGTCTTTCGCCGCCGCCGGCCTGCCGGCGAAACTGTCGATCGATAGGCCAGTGACCGCCAGGGCAGGGTAAGGTGCAGGATCGCGGCATACTGATCACCGGCGTTGCCGGCTTCATCGGCTTCCATCTGGCGGCGCGGCTGCTGGACGAAGGCCGCCGCGTGGTCGGCCTCGACAACCTCAATGCCTATTACGATCCGGCGCTCAAGCAGGCGCGGCTGGCGCGGCTGCGTGAGCGTGAGGGCTTTACGTTCATTGCAGCCGATATTGCCGAGCGCGATGCGATCGAAACGGTGTTCGCCACCGAGCGTTGCCCGGTGGTGATCCATCTCGCCGCCCAGGCCGGCGTGCGCTACTCGCTCGATCATCCGCTGGCCTATACGCGCGACAATCTCGTCGGCTTCAGCCATGTGCTGGAAGGTTGCCGGCATCACGGCTGCGAGCACCTGCTGTTTGCCTCCTCCTCGTCCGTCTATGGCGGCAACACCAAGCTGCCGTTCTCGACGCAGGACAGCGTTGATCACCCGATCAGCTTCTACGCCGCCACCAAGCGCGCCAACGAACTGATGGCGCACAGCTACTGTCACCTCTACCGCTTCCCGGTCACCGGCCTGCGCTTCTTCACGGTGTACGGTCCATGGGGACGGCCGGACATGGCGCTGTTCCTGTTCGCAGACGCCATCGTCAACGGCCGGCCGATCCGGCTGTTCAACCGCGGCGACATGGCACGCGATTTCACCTATGTCGATGACGTGGTGGAGGCGGTGGTGCGCCTGATCGCGCGGCCGCCGCATGGTGTTGCACCGGAGATCGTCGGCCCCGCTACCGGCACCGCGCCGTTCCGCATCCACAATATCGGCAACAGCCAGCCCGAGAACATCCTGCGGATCGTCACGCTTCTTGAAAAGGAGCTGGGGCGCAAGGCGACCACGGAGTTGCTGCCGCCGCCGCGCGGCGACGTGCTGGCAACCTATGCCGATATCGATGACCTTGCTGCGGAGATCGATTTCCGGCCGACCACGGACATCGAGGCCGGCGTGGCGAAATTCGCCGCATGGTATCGTGATTACTATGGCGTGTAGGATGGATCGATGACGAAACCGATCGTCCCGTTGATCATGTGCGGAGGGGCCGGCACGCGGCTGTGGCCGTTGTCGCGCGAGGGCTGGCCGAAGCAGTTCATCGCCCTGTTCGGCAAACACTCGACGTTTCAGGATACGGTGCTGCGGGTGGCCGACCGCGCGCGCTTTGCGCGGCCGATCGTCGTCACCAACGCCGCCTATCGCTTCATCGTGCGCGAGCAACTGGACGAGATCGGCGCCGATGCCGACATTCTGCTGGAGCCGATGCGCAAGGATTCCGGCCCGGCGATCGCGGCCGGGACGGCGTTTGCAATGATGCGCGAGGCGGAGGCCGTGGTGCTGGCGCTTGCCGCCGATCACGTCGTGTGCGATCGCGACGCTTTCACCGCCGCGTGCGAGGCGGCGCTGCCGGTTGCTTGCGATGGGCATATCGTCACATTCGGTGTTGCGCCCACGCAAGCCTCGACCGCCTATGGTTACATCCGGCCGGGCGAGGTGATTGCCGGCGCCGTGCGCAAGGTCGCCCAGTTCGTCGAGAAGCCGGACGAGGCGGCCGCGGCGCGCTATGTCGCCGACGGTTACGTCTGGAATAGCGGCAACTTCATGTTCCGGGCCGAGACGCTGCTGGAGGAATATCGCAGCGTCGATGCCGACAGCGTTGCCGCGGTGACGGCGGCGGTCGAAACGGCCGGCCGCGATCTCGGCTTCGTCATGCTGGCCCCCGAAACCTTCGCCCGCGCCAGGCCGATTTCCATCGACTACGCCGTGATGGAAACCACTCTACGCGCCGCGGTGGTCGCGCTCACCTGCGGCTGGTCCGATGTCGGGTCGTGGCGAGCGGTCTGGGAGTTGTCGCCGAAAGACGCCGACGGCAACGCGGCGCGCGGTGCCGTGGTATTCGACGACGCACGCGACTGCAACGTCATCACCGACGATGCGGTGGTGGCGCTGGAAGGGGTTGACGATCTCGTGGTGGTTGCGACCGGCGACGCGGTGCTGGTGGCGCGCCAGCAGAACGGCGGCCTCAAGCGGCTGGTGGCGAAGCTCAAGACCGTCGCACCGCGGGTGACTGAAAGCCACCTCAAGGTGCACCGGCCGTGGGGATCGTACCAGTCGCTCGACACGGGCGAGCGGCACCAGGTCAAGCGCATCGTGGTCAAGCCCGGCGGGCGGCTGTCGCTACAGAAGCATCGCCATCGCTCCGAGCACTGGATCGTGGTGCGCGGGACGGCCGAGGTGACGGTGGACGGTGCTGTCCGCCCGGTGCACGAAAACGAGTCGGTCTATATCCCGATCGGTGCCACGCACCGGCTGGAGAACCCCGGCAAGATTCCGCTGGAACTGATCGAGGTACAGACCGGCAGCTATCTCGGCGAGGACGATATCGTCCGTATCGAGGACGACTACCGCCGGCCCTGAGCGGCGCGCCGGAATCGGGCTGGCGCTTGGGATCGCGCGCTGGCGCTGCCTCCGGTCTATCGAAAGATCGGCTTTTCCCTGTAATTTTTTGAATCAAAACGTGTTTGCGCCGGCGCTTCGGCCCTTCGCGCGGCCCGCGGGAGCATGCTACACAGCTTTCAACCTGCGTCGCGACCCCCCGCGGCGGACGATTCCGAACGGTCCTTTTGATGAGTTCCAGACGTAAAGCCCATACCGGTCCGCTGCGGATCGGCGTCATCGGCGCCGGCGTGATGGGCACCAATCATGCGCGCGTTCTTGCGACGCTGCCCGATGCCCGCCTGGTCGGCATCGTCGATCCTCTCGAGGAGCACCGCGCCCGCGCCACCGAACTCGTCGGCTGCGCCACTTTCGCTACCCTCGAGGCGCTTCTCGCCGAGGGCGTCGATGCCGTCACCATCGCCGCGCCGACGCATCTGCACCACGAGATCGCGCTTGTCTGCATCGGCCGCGGCATTCATGTGCTGGTCGAAAAGCCGATCGCTTCCACCGTTGCCGAAAGCCATGCCATCGTCGATGCCGCGCACCGCGCCGGCGTGACGCTGATGGCCGGCCATGTCGAGCGTTTCAATCCGGCAGTGGCGGCGATCAAGCGCGCCATTGCCGGCGAGGACATTCTGTCGATCGCCATCGAACGGGTCGGTCCGTTCCCGCCACGCATGTCCAATGTCGGCGTCGTCATCGATCTTGCCGTGCATGATATCGACCTGATCCGCTGGTTCACCGAATCCGAGATCATCGAGGTGCAGCCGCAGCTCTCCAGCGCGGTGGCGGAGCGCGAGGACATCGCGCTGTTGCAGTTCCGCACCGCCTCCGGCGTGCTGGCGCACATCAACACCAACTGGCTGACGCCGTTCAAGGCACGCAGCGTGACGGTGGCGACGCGCGAGAAATACATTATGGGCAACCTGCTGACCCGCCAGGTCAGCGAGTGCTTCGGCTTTCAGCCCGACGGCAGCTATTCGATGCGGCATCTGTCGGTCGGCCACGACGAGCCGTTGCGCGCCGAACTGATGGCGTTCATCACATCGGTCCGCGACGGCACGACGCCGCCGGTGACTGGCGAGCAGGCGTCCGCCAGTCTGGAAATTGCCATCCAGTGCCTGGAATCGCGTCATACCTCGGCGGTGCCTCATCCGGCCCTGACGCGCCGCGCCGCCGGTTGACCCAACCTCAAGGATGATCCGATGAACCAGCACGCGCCTGTCTCCTCCATCGCCTTCATCGATCTCGAAGCACAGCGCCGCCGGCTCGGCCGGGCGATCGACGAGGCCGTCGGCCGGGTGCTGACGCACTGCCAGTTCATCAACGGGCCGGAGGTGGGGGAGCTTGAGGCGGAGCTTGCGGCGTTCTGCGGCGCCAAGCATGTGGTGAGCTGCGCCAGCGGCACCGACGCGCTCTTGATGGTGCTGATGGCAAAAAATATCGGCCCCGGCGATGCGGTGATCTGCCCGTCGTTTACGTTCTGTGCGACGGCGGAAGTGGTGGCGCTCGCCGGCGCTACCCCGGTGTTCGTCGATGTCGATGAGGCGACCTTCAACATCGACCTTGCTTCGCTCAAGCGCGGTATGACTGCGGCGCGGGCGGCGGGCCTCAAGCTGAAGGCGATCATTCCGGTCGATCTGTTCGGCCAGAGCGCCGATCATGACGGCATCGCGGAGATTGCGAAGGCCGAGGGGCTGTTCGTGCTCGACGATGCTGCGCAGAGTTTTGGCGCGACCGACAAGGGGCGGCGGCTCGGCACGCTGGCCGATGCCACCACGACGAGCTTCTTTCCGGCCAAGCCGCTTGGCTGCTACGGCGACGGCGGGGCGATCTTCACCGATGATGACGAGCTGGCGCATACGCTGCGCAGCATCCGCGTGCACGGGCAGGGGTCGGACAAATACGACAATGTGCGCCTCGGCCTGACGGCCCGGCTCGATACCGTGCAGGCGGCGGTGCTGCGGGAGAAGCTGAAGATTTTCGATGACGAGATTGCCGCCCGCGACCTCGTCGCGAAGCGCTATGCGCAGGCGCTCGGCAATATCGTCGATGTGCCGCATGTCGTGGCCGGCAACACCTCGACCTGGGCACAGTATACGGTGCGCGTGCCGGGGGGGCACCGCGATGCGCTGGCCGCCGCGCTCAAGGCGCGCGGGGTGCCGACCGCGATCTATTACCCCAAGCCGCTCCATCAGCAGACCGCCTATCGGCATTTTCCGGCCGCCGCCGGCGGCCTGCCGGTCAGCGAGCGGCTGTCGGGCGAGGTTATCAGTTTGCCGATGCACCCCTATCTCGACGACGCAACGCAGTCGCGTATTATCGCGGCTGTCGGCGATGCCATGGCGGAGATCGCCTGACCGGATTTTCGTCCGCCCCTCGGATACGGTAATCCCTGCCGATGCTCGGACGCATCTTCACTGTCGGCGGCTATACCCTGCTTTCGCGCGCGACCGGATTCGCGCGCGATATCATGTTGGCCGCGATCCTTGGCGCCGGCCCGGTGGCGGACGCCTTCTTCGTTGCGCTCAGGCTGCCCAATCATTTCCGCGCGATTTTTGCCGAGGGCGCCTTCAACGCCGCGTTCGTGCCGGCCTACGCTCATGTGCAGGAGGGCAAAGGCACCGTTATCGCGCAGCTTTTCGCCAGCCGGATTTTTACGCTGCTGCTGGTTTCGCAGCTTGCGCTGCTGGTGCTGGCATGGCTGTTCATGCCGCAGGCAATCTCGCTGCTCGCGCCCGGCTTTTCCGACGATCCGGTGCAGCGCGAACTGGCGATCGAACTGACGCGCATCACCTTTCCGTATCTTCTGCTGATTACGCTGGTGACGCTTTACGGCGGCATGCTCAATGTCGCCGGCCGTTTTGCGTCGGCCGCCGCCGCGCCGATCCTGCTCAACCTGTCGATGATGACGGCGCTGGCGCTGGCTGCGTTTTTTCCGACCGCCGGCCATGCGGCGGCGTGGGGCGTGCTCGCCTCCGGCGTGTTGCAGGTCATGCTGCTTGCTGGCGATACAGCGCGTCACGGCGGGCTGCCGCGGTTTGCGCCGTTCAGGCTCGATGACGACGTCCGTGCGTTCTTCCGCGCGCTGGGGCCGGCGACGGTGGGATCGATGGGCGTGCAGCTTGCACTGTTTGCCGACACCATCATCGCCACCTTCCTCGCCAGCGGCGCGTTGTCGGCGCTTTATTATGCCGACCGTCTCAATCAGTTGCCGATCGGCGTGATCGGCATTGCGATCGGCACCGTGCTGCTACCAGAGATGGCACGGCGCCTTGCGGCCGGCGACCACGCCGGGGCGCAGGCGGCACAGCGGCGCGCCTTCGATGTCTCGCTGGTGTTCGCCGTGCCGTTCGTCGCGGCGTTTCTCACCGTCCCTGACGTGGTGATGCGCGCGCTGTTCGCCCGCGGTGCCTTTACCAGTGCCGATGCCGCGGCCGCCGGGGCGACGCTGGCGGCTTATGCGGTAGGCCTCATTCCGTTCGTGCTGATCCGCAGCGCGGTCGCCACCTTCTACGCCCGCAAGGATACCGCCACGCCGGTCAAGGCGTCGCTGGCCGGGCTGGCCGTCAACCTGGTGCTCAAGGTGGCGCTGATGGGATCGCTGGCGCAGGTCGGACTGGCGCTCGCCACCGCCATCGGCGCCTGGGTCAATCTGGTGCTGGTGCTGGTCTTCGCGGTCCGCCTCGGGCATGTCGCGCTTGACCGGCTGCTGTGGATCGCGGTGGCCAAATTTGCCGCCGCCGGTGTGGTGCTGGGGGCGGCGTTGTGGCTTGCCGCATATTGGCTCGGCGTGGTGGCGGCCGATTGGGCGACGCTGCGCAACGAGGCGATCCTTGGCGGGCTAGTCGTTGTGGGTGCGGTTGTCTATGCGGCGGCGATCTGGGCGTTGTTCGGACGGCGCTGGCTCAGGGGACTTATAACCGGAAGCTAACGCATCGCCCCGTTGAGCAGGGGGGGCTTGCTCCCGGTCCGCGCCACCGATGCATGGCGGCGCGATTGGTTTCCGGCCGCGTTCTGACAAGGTGTTGATTTGCGCCGATTGCGGTTTTGCGGCTTCCTCCATGGATTAGAATGATTCAACCTGGAGATATTGATGAATCGCGTGGGTTTTCTCGGGCTGTCGCTGTCCGCGCTGGCGCTTGGAACGCTGTTGTCCGGCTTCGGCGCCCTGGCGCAGGACGATGTCGTGGCCAAGCGCAAGGACGTCATGAAGGCGGCCGGCAAGAACATGTTCGGCACGCTCGGTCAGATGTCCCGCGACCGCAAGCCCTACGACCAGACGGAGGTCGATGCGGCCCTGGTGCAACTGGAGACCTTCAGCAAGTCGATCGCGCCGCTGTATCCGGAGAGCACCAAGGGCGCCCCGAAGACTGGCGATTACAGCGCCTCCGACAAGATCTGGGAGGATAACGCCGGCTTCCAGGCTCGTATCGCCGACCTCGGCAAGGCCATTGCCGACAACAAAAGCAAGATCAAGGACCTCGACAGCCTGAAGGCCGTGTTTCCTGTCATGAGCAAGGGCTGCTCCGGTTGCCACGAGACTTATCGCCTGAAGAATAGCTGATCGTGTCCGTGCGTCCCGCGCCGCGCCGTCGCAGAACGGTGCTCCGTGTGCTGGCCGGCATCGTTGTGCTTGCTGGCCTCGGTGCCGGGGGGATTTACTGGCTGCTGACGGTGCCGCGCGTGGTCGCTGCGTCCACGCTGCCGCCGCATACGCCCGACCTCGGCAATGGCGAGACGGCGTTCAATGCCGGTGGCTGCGCGTCGTGTCATGCCACGCCCGGGCAGAAGGATCGCCTGACGCTTGGCGGCGGATTGGCGCTTGCCTCGCCGTTCGGCACGTTTCATGTGCCGAACATCTCGCCCGACCCGAACGATGGCATCGGGCGCTGGAGCGAGGCGGAGTTCGTCACCGCGATGGTCGAGGGCACAGCGCCCGACGGCTCGCATTATTATCCGGCATTTCCTTATCCCTCTTACAGGAATGCCAGCGTCGGCGACCTGCGCGACCTGTTCGCGTATCTCAAAACATTGCCGCCGGTCGCCGGCAGGGTCCGCGATCACGAACTGGCGTTTCCGTTCAACATCCGGCGCAACGTCGGCATCTGGAAGGCACTATTCCTGAACGGCGAACCGTTCAAGCCTGATGCGGCACAGTCCGCCGAGTGGAAACGCGGCGCCTACCTGGTCAACAGCCTTGGCCATTGTGCCGAGTGCCACAGCCCGCGCAATGTGCTCGGCGGCATCGTCGCGGCGCAACGCTTTGCTGGCGGTCCCGATCCGGAGGGCAAGGGGTTCGTTCCCAATATCACCGCCAAGGGGATCGGCGACTGGAGTGCGGACGATCTCGCCTATTTCCTCAAGACCGGCGAGACGCCCGATGGCGACACCACCGGCGGCAGCATGGTGCAGGTGGTGCGCAACCTGTCGCATCTGAGCGAGGATGATCGCGCGGCGATGGCGACCTATCTCAAGTCGCTGCCGGCGGTCGAGGGGCCGGCGCGGCCGAAAAAGAAATAGGGCTGCGTTTCTCCAACTCGCGAAAAGAAAGGCCCGGGTTGCCATGAGCAGCCCGGGCCATCTTCATCGAGGGGCGATTTACTTCGTCAGCGGGCAGCCGCTGTCCTTCGCGGACGGATAGGCGGTGTCGCCCGGCACGGTGGCGAGGACTTTGTAGTAGTCCCACGGACGCTTGCTTTCCTCCGGCTTCTTGACCTCGAACAGATAGAGATCGGCGACCATGCGGCCGTTGGCCAGCACCTTGCCGTTCTGCGTGAACGAGTCGTTGACCGGCAGTTCCTTCAGCTTCTTGGCGACCGCGTCGCTGTCCTTCGTGCCGGCGGCTTTCACGGCCTTGAGGTAGGACAGCGTCGCCGAATAGGTGCCGGCCTGAATCATGCTCGGCATGCGGCCGGTCCGCTTGAAGAACTCCTCGGAGAACTTGCGGGTCTTGTCGTTCAGATCCCAGTAGAAGCTCTCGGTCAGCACCGTGCCTTGCGCCGCCTTGAGGCCGAGGCCATGCACTTCCGATGCGGTCAGCAGCAGCGCCGCGAGCTTCTGTCCGCCGGCGACGATGCCGAACTCCGCCGCCTGCTTGATGGAGTTGATGGTGTCCGCGCCGGCATTGGCCAGGCCAACCACCTTGGCCTTGGAGCCTTGCGCCTGCAGCAGGAAGGAGGAGTAGTCGGAGGTGTTGAGCGGGGTGCGCACGGCGCCGAGCACCTTGCCGCCCGAGGATTTTACGATCTCGCTGGTGTCCTTCTCCAGCGCGTGACCGAAGGCATAGTCCACGGTGAGGAAGAACCATGTGTCGCCGCCGGCCTTCACCATCGCGCCGCCGGTGCCGACCGCCAATGCGTGGGTGTCGAACGCCCAGTGGAATCCATAAGGCGAGCAGGCCGAGCCGGTGATGGCCGACGATGCCGCGCCGACCACGATATCGATCTTCTTCTTTTCCTTGGTGACTTCCTGCACCGCCAGCGCCACCGACGAGGTGGTCAGTTCGGTGATCATGTCGACGCCATCGGTATCGTACCATTTGCGGGCGATGGTCGAGGCGAGGTCGGGCTTGTTCTGGTGGTCGGCCGCGACCAGTTCGATCTTGTGGCCAAGCACTTCGCCGCCGAATTCCTCGATCGCCATCCTGGCTGCCTCGATCGAGGTCTTGCCACCATAGTCGGCATAGACGCCGGACTGGTCGTTGAGGATGCCGATCTTGACGCCCTGCGCGGCTGCCGGAACGCTCAGCGCCAGCGTAGTGGCGGCGACGGCAACGGAAAGAGTTTGTAGTTTCACATGGACCTCCCTTGGTTTTTCCGGCGCGATCTTATTTGAACAGGCCGGTCATAGCCTACAGACGTATCGGCTTGGCGGATTAGACTTTATGCGAATATTCGCTCGTGCCGGAAGCGGATGCGCTGTCGTGCACTATCGGCCGATAGCCTGCCGCCAGCGCGCGCACGGTCGAGGGTGGCGTCAGCAGTAGAGCCGACGTCGGCGGCTCCGGCACCGCTTCGTAGCCGTGTGTGTTCCAGCGCAGCAGCCGGCCGCCGACTATCAGATACGCTGTCGTATAGGCGGCGATCAGGGTCCCGTCGGGCAGCGTATCGAGCGCCGCCGGTAGCGGATGCAGCCTCTTGCGGCGGTGCCCATCGAGACGTTCGCGGTGCAGCACGGCGTCGATCTCGGGCGCGCGGGGCGGCGGGCCGCCGTTGCCTTGCGTCCATGCGGCGCGGAAGGCGAGTGCATCGGCGCGGCGGCAGTAGAAGCAGGGGCGGTGGCCGGCGGCCAGCGCGGTCGCCTCGTCGAGGAAGAACAGTTCGGTCCAGCTTCGTGTCGCCATCACCTTGCGGCGGCGGCCTTTGAAGTTGCAGAGGCAGGTGATCCAGGCGCGCGTCGTCCAGCGCCGTGGCAGCAGCGTGCGGGTGGCGGGGTCGTGGATGATGCCGCGATTGCCGGTGAACAGGCCGCGCTGATCGATGGCAACGATCTCGCCGAACGGCGTGACGCGGTTTTGCAGCGGCATGATGTGCCCGGTCAGCGCTGCCGGCCGCCGCCTTCGGGCGTGCCGCCGGAGAAATTGCGGTAGACGAATTCTGCGGCGCCGGCCGTTGCCTCATGCTCGGCGGTGGCGAACAGCCGCTCGTGCAGCGGCGACAGCGTGCAGGCAGGGTCGGTTTTGGCGGCGTCGCCGGTCAGCGCGAACGCCTGGCAGCGGCAGCCGCCATAGTCGATCTCGCGATAGGCGCAGCTTTGACACGGCTCCCTCATCCAGTCCGTACCGCGGAAGCGGTTGAACGCCTCGGAGTGTTGCCAGATCCAGGCGATGGAGCGGTTGCCGCGCACCGAATCGAAGTGCAGGCCGGTGATCGTTTCCGCGGCATGGCATGGCAGGATCTTGCCCGAGGGCGAGATGTTGAAGAACTGTCGGCCCCAGCCGCCCATGCATTTCTTCGGCCGCACCGCGTAGTAATCGGGGATGACGTGATCGATCACCAGCGTGCCGGCGAGCCGCTTACGCGCTGCCTCGACGATCGCGACGGCGGTCTCGACCTGGGCCGGCGTCGGCATCAGGGCGGCGCGGTTCTTCAGCGCCCAGCCGTAATACTGCACGTTGGCGACTTCGAGCCGGTCGGCATCGAGATCGACTGCCATGTCAATGATGGCCGGCAACTGGTCGATGTTCTGGCGATGGATCACCGCGTTGACGGTGAGCGGCAGGTCGAGGTCGCGGGCGATGCGCGCGGCGGCAATCTTTTTGGCATGCGCGCCGTTCAGGCCGGCAACCCGGTCTGCTGCCTCCGGCATGCTGCCCTGGAAGCTGATCTGGATATGGCACAGCCCGGCGTCAGCCAGCGCGGCCAGCGAATCGCGGTTGAGCAGCACGGCCGAGGTGATGAGGTTGGTGTAGAGGCCGACGTGGTTGGCGTGTCGCACAAGTTTGACGAGATCGCGCCGCGCCGTCGGCTCGCCGCCGGACAGGTGCAGTTGCAACACGCCGAGGTCGGCCAGCTCCGACATCACCCGCTGCCATTCCGCTGTGGTCAATTCCTCTTTGGCACGCTCCAGTTCCAGCGGGTTGGAACAATAGGGGCATTGCAGCGGGCAGCGATGGGTGAGTTCAGCCAGCACCGCGAGCGGAATGCCGTAAGCCGCGGTAGCAGCCTGCGGCTCCAGCACGGCCACACCGTCGGCCGGATCGGCGAGCGCCGGAGGCATGACGCTGGTGGGGGAGGGACTCATTCCGCTGTATCCCGCGCCGCGACGACGAAGCCCTTGTCGGCAAGATCCTGCAACAGGGCGATGACGTCGGCGGCAATGGTAGCACGTTCGGCGGCGTATTTGGCAGCAAGCGCGTCAATGATCGTGTCAACGCGCCGTGAGCCGTCGCAGAGTTTCAGGATGTCCACGGCGATGTCATCCGGCGCCAGCACGCGCTCCGGCACCAACAACACCCAGGCCTGCCGGGTCTCGTCGAAGCGCAGCCGCGCGTGGCGCGGCAGTTGCGGCCGGGTATCGCCGTCGATGCGGATGCGGATGCGGCGGGGGCGGGTAGGGTTCATCGCGCGTCGTCGGGCACGAAGGCGCCGGGCGGAATATGGCCGTGGACATAGGCGTGATGCAGCGCATCGAGCTGCACCCACAGCACGTTGGTCTTGAAGATCAGCGCATTGCACACGGCCTCGCGCTCGGCCGGCGTGGTCGCATGGCACTTGACGTAATCGAGCGCGAACAGTGCGTCACGCGGCGCCTGTTCCAGCCGCCGGGTGAAATAGGCCATGATGTCGGGGCTGATGAAGTCGTAATGCGCCAGCATGCCGGCGATGCGTTCTTCGTGCAGGCGCGGCGCGAACAGTTCGGTCAGCGACGAGGCAATGGCTTCGAGCGGGGTGCGCTCGCGTACGAAATGGACATAAGCCTCCACCGCAAAGCGCGTCGCCGGCAAAATGCCCTCGGTCGATTCGACGTAAGCCGTGTCGAGGCCAAGTCCCTCGGTCAGCTTGAGCCAGCGCGCGATGCCGCCTTCGCTGACGGCGTCGCCGTCGTGATCCTCGATGCGGTGGCGCCATTCGAGCCGGATCGCCCGGTCGCGGAAGCGCGACATCACCACCGCGTCCTTGATCGGGATCGTGCTCTGATAATAATAGCGGTTGAGCGCCCATGCCTGCACCTGCCCTTTCGTCAGCTCACCGCCGTGCAGCATGCGGTGGAACGGATGCAGGTTGTGGTAGCGTGCTTCGCCGATGGCGCGCAGCCGCGCCTCCAGGTCGTCGGCGGACTCTATCGGCGCGCCGCGCACCGAGAAAGCGGTCATCGCGGTCATAGCGTCAACTCCCAGCCATCGTCGGGGATGTCCCACCCGGCATCCTCCACCGCGCGCCGCTCGGCGGAATCCGGCAGCAGGGCCGGATTGGAGTTGTTGATGTGCAGAAATATTTTGTGGCCGATCTTGAGGTCGGCAAGAGCCGCGATCGTCCCGCCTGGGCCGGACATGGCGATGTGGCCCATCTGTTGCCCGGTTTTGCCGCCGAGGCGGCTTGCGATCATCTCGTCGTCGCACCACAGCGTGCCGTCGAACAGCACCAGCGCCGCGCCGTCGAGCCGGGCTTTCAGTTCGGGCGTGACGGCGGCGCAGGCGGCGAGAAAGATCAGCGTGCGACGGCTATGCATGTCCCTGATTTCGAGGCCGAGGGTATCGCCCGGCGTTGTGCTTTGTGCGGTGTCGCCAAGATACCACGCCGGCTTGCCGGGAACCGCGAACGGCACGATCTCGATCTGCGCTTGTGCACCATCGGGCAGGCGAGGGACGAACGCGACGTCAGGCTCGATGGCGATGCGTGGGACGCGGTCGCGGCCCAGCACATTGAAGATGCTGTTGGCATTGAGCGTCGCCAGCACGCTGGCATGCGCATAGATGGTGAACGGCGAACCTTCGCGCAGCGTCAGCAGCCCGGCGATCGCATCGATCTCGCCGTTGGTCAGGACGACGCCGGTGATAGGGCTGTGGCGCAACTCGCCACGCTTCGGATGAAGCCGGGGCGTCGCATTGATCTGCGCGCGCAGGTCGGGAGACGCATTGATCAGAAACCAGTGGACGTCATCCGCGCTAACGGCGATCGAGGCTTGTGTGCGCTGCGAAACGGGCAGTCCGTCGCGCGCCGCACGGCAGCCCGGGCAGCCGCAATTCCATTGCGGCACGCCGCCACCGGCGGCGCTTCCCAGAATGATGACCCGAAGCATAGTGCACCCCTGCGCCGCCACCGGATGGCGGCGATCGTCACGTCATCGCCGCTGGGCGACGGGGAGGTCAAAGGTCCGGTTCGGGCGCGGCGGCTATTTGCGCGCCGCGCAGGCGTACATGTTGATTTCCATGCCCACCGGAAGCTCGACGATTCTTGGTGTTTTCCAGGCCATGGCAGTGTCCTCCATGCGGTGGCCGCAGCCACCCGCAGTTGAAAGACTAGGACTCTTCCATTCCCCTGTCACGGTCCAAACGCGCCGCCGCGGTAAGATTTTGCCGGCTCGGCATCGCGCTCCGGCGCATGCCGACGCGGAGCAGCCATGCGGGCGGGGCCTTGCGGTTGACGCCGCAACGCTGGCGCGGGAAGAAAGGTGGAACCGGCTGCAAGCCGCAATTTCCTTCATGTTTTCAGACAGAGACGCGCCATGCCCGCATATCGCTCCCGCACCTCCACCCACGGCCGCAACATGGCGGGCGCGCGCGGCCTGTGGCGCGCCACCGGCATGACGGACGCCGATTTCGGCAAGCCGATCATCGCCATCGCCAACTCGTTTACGCAATTCGTGCCGGGCCATGTCCACCTTAAGGATCTCGGCCAGCTGGTGGCGCGCGAGATCGAGAAGGCCGGCGGCGTCGCCAAGGAGTTCGACACCATCGCAGTCGATGACGGCATCGCCATGGGTCACGACGGCATGCTCTACAGCCTGCCGTCGCGCGAACTGATCGCCGACAGCGTCGAATACATGGTCAACGCCCATTGCGCCGACGCGCTGGTGTGCATTTCCAACTGCGACAAGATCACGCCTGGCATGCTGATGGCGGCGCTGCGCCTCAACATTCCGACTGTGTTCGTTTCCGGTGGGCCGATGGAGGCCGGCAAGGTCAAGTGGCATGGCACCACCCGTGCGGTGGACCTGATCGACGCCATGGTGGCCGCCGCCGACGACAGCGTGAGCGATGACGAGGTGCAGGCGATCGAGCGCTCGGCCTGTCCGACCTGCGGCTCATGCTCCGGCATGTTCACCGCCAACTCGATGAACTGCCTGACCGAAGCGCTGGGGCTGGCGCTGCCCGGCAACGGCTCGACGCTCGCCACCCATGCCGACCGCAAGCGGCTGTTCGTCGAGGCCGGCCACCTCGTCGTCGATCTGGCGCGCCGCTACTACGAACAGGACGACGCCTCCGTGCTGCCGCGCAACGTCGCGAACCGCGACGCCTTCGAAAATGCGATGACGCTCGACATTTCGATGGGCGGTTCGACCAACACCGTGCTGCATCTGCTGGCCGCAGCTTACGAAGGCGAGATCGACTTCACCATGGCCGATATCGACCGGCTGTCGCGGCGCGTGCCGGTGTTGTGCAAGGTCGCACCCTCCGTCGCCAACGTGCATATGGAGGACGTGCATCGTGCCGGCGGCATCATGGCAATTTTAGGCGAACTCGACCGCGCCGGCCTCATCAAAACCGACGCCGGCTCGGTGCATAGCGGAACGCTGGCGCAGGCGCTGGAGCGCTGGGATGTGCGCCGCACGACGAGCGAATCCGTGCAGTCGTTCTATCGCGCCGCCCCCGGCGGCATACCCACCACCGTCGCCTTCAGCCAGGAGCGCCGCTACAAGGACCTCGATCTCGATCGCGAGAACGGCGTGGTGCGCGACGCCGCCCATGCCTACAGCCAGGACGGCGGCCTTGCCGTGCTCTACGGTAACATCGCGCTCGACGGTTGCATCGTGAAGACGGCGGGCGTCGACGAAAGCATTCTTACTTTCGCCGGGCCGGCGCGCATCTTCGAGAGCCAGGACGATGCGGTGGAGGCCATTCTCGGCGACCGCATCAAGCCGGGCGATGTCGTGCTGATTCGCTATGAGGGACCGCGCGGCGGGCCGGGCATGCAGGAGATGCTGTATCCGACCAGCTATCTGAAGTCGAAGGGTCTCGGCAAGGCGTGCGCGCTGATCACCGATGGCCGTTTCTCCGGCGGCTCGTCGGGGCTGTCGATCGGCCACATTTCGCCTGAGGCGGCCGAAGGCGGCGCCATCGGTCTGGTCGAGGAGGGCGACCGGATCGAGATCGATATCGCGCAGCGCAAGATT
Organism: Xanthobacteraceae bacterium; assembly: GCA_049646625.1. Taxonomy (GTDB): domain Bacteria; phylum Pseudomonadota; class Alphaproteobacteria; order Rhizobiales; family Xanthobacteraceae; genus PRO6. The sequence continues at coordinate 22,052 of JBARWE010000019.1, forward strand.
CACCTCGCCATTTCCGATGAGGAACTTCTGCGGCGGCGCAACGAGATGGAAGCGCGCGGCGCCACGGCATGGCAGCCGCGGGCGCGTGCCCGCAAGGTCTCGCGTGCCCTGCGGGCCTATGCGCACTTCGCCACCAGCGCCGCGCGCGGCGCGGTGCGCGAGGTGCCGTAGCGGCCGCGCGCCGCCAACCTTTCACGCACGTCGTTTCGGCTTCGGGGGTGCGCTTCTTTGGCGCGCCCCCGTGCTCGCTTTGCGTATGCTTGCGATGGGGCGTGCGCCATCTCGTGCAAATGATCGACGCTGAATTTGTCCAAGTAAGAAACGTCAATAGTCTTTTCGTCTTATACCCTTTTGTAAAAGGTATCTTGCGACCAAAGTGGGATTGACGAAATACCGCTCCCTAGCGCGCAATGGCACGCATCGACGAAGGTCGGTTCGGTGTTGCGCGGCGATGCCTTCCGATCTTTTTTTGGTTGTAACCGCCGATGCAGCAATGCGGCGGCTGAAGAATTCAACCTGGGAGGAATTTGATGGCTAGCAATAATCACGGTCGGGATTCGTCGGCGGGTTTTCGCATCTCGCGGCGCAAGCTGTTGCAGGCTGGCGCGGGGTTCGCCGGCGGCAGCCTGCTGTCGGGCGGGCTGGCGATGCCGGCGATCGCAGCCGACCAGCCGGCAATCGGAACCTGGCCTGCGGGGTCGCAGGGCGACACGGTTTTTATCGGCGTTTCGGTGCCGCGCACCGGCACCTATGCGGTGCAGGGCGAGGATGAACTCAAGGGCGCCGAACTCGCGGCGGAGCATCTCAATTCCGCGCATGACCTGGTCAAGAAGCTCTCGCCCAAGACCAAGAAAGGCGTGCTCGGCAAGCAGGTGAAGCTGGTGGTCGCCGACTCCGGTGCCAAGCCGAACCAGGCTGTGCAGGCGCAGCAGCGCTTCATCACCGAGAACAAGATCGTGCTGATGACCGGCTCGACCTCGTCGGCGGTCGCGGTGGCGCTGAACAAGCTCGCCCAGCGCGAGAAGGTGCTCTACATCGCGCAGATTTCCGGCTCGAACGACACCACCGGCAAGGACTGCGTGCGCTATGGCTTCCGCCAGTGCTTCTTCGGCGAGATGGCCGCCAACGCGATCGGTCCGGTGATCGTCAAGGCGTTCGGCAAGAACAAGAAGGCCGCCTATCTCACACCGGACTACACCTATGGCCACACCACCACGGCCTCGGTCGAAAACTACCTGAAGTCGCAGGGCTGGACCACCGTCACCAACCAGGTATCGCCGCTCGGCGCACCCGACTATTCGTCCTA
>JBARWE010000020.1:0-19079 GCA_049646625.1 Xanthobacteraceae bacterium
GATCGAGGCTGGCTGTTGTGCCGGCGCCGGCTGCGGTGCCGCGGCGGCCTTGCGGCCCCGGCCACCGCCGGTGCTGCGCTGCGACTCACGGCGCGGCTTGCGGGTACGCCCGCTGGCGGGGGCCGCCTCGGCCGGGATTGCCTCGACCGGCTGTGGCGTGGCGCCGCCTGCCGGATCGGCGCACGGGATGGTCTGGCCGATCAGCTTCTCGATCGAGGAGAGCGACTTGGTATCGGACGGCGAGACGATGGTGATCGCGGTGCCGAGCCGCCCGGCACGGCCGGTGCGGCCGATGCGATGGACGTAATCGTCGGGGTGGTAAGGCACGTCGAAATTGAAGACGTGGCTGACTTCGGGGATGTCGAGGCCACGGGCGGCGACGTCGGAGGCGACCAACAGCGGTGTCTCGCCCTTGCGGAAGGCATCGAGCGAGGCCATGCGCGCCGACTGGTCCATGTCGCCATGCAGCGCGCAGGCGCTGAAGCCGTGGCGTTGCAGCGAGCGCACCAGCGTCGCCACGTCGCGCTTGCGATTGCAGAAGATGATGGCGTTGTGCAGGTCCTCGGCGTCGCGCAGCAGGCCGCGCAGCGTGTCGCGCTTGTCGTGCGGTTCGCGGCCGGTGGTGACGTAGGACTGGGATACGGTGACGGCGGTGGAGGCGGGGCGGGAGACTTCGACCTTCTGCGGGTTGTGCAGAAAAGTCTCGGTGATGCGGCGGATTTCCGGCGGCATCGTTGCCGTGAAGAACAGGGTCTGCCGGGTGAAGGGAACGAGCTTGCAGATGCGCTCGATGTCGGGGATGAAGCCCATGTCCAGCATGCGGTCGGCTTCGTCGATGATCAGCATCTCGACCCCGGTGAGCAGCAGGCCGCCGCGTTCGGTGTGGTCGAGCAGCCGGCCCGGGGTGGCGATCAGGACGTCGACGCCGCGCGTCAGTTTGAGGTCCTGGTTGCCGAATGAGACGCCGCCGATCAGGAGCGCCACGTTGAGTTTCTGGCCGGCGCCGTATTTCTCGAAGCTCTCGGCGACCTGGGCCGCCAGTTCGCGGGTCGGTTCCAGAATCAGCGTCCGCGGCATGCGGGCGCGGGAGCGGCCCTTTTCAAGCAGTGTCAGCATCGGCAGCACGAAGGCGGCGGTCTTGCCGGTGCCGGTCTGAGCGATGCCGAGCACGTCGCGCCGGGCGAGAACGTGGGGAATCGCTTGTTCCTGAATGGGGGTAGGGGTGGTGTAGCCGGCGGCCGCGACGGCAGCCAGCACCTTGTCGGACAGGCCGAGATTGGAAAAGGACATCAAGCCTCTGCACGAAGCCGCCGTCAGGCTCTCGGGATTGGACTTGTCGCGCTCGCCCCGGAACGGCACGCTCTCGAAAAGCACGGGGGACAGTGAGCTAAAGCGAACAGGCGGCAAATCGGGATATCGCGTGTCGATACCAGGCCGCGTTGGCCGGAACATAGGCGGGAATGCGCCAATGTCAATGCACGCGACCGTGACAGCGCGAAAAAACCTTAATATTCCGGTGCGATCGTAGGGGGGCCTGGGTGGGCCGATCCCCGGCCGCCGGGGTCGCCGGGATGGGACGCCCGGCGCGCCACGCCAGCGGAGAAAGGGCGACTTGGATGGCCGGCACCGGAGCGCCGCCGCAAGCTACGACTGGGCGAACCGTGAGCGCCCGCTGCTGCATCGTCGGCGGCGGGCCGGCCGGCATGATGCTTGGGCTGTTGCTGGCGCGGGCCGGCATCGACACCGTGGTGCTGGAGAAGCATGGCGACTTTTTGCGCGACTTCCGCGGCGATACCGTGCATCCCTCGACACTCGAAGTGATGGACGAACTCGGCCTGATCGACGGCTTCCTCAAGCGGCCGCATCAGGAGTTGCGGCGGCTCGGCGGCGAGTTCGGCGACGAAACGATGCATATTGCCGACTTCACCCGGCTCGATCTGAAATATCCGTTCATCGCCTTCATGCCGCAGTGGGACTTCCTCGACTTTCTTGCGGACAGCGCGCGGCGCTATCCATCTTTCCGGCTTTTGATGCGCACCGAGGCGACCGACCTTCTGTGTGCCGGCGAGAGCATCACGGGCGTGATGGCGCGCGATGCGGACGGGCCGTTGCGGATCAACGCGGCGCTGACGGTCGCTTGCGACGGGCGGCATTCGGTTTTACGCGCGCGGGCGGGACTTGCCATCGAGGATATCGGCGCGCCGATGGATGTGCTGTGGTTCAGGGTGCGCAAGGATGGCGACAGCGAGCCGGTGCTGGCGCGCATCCGCGCCGGGCGGATGATGGTGACGCTCGACCGCGGCGACTACTGGCAGTGCGCCTTCGTCATCGCCAAGGGGCAGTTGGAGGCGATCAGGGCTGAGGGCCTCGAAGCCTTCCGCCGCACGGTCATCGCCACCGCGCCGATGCTGGCGCCGCATATCGGCGATATCGCGACATGGGATGACGTCAAGCTGTTGACGGTGCGGATCGACCGGCTCAAGCGCTGGACGAAACCGGGGTTGTTGTGCATCGGCGATGCCGCGCACGCGATGTCGCCGGTCGGCGGCGTCGGCGTCAACCTCGCGGTGCAGGACGCGGTTGCGGCCGCCAACCTGCTGGCGGAAAAGCTCGTCCACGGCTGCCCGCCCGAGGACGACCTGGATCAGGTGCGCCAGCGACGGCTGTGGCCGACGCGGCTGACACAGGCGATGCAGGTGGTGGTGCAGAACCGCATCGTGAAGCCCGCGCTCGCGGCATCCCCCGGCGGTATGCGGCCGCCATTCCTGATCCGCGTTCTCAATGCGTGGCCGTGGCTCCAGGGGCAGGCGGCGCGGCTGGTCGGCCTTGGCATTCGGCCCGAGCATGTGCGCTCGCCCGAAGGCCCCTCGTCCTGACCCTCCCACACTGGCGGGGGAGGTCGGCGGCTACACGTCCAGCAACTCCTCGTCGGCGAACTCGGCGCGTTCGGAGATGAAGGTGAAGCGGGCTTCCGCCTTGTTGCCCATCAGCCGCTCGACGGATGCGGCGGTATCTTCCTGCTCGTCCGGCTCCAGGACCACCCGCAGCAGCGTGCGTTTCCTCGGGTCCATGGTGGTTTCCTTCAGTTGCGCCGGCATCATTTCGCCAAGCCCCTTGAAGCGGCCGATATCGACATTGGCGTTGGCGCGGAATTCGGTTTTCAGCAACCGGTCGCGGTCGGCCTCGTCGCGCGCATAGACCGTCTTGCTGCCATGGGTCAGGCGGTAAAGCGGTGGCACCGCGAGATAGAGATGGCCGCCGGTGATGAGCTGCGGCATCTGCCGATAGAAATAGGTGATCAGCAGCGAAGCGATGTGGGCGCCGTCGACGTCGGCGTCGGTCATGATGATGATGCGCGCGTAGCGCAGATCATCGGCGCGATAGGTCTTGCCGGTGCCACAGCCGAGCGCCTGCACGAGGTCGGCGATCTGCTGGTTGGCGGCGAGCTTGTCGCGGGTCGCTGACGCCACGTTGAGGATCTTGCCGCGCAACGGCAACACGGCCTGCGTCTTGCGGTCGCGCGCCTGCTTGGCGCTGCCGCCGGCGGAATCGCCCTCGACGATGAACAATTCGGAGCCGTCGGCGGCGGTCGAGGTGCAGTCGGCGAGCTTGCCGGGCAGCCGCAGCTTGCGCACCGCGGTCTTGCGCGAGACTTCCTTTTCCTGACGGCGGCGCAGCCGCTCGTCGGCGCGCTCAAGAACGAATTCAAGGAGCTTGTTGGCCTGCGCCGGGTTGGCGGAAAGCCAGTGGTCGAACGGGTCCTTGACCGCCTGCTCGACGATGCGTTGCGCCTCGGCGGTGGCCAGGCGGTCCTTGGTCTGGCCCTGGAATTCCGGCTCGCGCACGAACACCGACAGCATCACCGCGGCGCTGATCATCACGTCCTCGGCGGTGATCGAGGCGGCACGCTTGGCCTGGCCCGCGCGCTCGGCGTGGTCCTTGAGGCCGCGCGACAATGCGCTGCGGATGCCGCTTTCGTGGGTGCCGCCGTCCGGCGTCGGTACCGTGTTGCAGTACGACATCAGGAAGCCGTCGGCGTCCGCCGTCCACGCCACCGCCCATTCGCAGGCGCCGTGGGCGCCGTTGCGCCCCGAGTGGCCGGCAAAGATATCGGGGTGCACCAGCGCGCTGGCGTGGACCGTGTTGGCGAGATAGTCGCGCAGGCCGCCGGGGAAGTGGAACGTCGCCTCGGCCGGCACGCCGTCGAGGCCGGCGATGAGCGCCGGGTCGCAGCGCCAGCGGATTTCGACGCCGCCGAACAGGTACGCCTTGGCGCGACTCATCTTGAACAGCCGCTGCGGCTTGAACGCCGCCTTGGCGCCGAAGATCTCCGGGTCCGGCTTGAAGCGGACACGGGTGCCGCGCCGGTTCGATACCTTGCCGAGGTGTTCCAGCTTGCCCTTCGGCTGGCCGCGCTCGAATGCCAGCCGGTAGAGCTGCTGGCCCCGCGCCACCTCCACTTCGAGGCGCGACGACAGCGCGTTGACCACCGAGACGCCGACGCCGTGCAGGCCGCCCGAGGTCTCGTAGACCTTGGAGTCGAACTTGCCGCCGGCGTGCAGCGTGCACATGATCACTTCGAGCGCCGACTTGTCCGGCGACTTCGGGTGCGGATCGACCGGGATGCCGCGACCGTTGTCGGTGACGCTGAGGAAGCCGTCGGCGGCAAGCTCGACCTCGATGAAGGAGGCATGGCCGGCCAGCGCCTCGTCCATGGAATTGTCGATCACTTCCGCGAACAGATGATGCAGCGCCTTCTCGTCGGTGCCGCCGATATACATGCCGGGCCGCCGGCGCACCGGTTCCAGCCCCTCCAGCACCTCGATGTCGCGCGCGGTATAGCTGCCGCCGGAATCCGGGGCAGGGCTGCCCGCAGTCCCCCGCGCCGGCTTGGCCGGGGTTCCGAACAGGTCGAGGTCGGATGTACTCTTTGCGGCTTTCTTCAGTGGCTTGGTCATGTATCCTGATATTTTCGTGGAACCTTGAAGCAGGGCGAATCAGCAACGACGACTATGCCATGGCTGGATCGCCGCGGGGTCAAAATGACCTCGGATATCCGATCGGGGAAGCTGCCAGCACAAGATCCATTTGTGGATTGTGACAACATACGCATTCTCCGTCATGCCTGAGGTAAGTACGGCGAGTTTCCATGGCCGCCCGCTTCCGACATAGTGCGGCCGTATCGCTGCGCTGTCCCGGACCGGCGCAGGCGAGGTAGACAGCGGAGCATTGATGGAAGACTGGATCATGCGGGTGGTCGATCTGGTGCGCGACCACGCGGTCTGGGCCGGGCCGATCGTATTCGTGCTGGCGTTCGGGGAGTCGCTCGCATTCCTGTCGCTGTTCATCCCGGCCTGGGGGGCGCTGGTGGCGATCGGCGCCATGATCGGCCTGTCGGAGGTCAGCTTCTGGCCGGTGTGGCTGGCGGGCGCGTTCGGGGCCGCGCTCGGCGACTGGCTGTCGTACTGGGTCGGCTCGACCTTCAAAGGCCGTGTCGCCGGCATGTGGCCGCTGTCGCGCTACCCTGACATGCTGCCGCGTGGCGAGGCGTTCGTGCGCAAGTGGGGGGTGCCGGGCATTTTCATCGGCCGGTTTTCCGGGCCGCTGCGCGCCACCGTGCCGCTGGTCGCTGGCATTTTCGAGATGCCGTACTGGCGTTTTCAGTTCGCCAACGTCGCCTCGGCGCTGGTGTGGTCGGCGGTGCTTCTGCTGTTCGGCGACGGGCTGTCGAAACTCAGCACCTGGCTGTGGGGGCTGGTCTGACGGGTTCGCTTGACCGCGCCGCCGCGCGGGCCTATAGCGCCGCCATGATCGACGCGACGCCTCCGCTTGGCCTTTTTCGCCGTCGCCGCATTGCTGCGGCGCGGGCAGGGGATTTTGCGTAAGATCGCCTCCCATGCCGCCGGCTCCGATCCGCGGCGTGCTTTAAGTTTCTCTCGCAGCGGTTAGGGTGACGGCGGCGTCCGCAAACGGGCGGCGCGATGCTAGAGGCTTGCGCCACCACCGGCATGAAAGAACCTTTGTCATGGCGACCCGAAAGACCATCGGCATTCTTGGCGCGTCGGGCTACACCGGCGCTGAACTGGTGCGGCTGTTGCTGCGGCATCCGCGCGTCGACCTGAAGGTGCTGACAGCTGACCGCCGCGCCGGCCACAGCATGGGCGACGTGTTCCCGCAGCTCGCGCCCTACGACCTGCCGCGCCTGACTGCCATCGCCGACATTGATTGGGCCGCGGCCGGGCTTGACCTGGTGTTCTGCGCGCTGCCGCACGCCACCACGCAGACCGTGCTGAAAGACCTGTTGGCGAGAGCACCGGCGACCAAGGTGGTGGACCTGTCGGCCGACTTCCGGCTGCGCGATCCGGCGGCCTACGCCAAATGGTACGGCCACGAGCATCATGCGTTGGACCTGCAGAAGGAGGCGGTCTACGGCCTCGTCGAAGCCTATCGGCGCGAGATCAAGGCGGCGCGGTTGATCGCCAATCCCGGCTGCTACACGACCTGTGCGCAACTGCCGCTGTTGCCGCTCCTCAAGGCCAAGGCGATCGAGACCGATGGCATTGTCATCGACGCCAAGTCGGGCGTCACCGGCGCCGGCCGCTCGGCGAAGGAGGAAATGCTGTTTTCCGAGGTGTCGGACGGCTTCCACGCCTACGGCGTCGGCGGCCATCGCCACATGGCCGAACTCGATCAGGAGTTCTCAAAGGCCGCCGGGCGCGAGGTGGTGGTGTCGTTCACGCCGCATCTGGTGCCGATGAACCGTGGCATCCTCTCGACCATCTATGTGCGCGGCCGGCGCGGGCGGACGGCCGAGGACATGCACGCGATCATTGGCGAGCGCTACGCGAAGGAGCCGTTCGTGCATGTGCTGCCGTTCGGCAAGACGCCGCAGACACGCCATGTGCGCGGCTCCAACATGACGCTGATCGGGGTCGCAGCCGACCGCATCCCCGGCCGCGCCATTCTGGTTTCGACGCTCGACAACCTGACCAAGGGCGCCTCGGGCCAGGCGGTGCAGAACATGAACCTGGTGCTCGGCTTCCCCGAGACCATGGGCATCGACCAGCCGCCGATGTTTCCTTAAGATTCGGATTCATCTCATCGTCATGCGCGGGCCTGTCCCGCGCATCCACGTCTGACGGCGGTACTCACGAAAGACGTGGATGGTCGGGATAAACCCGGCCATGATGAAGAAAAAACTCACGCCTGCTCGAACGGCACCGCGATCGTGCTCTTGCGCTCCAGCCAGTCCGGCACCGGCAGGTTTTTCGAGCGCATGAAGTCCGGGTTGAACAGTTTTGACTGGTAGCGCGTGCCGTAGTCGCACAGGACGGTGACGATGGTGCGTCCCGGCCCGAGGTCCCCGGCCAGCCGGATCGCGCCGGCGATGTTGACGCCGGACGAGCCGCCGAGGCACAGCCCCTCGTGCAGCAACAGGTCGAACAGCACCTTGACCGCTTCCTCGTCGGAAATCTGGTAGGCGTCGTCAATGGTCACGCCTTCGAGGTTGGCGGTGACGCGGCCCTGACCGATGCCTTCGGTGATCGAGGAGCCTTCAGCCTTGAGCGTGCCGGTCTTGTAGTAGCTGTAGAGCGCCGACCCCATCGGGTCGGCAAGCACGATCTTCACCTTCGGATTCTTCGCCTTCAGCCCGAGCGAAACGCCGGCGATGGTGCCGCCGGAGCCGATCGAGGCGACGAAACCATCGACCTTGCCCGCGGTCTGCTGCCAGATCTCGGGCGCGGTGGTTTCGACATGGGCCTGACGGTTGGCAACATTGTCGAACTGGTTGGCCCAGATCGCGCCGTTCGGCTCGCTCTTGGCAAGCTGCGCGGCAAGCCGCCCCGACAGTTTCACATAGTTGTTGGGGTTGGCGTAAGGCACTGCCGGCACCTCGATCAACTCGGCGCCGCACAGCCGGAGCATATCTTTCTTCTCCTGGCTCTGCGTTTCCGGGATCACGATGACGGTACGGTAGCCGAGCGCGTTGGCGACCAGCGCCAGCCCGATGCCGGTGTTGCCGGCGGTGCCCTCGACCACGACACCGCCGGGCTTCAACAGCCCGCGCTTGACGGCGTCCTGAATGATGAACAGTGCCGCGCGGTCCTTGACCGACTGGCCGGGGTTCATGAACTCGGCCTTGCCGAGAATGGTGCAACCGGTCGCCTCGGAGGCGCGGCGGAGCTTGATCAGCGGCGTGTTGCCGATGGCGGCAACGACATCGTCATAGGTGTTCATGGCTGTGTCGGGAAATGAGGAAGGGGCGAGGAAAGGGGCATGTCGGTCCCGACCCTAATGGAGCGGCTGCGCCGCTACAAGGACCAACGGACGGGCGGGATATTTGTTCTCGCAGAGCTTGGCGCGGCAGCGCCACCGGCCTGCCGGCAGGCGTTTTGCAACATGAAATCTTCGTAAGGAGCAGGCTTGAGAGCGCTCCGCCCGCCTCGCCGGAATCGCGACAGGCTGCTTGGAATCGGCCGATCCGTCATTTCCGCCAGGGGCGCGGAGAAAAAGTCACAGGCGCGCGCCGATGTCCGGGCGCGGCTGTGCGCCGCAGAGTAAGCCCGGTAGAATGCCAGCCTGCGTTGCTGAAGAGAATCATTCGCCCGTGACCGTAGCCATGCCATGCCCCGCGACACTGCAAGCCCGTCTGCGCCGGTTCCTGCGGTGGAGCGCCGTCGCGGGCGCCGCCCTGGCGCTGTCCGGCTGCATCCTGACCAGCGACCTGCCGAACCCGGCGCTCGACGTGCCGCCGGCCTATCAGGCGCCGAAGGACACCCGTGCGCCGACACCGCAACTCGACTGGTGGCGCGGTTTCCGCTCGCGCGAGCTGACGGCGCTGATGAACGAGGCGCGTGCCGCCAATCTCGATATCGCGGCGGCGGCGGCGCGTATCCGCCAGGCCGATGCGCAGGCGCGCGTCACGGGCGCGGCATTGCTGCCGAGCCTGTCCGGCGGGATCGATACCTCGCGCAGCCAGAGTTCGGTCTCCGGTGGCAGCGGCACCATTTCGGGCGTGCGCGTGCGCGACAGCCTGTCGGCGTCACTGGCGGCGAGCTATCAGCTCGATTTCTGGGGCGAGAGGCGTGACGCGCTGCTGGCCGCCGAGGAAACCGCCGGCGCCAGCCGCTTCGATCACGACGTGGTGGCGCTGACCAGCTACGCCGCGTTGGCCACCGCCTATTTCCAGGTGCTGGCGGCGCAGGACCGCATTCGCATCGCCGAGCGCAACATCGCCAACGCCCAGCGCGTGCTCGACGCGATCCGCCAGCGGCTTGCAGCCGGCACCGGTACCGACCTCGACGTCGCCCAGCAGGAAAGCGTGCTTGCCAACCAGAAAGCGACGGTGCCGACGCTGCGCCAGACGCTGGCACAGAACCGCCACGCGCTGGCGACGCTGATCGGGCGGCCGCCAGAAAGCACGGCGATTCGCGGCGGTTCGCTGTCGGGCGTGACGGTGCCGCGTGTCTCGCCGGGGCTGCCATCGGAATTGTTGCTGCAACGGCCCGACCTGCGCCGGCAGGAATTTCTGCTGGCGGCGGCGACCGCCAATATCGGCAGCGCGCGGGCGCAGTTCTTCCCAAGCATCACGCTGACCGGGCAGGCAGGTGCCCAGAGTGTGGCGCTGGCCGCGCTGTTTGCACCGCAGGCGGTGTTCTACACGCTGGCCGCCGGGCTGACCCAGCCGATCTTCGACGGCGGGCGCATTCTGGCCAATTTTGAGCTGACGCAGGCACGCCAGGACGAATTGCTTCAGACCTATCGCAAGACGGTGGTCTCCGCCTTTGCCGACGTCAACACCGCGCTGGTGGTGGTGCGCGAGACCGCCGAACGGCTGAGACTCCAGCGCGAGGTGCTGGCCGCCTCGCGGCGGGCGTTCGCGCTGGCCGAGCAGCAATTGCGTGCCGGCACCATCGACATCGTCACCGTGCTGAACACACAGTTGACGCTATTTCAGGCTGAGGATGCGCTGGCGCAGGCGCAATTGGCGCGCCTGCTTGCGATCGTCAGCCTCTATCAGGCGCTAGGCGGCGGCTGGGAACCGAACACGGAGAGGCCGGTCGATGCTCTTTAAGCCGGACGAGGTGAAGGCGGATACCGCGCGGGCCGCGCCGCCGCGCGCACGATCGCGCACGATGTCGTGGCTGATCGCGCTGGTGGTGCTCGGCGGCCTGGGCTATCTCGGCTGGACGTGGTGGACCGCGCAGCAGCAGCAGAGCGCCGCGCGCAGCTTTCGCCCTGACACCACCGTACCGGTGCTGGCGGCGTCGCCCGAGCGGCGCGACGTGCCGGTCTATCTGCCCGGCGTCGGCAGCGTACGCGCGCTCAACACCGTGACGGTGCGCGCGCAGGTCGGCGGCCGGCTGACCGCGATAAACTTCAAGGAAGGCGAGGGCGTCAAGGCCGGCGACGTGCTGGCCGAGATCGACGATGCGATCTATCGCGCGCAGTACGATCAGGCGGTCGCCAAGAAGGCGCAGGACGAGGCGCAACTCGCCAATGCCCGCATCGACCTGACACGCTACCGGCAACTCGCCGCCGCCAATGCCGGCTCCAAGCAGCAGGCCGACACCCAAGCCGCGCTGGTGGCGCAGCTTGAGGCGCTGGTGCGCTCCGATCAGGCGGCGATCGACAACGCCGCCGCGACGCTGGCCTATACCAAGGTGGTGGCGCCAATCACCGGCCGCGCCGGCCTGCGCCAGGTCGATGTCGGTAACATCGTCTCGACCTCCGATGCCAACGGCATCGTCGTGCTGACGCAGTTGCAGCCGATCGCGGTGCAGTTCAGCCTGCCGCAGCAGGAGCTGTTCCGTGTTAACGCCGCCGCCGCCAGGGAAACGCTGATGGTGGACGTGTTCGGCAACGACGGCCGCACCGTGATCGAGAGCGGCCGGCTGGTCGGCATCGACAACCAGGTCGATCCGACCACCGGCACGGTGCGTCTCAAGGCCGAGTTCGACAACAAGGAGTACCGGCTGTGGCCGGGCCAGTTCGTCAATGTCCGCCTCAAGGTCGAAACGCTGTCGCAGGCGCTGGTGGCGCCGACGGCGGCGGTGCAGCGCGGCCCGGCCGGCACCTTTGTCTATGTCATCGGCCCCGACGACACGGTAAGCGCCCGGCCGGTGACGGTGAGGCAGCAGGACGAGACCAACGCGGTGATCGACAAGGGGCTGACGACCGACGACAAGGTGGTGACGACCGGCTTCGCCAACCTGTCGGAGGGCGCGAAGGTGCGCGTCGGCACCACCGCGACACAGCCGGCGCCGGACCTTGCGCCGCGCAAGCGCGAAGGACGTGGCGGCGCCAAGGGCAAGAACGGGCCGCGCTGATGCCGGCGCGCTATCTGCAAGGACGCGGATCATGAGCGTTTCCGAGCCGTTCATCCGCCGCCCGATCGCGACCTCGCTGCTCGGCATCGCGCTGATGATCGGCGGCGCGCTCGGCTATTGGAACCTGCCGGTGTCGGCGCTGCCGCAGGTCGATTTCCCGACCGTGCAGGTGACGACGCAACTGCCCGGTGCCAGCGCCGACGTGGTAGCGTCGCTGATCACCGCGCCGCTGGAGCGCCAGCTCGGGCAGATCCCAGCGCTGTCGTCGATGAATTCGACCAGTTCGTTCGGCGTCAGCCAGATCGCGTTGCAGTTCGATCTCGGCCGCGACATCGACGGCGCGACGCAGGACGTGCAGGCGGCGATCAACGCCGCCGCCGGCACGCTGCCACGCAACCTGCCGTATCCGCCGACCTACGCCAAGGTGAACCCGGCCGACGCGCCGGTGATGACGCTGGCGCTGACCTCCGACACCGTGTCGCTGCGCGCCATGAGCGATCTTGCCGACACCATCCTGACCCCGCGATTGTCGCAGATCACCGGTGTCGGCCGCGTCGCGGTGCTCGGCGGACTGAAGCCGGCGGTGCGCATTCAGGCCGATCTCGCCCGCATGGCGGCGTACGGCATCGGCATGGAGGATCTGCGCAGCGCCATTGCCGCCGCCAACGTCTCGGGGCCAAAAGGCTCGCTCGACGGCGCGCAGCAGTCCTACACCATCGCCGCCAACGATCAGGTCGTCGCGGCGGAGGCCTACAAGCCGATTGTCGTCGCCTACCGCAACGGCGCGCCGGTGACGATCGGCGATCTGGCGCGCATCGTCGACGGCCTGGAAAACGACAAGACCGGCGGCTGGTACAACGGCCTGCCGGCAGTGATCGTCGATATCCAGCGCCAGCCCGGCGCCAATGTCATCGAGGTGGTGCGGCAGATCGCCGAGGAAATTCCCCGGCTGCAACGCGCGGTGCCGGCCGGCGTCAAGCTCACGGTGGTGAGCGACCGCACCGTGACGATCCGCGCCTCGGTGCGCGACGTGCAGTTCACGCTGGTGCTGGCCGTCATTCTGGTGACGCTGGTGGTGCTGCTGTTCCTGCGCTCGCTGCGTGCCACGCTGATCGCCGGCGTCGCGCTGCCGTTGTCGCTGGTCACCAGTTTCGGGGTGATGTGGTTCGCCGGTTTCAGCCTCGACAACCTGTCGCTGATGGCGCTGACCATCGGCACCGGCTTCGTGGTCGACGACGCGATCGTCATGATCGAGAACATCGTGCGCCACATGGAGAAGGGCGACGGCGCCATGGAGGCGGCGCTGAAGGGCGCGCGCGAAATCGGCTTCACCGTCATCTCGCTCACCGTGTCGCTGATTGCGGTGTTCATTCCGCTCCTGTTCATGTCGGGTCTGGTCGGCCGCATGTTTCGCGAATTCGCGTTGACGCTGACGATCGCCGTCGTCACCTCGGCCATCGTCTCGCTGACGCTGACGCCGATGATGTGCTCGCGGCTGTTGAAGCATGCCGGCGAGGAACGGCAGGTGCCGGGGCTGGCGCTGCTTACCGGCTGGATCGACCGCATGGGCGAGGCCTATCACCGCACGCTGCTGGTCGTGCTGCGTCATCAGGGCCTGACGCTGTTGCTGACGCTTGCGACCATCGCCATCACGGTCGCGTTGTATGTGGTGGCGCCGAAGGGCTTTCTGCCGCTGCAGGACACCGCGGCGATCACCGCCGTGACGGAAGCCGGGCCTGATGTGTCCTTTGCCGAAATGCAGGCGCGGCAGGCGGAGGTCGCGGCCGCGCTGCGCGCCGACCCGGAGGTGACCGGCGTGGTGTCGGTGATTGGCTCCGGCTCGGTCAACCCGACGCTCAATGTCGGCCGCATCGTGGTGACGCTGACGCAGCGTGGTGAGCGCGCCGACAGCATCCTGACGGTACTGGAGCGGCTGAAAGCCCGCGTCGCCGCGATTCCCGGCATGACGGTGTATTTCCAGCCGGTGCAGGACATCCAGATCAGCACCCGGTCGAGCCGGTCGCAATACCAGTACACGATGACCGCAACCGATGCCGGCGAGCTGGCGGAGTGGTCGGAGAAGCTGGTTGCGGAATTGCGCCGCGATCCGCTGTTCCGCGATGTGTCCTCCGAGGCGCAGGAGCGGGGCTTGCGCGCCCGCCTCGATGTCGATCGCCAGCGTGCCGGGCAACTCGGCGTCTCGGTGCAGGCGGTCAACGACACGCTGAACGATTCCTTCGGCCAGCGTCAGGTCTCGACCATCTACGGACAGGCCAACCAGTACCGCGTGGTGCTCGAAGCGCTGCCGGAATATCAGCGCGACCCCTCGATCCTGTCGCTGCTCTATGTGCCCGGCAGCGGCGGGGCGCAGGTGCCGCTGGCGGCGGTGGCGAGCCTGACGCGCACCACCGCGCCGCTGGCCATTTCGCATCAGGCGCAGTTTCCGGCCAACACCGTCAGCTTCAACCTTGCCCCCGGCGCCTCGCTCGGCGAGGCGGTGGCGGCGGTTGCCAATGCGGAAGCCCGCATCGGCATGCCCGGCTCGATCATCGGCCTCTATTCCGGTGATGCCGCCGAGTTTCAGAAGTCGCTGGCCGGCCAGCCATGGTTGATCCTCGCCGCCATCGTCGCGATCTACATCGTGCTCGGCGTGCTGTACGAGAGCTACATCCACCCGATCACCATTCTGTCGACGCTGCCGTCGGCCGGCATCGGCGCCATTCTCGCGCTCGTGCTTGTCGGCGAGGATCTGTCGGTGATCGGGCTGATCGGCATCATCCTGTTGATGGGCATCGTCAAGAAGAACGCCATTCTGATGATCGACTTCGCGCTCGAAGCCGAGCGCCATCAGGGCATGTCAGCCTATGAGGCCATCGTGCAGGCGTGCCTCTTGCGCTTCCGTCCGATCATGATGACGACGCTGGCCGCGCTGTTCGGCGCGCTGCCGCTCGCCATCGAAAGCGGCACCGGCGCGGAGTTGCGCTTTCCGCTCGGTGTGTCGATCATCGGCGGGCTGCTGCTCAGCCAGTTGCTGACGCTCTACACCACGCCGGTGGTCTATCTCGCGCTCGACCGCCTCAACCGGCGCATCGAGGCAAGCGTGCCGCCACCGGTCGCACCAGTGCCGCCGGTCGCCGGCTCGACCGAAGGTCTCGGCTGATGTCGATCTCCGAGCCGTTCATTCGCCGGCCGGTCGGCACCACGCTGATGGCGATCGGGCTATTTCTGGTCGGGCTGGTGGCCTATGGCGTGCTGCCGGTGGCGAGCGTGCCGAGCGTCGAATTTCCCATCATCAACGTCTCGGCCTCGCGCCCCGGCGCCAGCCCGGAGGTGATGGCGGCGACGGTGGCCTCGCCCCTTGAGCGGCGGCTCGGCGAGATTGCCGGCGTCAACCAGCTCACCTCGTCGAGTTCGCTCGGCTCCACCAGCATCACGCTGCAATTCGACATCGGTCGCAATATCGATCGCGCCGCGCGCGACGTGCAGGCGGCGATCAACGCCGCGATGAGCGACCTGCCGACCGATCTGCCGAGCTTGCCGCGCTTCCGCAAGGCCAACCCTGACGCCTCGCCGGTGCTGATCGTGGCGCTGACCTCCAAGACGATGACGCCCGGCGCGATCTACGACGTCGCCGACACCGTGCTGGCGCAGCGCATCTCGCAGGTGCCGGGGGTGGGGCAGGTGTCGGTCAGCGGCGCGGACCAGCCGGCGGTGCGCATCAGCCTCAATCCCGGCGCGCTGGCGGCGGCCGGCATTTCGACCGATACCGTGCGCGCGGCCATCGTCGCCGCCAACCCGTTGGCGCCAGTTGGCCTGTTCGACGGCGCGCGCCAGAGCGAGACCATCGCGCTCAACCGCCAGATGCGCAGCGCGGCCGAGTTTCGCGACATCATCGTCAAGGCGGCCGGCGGCAACGCGGTCAGGCTCTCCGATATCGCCAAAGTCGAGGACGGTGCCCGCAACAGCCGCTCGATCGCCTGGTATAACAAGCAGCCGGCGGTGCTGCTGATCATCACCAAGCAGCCGGACGCCAATGTCATCGCCACCGTCGATGCGGTCAAGGAGCTGCTGCCCGATCTGAAAAACTGGATTCCGCAAGGGGTCGATATCTCGGTGCTGTCGGACCGCACCGGCACCATCCGCGCCAGCGTGCATGATATGGAGTGGACGCTGGGCGCCACCGTCGTGCTGGTGATGGCGGTGGTGTTCATGTTTCTGCGCCGCGCCACGCCGACGATCGCCGCCGGGGTCTCGGTGCCGCTGGCGCTGGCCGGCACCTGCGCCGGCATGTGGCTCGCCGGCTTCTCGGTCAACAACCTGTCACTGATGGCGCTGGCGATCTCGGTCGGCTTCGTGGTCGACGACGCCATCGTCATGATCGAGAATATGTACCGCAACCTCGAACGCGGCATGGCGCCGTATCAGGCGGCGGTGCTTGGCGCCCGTCAGATCGGCTTCACCGTGGTATCGATCTCGCTATCGCTGATCGCCGCGTTCACGCCGCTGATCTTTATGGAGGGCGTGGTCGGCCGGCTGTTGCGCGAGTTCTCGCTGACGCTGACCTTCGCCATTCTCGTCTCGACGCTGGTGGCGCTCACCGTCACGCCGATGATCTGCGCCCACTACATCAAGAGCGGCATCCCTGCGCGCGAGACCTGGTTCGACCGCCTCGTCGAAGGCACGCTGGGGGGCGCCTTGCGCTTCTACGAGCGCAGCCTGCGCGTCGTGCTGGGCTTTCCGTGGCTGACGCTTGTGGTGTTCGTCGCGACCGTGGCGCTGACCACGGTGATGTACGTCAAGATACCGAAGGGCTATTTTCCCCCCGACGACTCCGGGCTGATCATCGGCTCGACGCGCGCCTCCGCCGACGTGTCGTTTCAGGCCATGGTGCCGTTGCAGGAGCAGGTCGCCGATATCGTGATGGCCGACCCCGCGGTGTCCGGCATCGGCTCCAGCCTCGGCGGCGGCAGCCGCGGCGGGCAGAACCGGGGCCGCATGTTCATCAGCCTCAAGCCGCTGGCGGAGCGCGACGGTGCCGCCACGCAGGATGTGATCAACCGCCTGCGCATGAAGCTGTCGAACATTCCCGGCATCCGCCTGTTCATGTTCGCGGCGCAGGATATCCGCGCCGGCGGACGGCAAAGCGATTCCGATTTCCAGTACACGCTGACCAGCGCCGACCTCAATCTGTTGCAAACCTGGGCGCCGCTGGTCTCGAAACGGCTGGAGACGGTGGCGGGCATCACTGACGTGTCCAGTGACCGCGATCCCGGCGGCTTGCAACTGACGCTGAAGATCAACCGCATGGCGGCCTCGCAACTCGGCGTCAGCGTGCAGGACATCGATAACGCGCTCAACAACGCTTTTTCGCAACGCCAGATTTCGACGATCTACACCAGCCGCAACCAGTATCAGACCATCCTTGAGATCGACCCGGCGTTCCAGAACGATCCTTCCGATCTTGATCGCATCCATGTCACGGGCGCTGGCGGCGTGCAGGTGCCGCTCTCGGCGGTGGTGACGCGCACGCGCGAACTGTCGCCCCTGTCGGTGCCGCACCAGTCCGGCTTTCCCTCGTCCACCATTTCGTTCAGCCTGATGCCGGATGTGCCGCTGGAAGTGGCAACCGCCAACGTCCAGCAGGCCGTCGCCGAAATGCACATGCCGGAGGGCATCCGCGGCAGTTTCGAGGGCAACGCCGCCGACTTCCGCAACACCGCGAACCGCCAGCCGCTGTTGATCCTCGGCGCATTGATCGCGGTCTACATCGTGCTCGGCGTCCTGTACGAAAGCCTCGCCCATCCTTTGACGATCATTTCGACGCTGCCGCCGGCGGGCCTCGGCGCGCTGCTGGCGTTGCAGATCACCGGTCTGCCGCTCACCGTGATCGCGTTCATCGGCATCATTCTGCTGATCGGCATCGTCAAGAAGAACGGCATCATGATCGTCGATTTCGCCCTTGAGGGCGAACGCCAACGTGGGCTGACCTCGGAAGCGGCGATCTTCGAGGCGTGCCTGGCGCGCTTCCGGCCGATCCTGATGACGACGCTGGCCGCGCTGCTCGCCGCCGTGCCGCTGGTGGTGGCGGTCGGGCCGGGCACCGAACTGCGCCGGCCGCTTGGCATCACCATCATCGGCGGCCTCGTGGTGTCGCAGGTGCTGACGCTGTACACCACGCCGGTGATCTATTTGCTGATCGACCGCTTCCGCCGTCGCCGCGAAGGGCGCATGCCGCAGGCGCTGCCGGCGGAATAGCTTGGCGGCGACCCACGCAACAGCGTAAGAGCACGGCATGACGAACGCCCCTGATAGAACAGCGCCCGCCGTGGCGCCGGAGCCGTGCCCGCGCTGCCTGAAGCCGCCGGCGCTGTGCGTATGCGACCGCGTGGTGCCGGTCGCGACGAGACTCGCGCTCGTGATCCTGATGCATCCGCAGGAACAGGACAAGGCGCTGGCGACCGCGCGGCTCGCCGCGCAGCATGTCGAGGGCGCGGTACTCAGGATCGGCCTGTCGTGGCCAAGCCTGTCGAAGATCCTCGGCCGCAGCGTCGATCCGCAGCGCTTCGCCGTGCTTTATCTCGGCTCGGTCGATGCGGCCAAGCTGCGCAGCGAAACGGGCGTCGTCGCGGTGGATCGCAAGGGGCTGCCGGAGCCGGACCAGCGCGCGGCGCTGCGCGACATCGAGGGCGTGATCGTGCTCGACGGCACCTGGAGCCAGGCCAAGACGCTGTGGTGGCGCAATGCGTGGCTGCTGAAATGCCGTCGCGTCGTGCTAACGCCCGCGACACCGTCGCGCTACGGCCGGCTGCGCCGCGAGCCGCGCCGCGAGGGGCTGTCCACCATCGAGGCGGCGGCGATGCTGATGGCGCGGCTGGAGCGCCGGCCGGAGATCGAGACCGCGATGCGGGCGAGTTTCGAGGCGATGCTTGACGCCTACCGCGCGGCGCAGCCGACAATGCCGGAGCTTGCACAGAAGCCGCGGCGACGCAGGACGTGGCGGCGCAAGGCGTAAGAATTACTTCTGCGTCTGCGCCCACAGCATCGCCTCGACGATCGCCGCGCGCAGCTTGACACGCTTCTCCGGATCGCAGTCGATGAAGGCGAGGATGCCGCTGGCCCTGATCTCGAACAGCTGGCGCGTGTCTTCGTCGATGACGTCGCGCCGCTGCCGCAGCGTGGTCTGGTTGGTCATCGCTCGATCCCTAAAGTTGTTTTATTTTTCGCCACCCTTATAGCGCGAGATGGCGGGGGTCTCTACTGATACCAAAGGTCAATCGATTCCATTTTGAATGAATTGGAAGCGCTGCGGCAGCCCCTCAACGCGATTGTGAAGGTGGCGGATGGCGCGGCGCGATAAGCTCACGCCGGTTGATCCACCGGAACGCCCTTCGCCATGCTGTTGTTCGCTGTCGCCTATCTTGCCGGCGTTCTGACCATTTTAAGCCCGTGCATTCTGCCGGTGCTGCCGTTTGTGTTCGCCCGCGCCGACCGCTCGTTTGCCCGCAACGGGCTGCCGATGCTGATCGGCATGGCGCTGACTTTTGCGGTGGTCGCGAGCCTCGCGGCGGTGGCCGGCAACTGGGCTGCGGAGGCCAATCGTGCCGGCCGCGTCGTCGCCATCGCGCTGCTGGCGCTGTTCGGCCTGGCGCTGATGGTGCCCGAACTGGCCGAGCGCGCGACGCGGCCGCTGGTGGCGCTCGGCGCTCGGCTGTCATCGCGCGTCGATCCGGCCGGGGCAGGGGGCGGCAT
>JBARWE010000021.1:0-2120 GCA_049646625.1 Xanthobacteraceae bacterium
GATCGCGCCCCGCCGCCACGACGAGGCGTGGCGCGGCATCGTTGACCGGCATCGGCAGCCCGCGCCGGCGCAGCGCGGCATCGATCTCCGACAGCACGGCATCGCGGCAGTCGACATCGTCGGCGAAGCTCGGCACCCAGAAGCGCACCAGATAGCGAATGCCATCGGCATTGTACGAGGCCACCCGGACATCCGGCTCTGGCGAGGCGACGATGATCGACGGCCGCGCGGCCGCATCGGCCAGCAACGCCTTCGCTTCGGCCACCGATATGCGGTGATCGAGCATCACCTCGACGCGGCCACGGTATTTCCGGCGCGGCGCGCTGTAGTTCGTCATCTTCTGGCGGGCGATCTGGCTGTTCGGCAAGATCATATAGGTGTCGTCGCGCGTCAGAAGCCGCGTCGTGCGCCAGCCGATCTCGATCACGCGGCCGCGAATCGTGTCGTCGATCGCCACCCAGTCGCCGATCCGGTACGGCGCCTCAAGGCCGACGGCCACGCCCGACAGCACGTCGGCAAGTACGTTGCGGATCGCAAAGCCGAGAATGGCAAGGATGATTCCCGAACCGGCCAGCGCGCCGCTCAGGGATTGCCCGAGGACCAGCATCACGGTCGCAACGCTGGCGGCGATAAACAGCGCCACCGACGCCAGTTCGAGCAGGAGTTTCGGGACGCGGCGGCGTTTCGGCCCCGAACGCTCAAGCGCCAGCGCAATCAGTCGCGCGCCGAGCCAGGCGCCGAAAAAGTAGCTGGCCGCCCCCGACAGCAGGCGGATCGTCTCCGATTCGACCTCAAGGCCGAGCGCGATCAGGGCCGGCCGGTGAAACAGGTAGACCACTATACTGGCAAGGGTGCTCAGTAGCGGCCATAGCGTCCGTTGCGTCGTCTTTTTCATTGCTCCTCGGGTGTCCTCGCGCCAATGCGGCGCGAGCTTGCGGGGTGGCTGGAGGGGTGAGCATCGCCGGCTAGCGCGCGCACGCCACCGGCCCGCCAGCGACGGCGGTCCGGTCGTCTGTTCGCATTGTCGGGGCGCGATACGCGACCGGCACGCCGATCACGTCGTTTTTCTTTGTAGGACGGGATCTTGGCCGTATTAAGGGCTTAATACCTGAAATCGCTGGAAACTCTCCGCGTGCCGGCCGTCCGTCGCAGGCCGCGCGAGAGCTATCGCGCAACAATGCCACGCGATCGGCCGGGCGCCGGCCGCTATCAGATAAATGCTTGATGGATCTGAGAACTTGGAAAAATGGTCGGAGTGGCAGGATTTGAACCTGCGACCCCTGCGTCCCGAACGCAGTGCTCTACCGGACTGAGCCACACTCCGACATCGGGCGGCTTATATCGCCCGTGGCGACGCCCCGCAAGACCGCCCGCGCGTTCCAGGCGGCGGGGCGAAAAAATTGCGCACAGCGCCGCCAAACGCGCTATCGAGAGACGGGATTGCGACGACAATGACGGACATCATCGAGCGAGGGGCAGTGACGGCCCGGCTGGCGACGCAGCGGCGCCCCGCCGACGCGGCCGCCATTGCCGACGCGGCCCGCTGCCTCGCCGAGGGCGAGCTGGTCGCATTCCCGACCGAGACCGTCTACGGCCTTGGCGCCGACGCCACCAACGCCATCGCCGTGGCCCGGCTCTACGCAGCCAAGGGGCGGCCCCGCTTCAACCCACTGATCGCCCATGTCGCCGACCTCGCCGCTGCGGAAGCAATCGCGATTGTCGACCCCGACAGCCGCCAACTGGCGCAAGCGTTCTGGCCGGGGCCGCTGACGCTGGTGCTGCGCAAGGCGCCCGGCTGTCCCGTCTCGGACCTTGCCACCGCCGGCCTCGATACCCTCGCCGTGCGCGTGCCGGCGCACCCGACCGCGCAGGCGCTGCTTGGCGCGCTCGGCCGGCCGATCGTGGCGCCGTCAGCCAACCTCTCCGGCCATGTCTCGCCGACCACCGCCGATCACGTCGCCGGCGACCTCACCGGGCGCATCGCCATGATCCTCGACGCCGGCCCGGTTCCGGTCGGCGTCGAATCGACCATCGTCAGCTGCCTCGACGGCCCGCGCCTGCTGCGCCCCGGCGGGCTGCCGCGCGAAGCCATCGAACAGGTGCTGGGCACGCCGCTCACC
>JBARWE010000022.1:0-19668 GCA_049646625.1 Xanthobacteraceae bacterium
GCGCCGCTCTACGACAAGGGCCTCGCGGTCGCGCGCATCGCCGCCGCGCGGGCCGCGCTGGATGCGGAGGGCGGTGGCGTGCTGCTGGTCGGGCGCTGCGAAGCGTTCCTTGTCGGCAAGCCGGATCTTGCTTTCGTCATCGACCGGCTGACCGCGTATGCCGAGGCGGGCGCGGAGTGCCTCTACGCACCGGGCCTGCGCACGCGCGAGGAGATTGCGGCGGTGATCAAGGCGCTGGCGCCGAAGCCGGTCAACGTGTTGATGGGTGCACCGGGGCTTTCGGTGGCGGAGCTTGCCGACCTCGGCGTGCGCCGCATCAGCACCGGCGGCGCGTTGGCGCGCGTGGCCTGGGCCGGCTTCCTGCGCGCCGCGCGCGCCATCGCCGAGGACGGCCGTTTCGATGGCCTCGCCGCTGCCGTGCCCCACGCCGAGATCAACGGCCTGTTTCCGGGCGCGTGAGTCTTTCCAGTCGCGCCATCTCGTTTCGCGCCAAAACCTCTCCGCGACATTATGCGCAATCCCGATGCCGTTCCCGGATATCAAATTGCGTTGTCGACATGACCGGGCTGCGCGCGCAGATTCTTGATGTTTCAGGGAAAAGATCGACGTAGAGTGATTCCAAGAGAGTGAGACTTGCGCCGCAAGCGGCCCTGCAAGAGCCGAACCGGGAGAGCGCGATGGGATTGAACCAAGGCCCGATCAGCCTCGATCAGAAATACACGCAAGAAACCGGCCACATCTTCCTCACCGGCCTTCAGGCGCTGGTGCGGCTGCCGATGGCGCAGATCCGTCGCGACCGTGCAAGCGGCCTCAACACGGCGGGCTTCGTCACCGGCTATCGTGGCTCGCCACTCGGCGGCTACGATCAGCAATTGATCGCGGCGCGCCATCACCTCGATCAGTACGGCATCAGGTTTCAGCCCGGCGTCAACGAGGACCTCGCCGCCACCGCGATCTGGGGGTCGCAGCAACTCAACCTGTCGCCTGGCGCGCGCCACGACGGCGTGGTCGGCATCTGGTACGGCAAGGGGCCAGGTGTGGACCGTTGCGGCGACGTGTTCCGCCACGGCAACGCGGCCGGCTCGGCGAAGCACGGCGGCGTCTTGTGTCTCGCCGGCGACGACCATGGCGCAAAATCCTCGACCGTGCCGCACCAGTCGGACCATGCCTTCATCTCGGCCCTGATGCCGTATCTCTATCCGTCGAGCATCCACGAGATGATCCAGATGGGGCTGCTCGGCATCGCCATGTCACGCTATTCCGGTTGCTGGGTCGGCATGAAGGTGATCACCGAGACGGTGGAGACCACCGCCGAGATCGATCTTGCCGACGAGATGACGCCGTTTGTCATTCCGACCGATTTCGAGTTGCCGCCGGATGGCCTCAACCTGCGTTGGCCCGACGACCGTTATGCGCAGGACCGCCGGTTGCAAGACTATAAAGGCTTTGCGGCAATCGCCTTTGCCCGCGCCAACAAAATCAATCGTGTCACCATGGATTCGCCGAACGCGCGGTTCGGCATCATGGCCTCGGGCAAGAGCTACGAGGACACCCGCCAGGCGCTGCGCGAACTTGGCATCACGAAGGATGTTGCTGCGCGCATCGGCCTGCGCCTCTACAAGGTCGGCATGCCGTGGCCGCTGGAGCCGCAGGGCGTGCGCGACTTCGCCGTCGGCCTCGAGGAAATTCTGGTGATCGAGGAACGCCGCGAGATCGTCGAGAACCAGGTCAAGCAGGAACTGTTCAACTGGCGCGACGACGTGCGTCCGCGCATCGTCGGCAAAATGGACGGCCACGACAAGCGCTTCCTGCCGTTTGCGGAGGAACTGAGCGTCGCCTCGGTCGCGACCTCGCTCGCCGACCGGCTGCTGGCGATGGAGATTGATCCCGAGATCGCTGCGCTGATCCGTGCCAAGGTGGATTGGTTCCACGGCCGCGAGGCGTCGCAGGTGCAGGCGGTGGCGCCGATTGCCCGCACGCCGTATTTCTGCTCCGGCTGCCCGCACAACACCTCGACCAAGGTGCCCGATGGTTCGCGCGCGCTGGCCGGCATCGGCTGCCATTTCATGGCGCTGTGGATGGACCGCAATACCGAGACCTTCACCCACATGGGCGGCGAGGGCGCGACCTGGGTAGGCATCGCGCCGTTCACCGACGAGAAGCACATTTTCGCCAATCTCGGCGATGGCACCTACTTCCATTCCGGCAGTCTCGCGATCCGCCAGGCGGTCGCCGCGAAAGCCAACATCACCTACAAGATCCTCTACAACGATGCGGTCGCGATGACCGGCGGCCAGCGTCACGATGGCGACCTGTCGCCGCAGCAGATCACCTTCCAGCTTCACGCCGAGGGCGTGCGCAATATCTACCTCGTCTCGGAGAATCCCGACGCCTATCCGGCCTCAACCATCGCGCCTGACACGAAAACCGCGCACCGCGACGAACTCGACAACGTGATGAAGGCGCTGCGCGAGACGCCGGGCTGCTCGGCCATCGTGTTCGTGCAGACCTGCGCGGCTGAAAAGCGCCGCCGCCGCAAGAAGGGCATCCTCGAAGACCCTGCGCGCCGCATCATGATCAACGCGGCGGTATGCGAGGGTTGCGGCGACTGTTCGGTGCAGTCGAACTGCATCTCGGTCGAGCCGCTGGAGACTGAACTCGGGCGCAAGCGCACCATCAACCAGTCGAGCTGCAACAAGGACTATTCCTGCGTGAAGGGCTTTTGCCCCTCGTTCGTCTCGGTCGAGGGCGGTGCCTTGCGCAAGCGCGCGCCGGCCGACCTCGGCGATATCGGCGACCTGCCGCAACCGGCGCTGGCGGCGCTCGACCGGCCCTATAATATTGCGATCGGCGGTGTCGGCGGCACCGGCGTCTTGACCATCGGTGCGCTGCTCGGCATGGCCGCTCACATCGAGGGCAAGGCCAGCATGATCCTCGATATGTCGGGGCTGGCGCAGAAGGGCGGCGCGGTGCTCTCCCATGTGCGGCTGTCGCACAGCCCGGCGGACGTCACCTGCTCGCGCATCGTCACCGGCACCTGCGATCTGCTGATCGCCGCCGATGAGGTGATGGCGATCTCCAAGGAGACGCTGACGCTGTGCGAGCGCGACCGCACCCATGGTGTCGTCAACACGCATCTGATTCCGATCGCTGATTTCATCCGCAGCCGCGACTTCGATTTCCAGCAGGGCAAGGTCAATCGTGTGCTGCAAAATGCGCTGCGGCCGGATTCGGGCTTCCTCGACTTCACCCATATTGCGGAATCGCTGCTTGGCGATGCCATCGCCACCAACATGATGATGCTCGGCTACGCCTATCAGCGCGGCCTGTTGCCGCTCAGCGGCGAAGCGATCGAGCAGGCGATCAGCCTCAACGGCGTGGCGGTGAAGATGAACACCAACGCCTTCCGGCTCGGCCGGCTGGCGGCCGCCGACCCGGCGCGGCTCGCGGCGCTGGTCAAGGAGGAAACGGCGCCGCCGAAGGTGCTGGCCGAGATGTCGCTTGATGAGGTCGTCGCCCATCGCAGCCGGCTGCTTACCGCCTACCAGAACGAGCGGCTTGCGGTGCGCTACCGGGCGCTGGTCGATCGGGTCAAGGCGGCGGCCGCTCGCCAGGGCTTTGGCGAGGAACTGCCGCGCGCGGCAGCGATCAACTATGCGAAGCTGCTCGCCTACAAGGACGAGTACGAGGTGGCGCGGCTGTTCACTGATGGCGGCTTCGCAAAACAGTTGCACGACCAGTTCGAGGGCGACTTCAAGCTGAGCTTCCACCTCGCTCCGCCGATCCTGCCGGGCAAGGACGCCAGCGGCCGGCCGCGCAAGCGCACCTTCGGGCCGTGGACGATGACGCTGTTTCGCCTGCTCGCTCGCCTGAAGGGGCTGCGCGGCACGCCGTTCGACCTGTTCGGCTACGGTGCCGAGCGCCGCATGGAGCGCGAGTTGATCGCGGCCTATGAGGCCGATGTCGCCGAGGTGCTGCGGTTGTTGTCGCCACGCAGCTATCCGGCGGCGCGCGACCTGCTGGCGTTGCCCGACATGATCCGTGGCTACGGCCCGGTCAAGCACAAGGCAGTCGAGGAAGCCCGCGCCCGCCATGCCCAGCTCATGGCGCAGTTGCGCGATCCGCCACCGCTGGCCAAGCCGCAGATCGCCGCGGAATAGGCCCGTCTCGCCCAAATCCTCCCGCGCCACGGCCTGCGCTTGCCAAGCGCGGCGCCGCGGGCGACAAACGCGGGCTGGACGCTGGCAGCCGGCCGCGTCGGGACGCAGCCCGCCCGTTAAGGCGCGCGAGGCAGCCGTCATCGGGAACGGCATGGCGGTTGCCGGGGCGACAGGGAGACGAAAGAGACCATGAAGCTGACGCACGAGGCTAAGGGAGCCTATGCCATCGCGCCGACCCCGTTTCACGACGACGGGCGCATCGACGAAGCCTCGATCGACAGGCTGTGCGAGTTCTACAACCGCATCGGCTGCAACGGCATCACGGTGCTCGGGATTCTCGGCGAGGCGCCGAAGCTCGACGCGGCCGAGGCCGAGCTGGTGGCGAAGCGTTTCATCGAAAGCGCCGCCGGTCTGCCGGTCGTCGTCGGCGTCTCGGCGCCGGGCTTTGCCGCGATGCGCTCGCTGGCGCGGAGCGCGATGGACGCCGGCGCCGCCGGGGTGATGATCGCGCCGTCGCCGCGGCTGCGCACCGACGAGCAGATCGTCACCTACTTCCGCCAGGCGGTGGAGGCGATCGGCGCGGACATTCCCTGGGTGCTCCAGGATTATCCACTGACGCTGACGGTGGTGATGACGCCGGACGTCATCCGCCGCATCGTCATGGACAATCCGTCCTGCGTCATGCTCAAGCACGAGGACTGGCCGGGGCTGGACAAGATCAGTGCGCTGCGCGGCTTCCAGCGAGAGGGTTCGCTGCGGCCGCTGTCAATCCTGACCGGCAACAATGGCCTGTTCCTCGACTTTGAGATGGAGCGCGGCGCCGACGGCGCGATGACCGGCTATGCTTTTCCCGAGATGCTGCTTGAGGTGGTGCGGCTGTCGAAGGAAGGCAGTCGCGATGCGGCGCATGACCTGTTCGACGCCCACCTGCCGCTGATCCGCTATGAGCAGCAGCAGGGCATCGGGCTGGCCGTACGCAAATACATCCTGTACCGGCGCGGACTGATCGCGTCGGATGCGCAGCGCAAGCCCGGCCTGCGGCTGTCGGCGCCGGCGAAGGACGAAATCGAGTATCTGCTGTCGCGGGTGGCGCGGACCGATCGTCGTGCGGCGCTGCCGGTCGAGCGGTAAGGATGGGGCGGAGGCGCCGATGAGCGGGAGTGCCGAAAGGACAATCGACAAGTCGCTGCGCTTCGCCGCGACCATGGTGCTGCTGCGCGATGCCGACGATGGCCTTGAGGTGTTCATGGTCGAGCGCCATCGTAGAATCGAGTTTTCCTCCGGCGCGCTGGTGTTTCCCGGCGGCAGCCTCGACCGGGACGACGCCGTGGTGGCGGCGCGGCCGGAGTTCTATGGCGCCGCCAACGGCCTGGACGAGGCGGCGCTCGGCCTGCGCGTTGCCGCCGTGCGCGAGACGTTCGAGGAGTCGGGCCACCTGCTGGCGCGGCCGCGCGGCAGCGACGGGACCGTGCCGGCCGCGCGCATGCGCGAGATCGAACGCACGCATCGCGCGGCGCTGGCCGAGGGGAGGGCGGCGTTCTCCGATATCCTGGTGCAGGAAAAACTGGTGCTGGCGCTCGATCTGCTGGTGCCGTTCGCGCACTGGATCACCCCGGTGCAGGAGCCGAAGCGTTTCGATACCCATTTCTTCATGGCGGCGGCGCCGTCGGGGCAGGTCGGCCATCACGACGGTCACGAACTGGTCAATTCGCTGTGGCTGTCGCCGCGCGCGGCGATCGAGGCCGACAAGGCGGGCCGTTTCAAGGTGGTGTTTCCGACCATGCGCAATCTCATCAAGCTCGGCCGCTATGCCGATGTCGCGGCCGCCTTGCAGGATGCGCGTACAACGCCAGTCGTCACCGTCCTGCCCGAGATGACGATCGGCGAGGAGACCTATCGCCTGCGGATTCCGCCGGAGGCCGGCTATGATGGCGAACTGTTCGAGTTCAGGCGTTCCGCCCGTGGGACCGCAGCCAAGCGCGCGCCATGACCACCGCGCTGGCGGCCAGGATCGCGCGCGAATACGGCACGCCGGCCGTGGTCATCGACATGGAGCGCGTGGTGCGCAACATCGCCCGCGTGCAGGCGCTATGCGATGCTGCCGGCCTTGCCAACCGTCCCCATATCAAAACCCATAAAAGCCCGCTTTTGGCGCAGATGCAGGTCGAGGCGGGCGCGCGAGGCATCACCTGCCAGAAGCTCGGCGAGGCCGAGGTGATGGCGGAGGCTGGCCTCGACGATATCCTCATCAGCTACAACCTGATCGGTGCCGAGAAGATGATGCGGCTGGGCCGGCTGGCGCGGCGCGCCACCGTCACGGTCGCCGCCGACAATGCGGTGGTGGTCGACGGTCTGGCCGAGGCGGCGGTGCTGGCGGAGCGGCCGCTGTCCGTCGTGGTGGAGTGCGACACAGGGCGTAAGCGTGCCGGCGTCGAGACGCCCAATGAGGCCGTGGCATTGGCGCGCCGTATTGCCGCGACGCCGGGGCTGAGCTTTGCCGGCCTGATGCTGTACCCGACCGAGGACGGCTGGCCGCAGGCGCAGCGCTTTCTCGATGCTGCGGCGGCAGGGTTGCGCGATGCCGGGCTTGCGGCAACCATCGTCTCGACCGGCGGCTCGCCGAACTTAAAGCATCTCAGCGAACTGAAAGGTGCCACCGAGCACCGGCCCGGCACTTACATCTTCAATGACCGCATGCAGGTGGCCGCCGGCGTCGCCGGCTGGGGCGACTGCGCGCTCAACGTCTATGCCACGGTGGTGAGCCGTGCCGCGCCCGGCCGTGGCATTCTCGACGCCGGCTCCAAGACGCTGACCGCCGACACCGGCGGTCTCGATGGTTTCGGGTTGATCCTCGATCATCCGCAAGCGCGCATCAGTGGCTTTGCCGAGGAGCACGGCTTCCTCGACCTGTCGCGCAGCGCGACCGAGCCGCAGGTCGGCGAGGTGGTGCGCATCGTGCCCAACCACGTCTGCGTCGTCGTCAATATGGTGGACGAACTCGTCATGGTGCGCGGCGAGGAGATCGTCGGCACCCTGCCGGTGGCCGCGCGCGGCCGGCTGCGCTGAAGCGTTTTCGAGCGAAGCGGCAACGGTGACGAACTTCAGCGCGGGCTTGAGGTCGGCGCGGCTTATGCCGATCGGATGCAATCGAGCAGCGTTTGCGCCGTGCGGCTGGGCCGGCGGTCGCGGTGGAAGATCGCCGAAAACGGTCGCTCCACGACCACTTCGCCGACCTGCCGCAGCGTGCCGAGCCGCAGGCTCATGGCCACCGCAAGCTCCGAGATCGCTGTTGCGCCCGCGCCAAGTTCAACCGCGCTGCGGACCGCTTCGTTCGACGGCAGTTCGAGCGCAACCCGCAGCGCATCCGCCGTCACGCCGAGCCGCGGCAGCGCGGCTTCGAACTCCGACCGGGTGCCCGAGCCTGGTTCGCGCAGAATCCAGTCGCCATTGGCGAGGGTGTCCGGCGTCGGCGTCGTGCGGGAGGCCCAGGGATGATCGGGGCTGACGACGATTACCAGCCGGTCCAGCGCCACCTGCTGCGTCACCAGTGCCGGATCGTTGACCGGACCCTCGATGAAGCCGAGTTCGGCCGCGCCGTCGCGGATCGTTCTGGCCACCTCCGCCGTGTTGCCCATGCCGACGCGCAACGCGATTCCCGGATAGCTCTTGCGGAAGCGCGCCAGGTGAGGGGGCAGCCAGATGCTGGCGATCGTCTGGCTGGCGTGGATCGTTAGCGTTCCGCGCGTCATCGTGCCGAGTTCGGACAGCGCGAGTTCGGTGCGTTCGGCCTGCGCCATCAGCGTCCGGGCGTCGTCGAGAAAACTGCGGCCAGCCGCCGTCAGTTCGATCCGTCTCCCGATCCGATGGAACAGCGCGACCCCATAGCGGCCTTCCAGCGCCTGGATGGCCGCAGTCACCGAGGGCTGCGAAACGTGCAGGTGCTCGGCGGCGCGGGTGACATGCTGCCGTTCCGCCACGGCGATGAAAACGCGAAGCTGGTCGAGGGTCATCCTTTCAGTCTATCGCGCCTCCACGCGGGCTGACCACCCGAAAAGCCCTAGAGAAACTTGATTGCCGTATAGCTGAAGCCGGCGATGATGAACCATGCCGTCAGCGCCAGCAGTAGCGGACGGGGGCCGCGCGAGCGCACGTCGCCGAAGCGGATTTCCAGCCCCATGGCGGCGAGGCCCGTGGTCAGCAGGAAACTCGTCAGCCAGGCAAAGCCCTGCTTGATGTCGTGCGGCAACGTTACGCTGCTGTTCAGCACCACGATGGCGGCAAAGCCGACGATGAACCACGGAAACGGCACGCTGCTGCGCCGGTTGCCGTCCGCCGCCGCGCTTCGCGCCGCCAGCAGGCCAAGCCCGAGGACCACGGGCGCCAGCAGCAGAACCCGGCTGAGCTTGGCGGTGGTGCCGATCTGTCCGGCTACGTCGCCGAGCTGAAATGCCGCCGCCACGACCTGCGCCACCTCGTGGACGCTGGAGCCGGTCCACAGGCCGTAGGCTTCCGGCGAGAGGGCGAGCGGCGCGGCGAGAAGAGGATAGAGAAACATCGCCACCGAACCGAACAGCGTGACGGTGGCGAGTGCATAGGTGACATCGGCGTCGCTGGCGCGGGTCACGGTGTTGGCGGCGATCACCGCCGATGCGCCGCAGATGGCGGTGCCGGTGCCGATCAACTCGGCAAGCCCGGCGTCGACCCCCATGGCGCGGGCCAGGAGCCGGGTGGCGGCGAGGGTGACGAATACCGCCGCGGCGATCATGGCGAAGGCGAGCCAGCCGATATCACCGATCTGCGCTACGGTCAGCTGGAAGCCCAGCAGCACGATGCCGAACCGCAGGATCGGCCGCATCGCGAACTTGATGCCGGGGGTCGCCTGCGCCGGTACGCCGACCGTATGGTGGACGGCCATCGCCAGCAGGATGGCGAGGATCATCGGGCTGAGAAGCTGCAGGCCGGGAATCAGCCTGGCCGCCATCGCGGCGGCGGCAATCGCGGCGGAGATGGCGAGGCCCGGCCATATCCGGGTGGCAATGGCGGCGGCATTTTCAACGGTGCTCGACAAAGGCAGTATCCTATCTAGCGCTGTCGA
Source organism: Xanthobacteraceae bacterium (assembly GCA_049646625.1). GTDB lineage: Bacteria > Pseudomonadota > Alphaproteobacteria > Rhizobiales > Xanthobacteraceae > PRO6. The sequence continues at coordinate 9,256 of JBARWE010000022.1, forward strand.
TGCCCAATAGCGCGACAGCCGGTAGGCTTCTGTCGGAGCCTGTGCCGGCAGTCCAATACAAATCCTCGATATGATTGATCGGCTAAGGCGATGAATTCGCGTGCGGCTGTTCTGGCCAACAGCAATGCTTAGTACGGTAAAGTTTGCAGCCGTGGGCTGCCGATTTGAGCATGCTTAGATCTGCACGCAGATGGTAATTATGTCGCTTGCAGTGTCGGAGATTCTTGCGACACGGTGCCGTTTCAGAAATAAGGAAGGCGCCTTCCAAGTGGTTTATCCCTTTTTCCTTCTTTATCGCGGCTCGACATCACCGTGGACCCGGCGGTAACCGGTCCGCCATCGACACGATATTAAGGCTGCCAATCCGTCATCTGGAGAGTGTGTCCGCCGAGCTTCTGGAAGGCGCGCTGGCGGCATGAGAACACGATGATCTGCTGATCCCTGGACTGCCGGTGGAGTGCGTCGAACATTCTTTCGATGCGGTCGTCGTCGGAATAAACCAGCGCGTCGTCGAGGATAACCGGCGCCGGCCGCCCGTCGCGGGCGAGCAATCTGGCGAAGGCCAGCCGCGTCAGCACCGACAGTTGCTCCCGCATGCCGCCGCTCAGACGATCGACCTCCTCCTCTTGGCCGTTGCGCCGGATCGTTTGGGGAAGCAGTGTCCTGTCGTCGAAGGTGATCGCGACGTCATCGAACAACAGTCCGAGCAGCGGCGTTAATTCGGTGATGACCGGTCTCAGGTAGAGGTCGCGGGCCTGCGACCGGGCGGCCTCCAGTGCTGCGGACAGCCGTTGCAGGACAGCCACCTCCTTCTCGAACGCCTCCACGCGGGTCTTCGCGGCAGAAAGGGCCTCGATAGTCTCCCGCCATTTCTCCTCCACGGCCTCGTCGGATCGTGCACGGATTTCGGCGTTCAGGCCGGCGATGGTCTCGCGCAGCGTGGCGGCCTCTTTCTCGGCGGCATCCCTAACGGAGCGGACGCGCTTGAGCGTCGCTTCCCGTGAGTCCAGATCGGCAGCATCTGCCCGCAGCTTGCCGGCACCAGCTTCGGCGTCGGCGAGCCTGCGCTCCAGTTCGTCGAGGTCGGTCGATAACGCCTGCTCGCGCTGGTCGCGATCTTTCTCCGGACCGAGGATTGCCTCGGCCTGCGCAAGCTCGGCCTGCAACGAGGCAAGCGTCGTCTCGGCGGCGACGAATGCGTCGCCGGCCCTTGCCTGCAAGGGCTGTATCTCACGCAGGACCAGCCGTGCCTCCTTCCTCCGGTCTTCGGCGCCGGCAAGGGCGGCCTGGACCTGGACCGGATCTGCCTTCAGTTCGAGCGCCTCGCTATCGATCGAGCCGTAGGTTGCGACGTCCTTTCGCAGTTGGGGCAGGCCCTCCGGTGCAAGCAGAGACAGCCGGCCTTGAAGTTCGCGCACCTCGGCATCCATCTGCTGCGCACGAGATTGTTGCGCCCGTGCCGAGGCAAGGTCGGCGACACCCATCGATGCGAGGAGCGTCTGCCGTTTGGCTTCGGCGTCGTCGAGGCGGTTGTCGGTTGGCGCCGGCCGGTTTGAACGGAGTGTGATGGTGCCGATGCCGGGCACCAGGAGCTGCGCCTGTCCGCCATAGCCGCGCTCCTCCCCGGCCATCAGCGGGGTGCCGTCCATCGTCACGCGGCTGGCGGTATCCGTCTCGTAGGCGATCGCAACCGAAGGCCGCGCGGCCTCTTCGCGCGCGCGGATCGTCGCAATCTCGATTTCGAGGGCCTGAAGCTCGTCGATGGCCCCCGGCGGGATCGTCAACAGCGCAAGTGTTGCTTCGCCTTCTTCGATGGCCTGGCGGGCGGCTTCCGCCCGGCTCAGTCGCGCCTTCAGTTCGTCCAGTCGTTGCGCCGCCTCGCGCGCCTTCAGCGCCGCATCGAGGCGGGTCAGTAGATCGCGGGCTTCCTGCTCTTTGATTTCTGCCGTCTCGGCATCCAGTCTTGCCTTCTCGGCCGCCTCGGCAACGGCGTGGCGCCTGCTCACCGCTTCATCTCGGGCGTGTTCGGCTTCCCTTCGTCTGCCTTGCAATTCGTTGGCCTTTTGCAGGGCGTCGCGGAATGTCTTCAATTTCTGATCGGCGTTATTGCGTCGGTCACGAACGAGCGCCAGCTCGGCCTCGGCTGCCTTGAGCTTTTCGTTCTGCGCCTTCGCGGCGTCGTGCGCGGCTTGTGCCCTTTCGATCGCCTTGTCCCGCGCCTCTCGCTCTTCGGCGTTGTCGAGTTCGGCCAGCCGCTTCACGGCGCTTGTCCGGCTGTCCAGTGCCGCGCGCAGCGCGCTCACTTGAGCGGAGAGTTCTTGCTCCTGCGTGGCAAGCCTGTCGCGCTCCTTGATCGCGGCGTCGTATCGCTCGCCCGCTTTTGGTCCTCTTTTTGTAACCATCTTGTCGAGTTCGCCGTTAACCGCGTCCATGATCTCGGCCATGCGGCGGCCGCCGGTGATCGCCTCGACTTCGCCCTGCACGGATTCGAGCAGGCTGGCGCGGACCTGCTTCTCGCTCTCTTCCTCCGACTTGCTGCGCTTTTCGAGGCCGGTCACGCCCTGGCGCACCCACAGCAGGCCGGCCGGCCCGGCGGGGCCGCCCTTGATCAGACCGGCGATGAAGTTTTCCGCTTCGTCCGCCTGCGCTACCAGCCGTCCCGTCGCCAGATCGGCGATCCGCGCGGACCGGCCACCGTAATATTGCTTGGTGATCCGGAAACGGCCCTCGGCGGTCGTGATGTCGGCCTCGATCAGCGGATTGCCGCTGCTGTAGGGCCGCAGCCTCTGCACGTCGCCGGGCGTTCCGGAATAGGGCTGGAAGAACAGCGCGTGCAGCGCCTCGAAGCTCGTCGATTTGCCGAATTCATTGGCGGCGCACAGCACGTTGACGCCGTCACCGATGTCCTCGATCGCCACACCGCGATTGGCAAAGCGCTTTACGTTGAACAGGCGTAGCGCCGAGATTTTCATGATGCGACCGTCTGCGCATAAGAAAACAGCCGCGCCAGCGCGGCCTGCGCGATCTCGCGCTCGGCGGCGGTGCAGCTTTCGTTGCCGGCCTCAGCGAGGAGTGCATTCGCGGCCTCGCGCAGCGCGCCGGCGCGATCGATCTGGTCGAGATCGGTCCCTTCGCACTCCGTTGCGAGGCCGGTTTCGTCCAGCTCCAGGAATGCGAAATCTGGCGCCGCGTGCGCGACGGCCTGGACCAGTGCTGTGCATCCTGCCAGGCGGCTGCGTCCCGTTGCCACCACGCGGGCGAGCGCGTACCGGCGGTCGCTGTCATGCGGTAAAAGTGCCGCCAGTGCCGGCACGGGATCGTCGTCCGCGAGCAGATCGAGCGCCAGCGTGCGCCAGGTAAATCTTGCCGTCGCCAGCGACGTCACGTCCGGCAAGGCGGCCGCGCCGGCGATGCTCACCAGCAAGGCTTCGCCGGGGCGGTTATGCTTGAATCGGTCCGGCTCGGGCGTGCCGCTATAGTGCGTGCGCGGATCGACGGCGACTACGCCGTGCCAGTCGCCGAGCGCGAGATAGGTGAGACCCGCCCGCCGCGCGCGGTCCGGCGCGATCACTTCGGATGCCGCCGCGTCTTCCGAAAAACTCTGAATCGGGCCATGGGCGAGGCCGATCCGTATGGTCGCATCGTCTGTCGCCGCGCCGTTCATCCATTCGGTCAGATCGCGGCCGGGATGCCGTGTCGTGCATGGCGCCGGCAACAGCACCGCGTCTGTCGCCAGTTGGATCGGCATGGACTCTACGGCAAGGATAACGTTCGGCGGCGCTTCCGTCTGCAGCGCCGTCCAGAGCTGCGTCGCCTGCAATGAATCGTGGTTGCCGGGCAAAATCACCCAGCGGATTGGCGCGTGATGCCCCATTTCGGCGAGCGCCTGCCGGCGCACATCCGGGGCCGGCGTCTCGGTGTCGAACGTATCGCCGGCAAGCAGGATCGTGGTTGCGTTGTGCTCGCGCGCGTGTTGTGCAAGCCGGCCGATGACGGCATGACGGGCTTCACGCAGCCGGCTCGGCAGGTCGCCGGAAAAATTGCCGAAACGTTTGCCGAGATGCAGGTCGCTTGAATGGATGAAACGAAACATGGCTCCTCAGGTTAGTGAGGGGTTGCGAGATGCTGCCGGGCACTCGCAATCGCCTCCGTAAGACGCGCGCGCGACACGGCGGCAAGGCGATCGACACCGAGACGACGAGCGAGATCCCGCTCAGGATCAGGATCGTCCAGCAGTTCGCGATTGTCGAGCACGACGGAGGCAAGTTCGGCGAGCGCGATATCGCCGATCGCCCTGCGCGCGTCCTCGCCGATTGGCGGTCGGTAGGGCACGATGTCGGATACGGCGCCCTTTTTCCAGATGAATTCCCCGCTCGACTCCATGGTTCTGTCCAAAGCATGCAAATGCCGGCCGATTTCCTCGCGAATGCGTCCGCCCGTGCGCAGCCAGCCATGGGCGCGGGCAATCCGCTGGGCGAGGACGTCGGTCCGTAGCGGGCTTTCCGTTTCGATGACGGCCTCGATCATGGCCCGCAGGATGTCACGATAACCAAATTCGAAGAACTGGCCGGGATCGGCGCGGAAGCCGGAGAGGTCGGTGATACGATAACGGCGCTTCTCGGGAGCGTTTGCGGGAGTGGTGGCGTCAGCGACTTGCACTGCCGTCGCCTCGGCATCGGTTGGCTCCCCTGCCGCTTGCATCGAAACCCGTTCGGCTTCTACCGTCGGTGGCGATGGAGCCTCCTCGAACGGCGCGGCTGCGACGCCATCACCTCCCGCATTGATTTCCTCCGCCTGGTGTTCTGCTTTGGCCGCCTCCTGTTCCGCGGCACGACGCGCTCTGCTGTCGTTCAACAGGTCGTTCAGACCGGCGTGAAGACGCTCGGCGCAACCAGCCGGATCGAACCACCAGTCCGTTGACCAGACACGCAGGATATCCCAGCCAAGACCTCTTAAGACCTGTTCTCGGACCTTGTCGCGGTCTCTTGCCGTGGCCGAGCGGTGATAGGTAGCGCCGTCGCACTCTATGCCTGCGAGGTACGCGCCGGCGAGATCCGGATGGTGCACGCCGAGATCGATCCGGAAGCCGGAGATGCCGACCTGGGGAACGACCGTCCAGCCGCGCCTCTCCAGGTGTGCGGCGACGGCTTGCTCGAACGGCGATTCAAACTCACCGACCGAGCCAATATCCTGTGCCGGTAGCGCGACCGCGCCGCGCTCGGCGTAGTCGAGGAAGGCTTTCAGATCGCGCGCGGCGCGCGCCTTGGTCCGCGCCAGGTCGATCTGATCGGCAGTGAAGCCGGAGAAGACAGCGAGTTCCCGGCGTGCGCGGGTGATGGCGACGTTGAGGCGCCGTTCGCCGCCGTCTCGGTTAAGTGCACCGAAATCCATCGTCAGCTTGCCGGCGGCATCCTTCCAGAACGTGATCGAAAACAGGATGACGTCGCGCTCGTCACCCTGAACGCTCTCCAGGTTCTTGACGATCGTCGGCTCGATCCGTGCGTCGTCGAAGAACCATTCGAGTTCGGGATCGTCCCGGCGCGCGGCATCCAGCAGATCCATGATCAGCGACTGCTGCTGGACGTTGAAAGTGATTACCCCGAGTGTCGGGCGCTCGTTTTCCGGCAGCCTCAGCCAGCTCTTCATCCGGCCAACCGCTTCACCAGCGACGGCATCCGCCTCGATGCGGTTGGTCCGGCTCTTGCCGCGGTCGTAGACACCGTTCTGCACCTTGACCAGACGCACCGCGTGATCTTCGACCGCCGGCGAGGGGAACGTTACCAGACGATTGCCGTAGTAATAATTGTTCGAAAAGGCGATCAGTGATTCGCTGCGGCTGCGGTAGTGCCACCTCAGGTCGCGCACCGGAATGCCGGCCGCTTTTGCCTCGTCCAGGATACTCTCCATGTCTTTTTCGTAGTCGGCGATGTCCTCCTCATCCTCGCTGCGACCGAAGAAGTTGGTCGGCGGCAATTGCTTCGGGTCGCCGACGATGATCGTCTGGCGCCCCCGCGCGATGGCGCCCACGGCGTCCCAGGTGGTGATCTGAGAAGCCTCGTCGAAGATCACCACATCGAACAGCGCCTGGTTTGGCGGGAGATAATGCGCGATCGACAGCGGAGACATCAGCATGCAGGGCGCAAGCTTGGAAAAGCTCTCCGGCATCTTGCTGATCATGTCGCGGATCGATTGGCTCGGCCGCTTCAATTCCATTTGATGGCGCAGGAGTCCAAGCTCCGAATGACGCGGAACGCTTTGTACGGCCGGCAGTCCGTGGGCGAGCGCGCTGATCACGCGCGAGGTGGCATGCGACCGCGCGAGATCGACGATCTCCCTGAAGTCCTTGATGGCGTTTTCGTGCTGGAAGCGCCGGAAATCCCGAAGAACAGGGTCTCCGTCGAGAACCTTCGGCAGCCACCACCGCGCATAGCCAAGGCGAAATGCCGACCGCGCCTGCGCGGGTTGAATGTCCCCTCTCTCAATTTGTTCGACGAGAGGTGCAAGGTTGTGGGCGATGGCCTTGTTTCGGATACGGCACCAGGTTGACCAGTTGCGCAGCAGGTGCCGCGCATTGAGGAGTTCAGCGAGTGTGTCGCTCAGCAGACCGAGGTCAGGTGCGTCCGGTCCGGCGGCGATGTCTCGCCCCGAAATATCCCTGAACTGCTGGCGCGCGGTCTGCAAGCCACTGACCGCGGCGAGAAACCGGTCGCCGGCCTGCCGTACCCGATCGTTCTCAAGCGTTCCGGGCAGACAGGGCGCAACGGAGTGGACCAGCGCTCTTATCTCCTGGTCGCGCCCCGGAATAACAAGACTACCGACCACCGCCCGTGCGAGATCGAGAACGTCCGTAACCGCTGCGATATCCGTGGCCAGGCCAGCGATCGGCAGCGGCTTTTTGGCGAGAGGAGTAAGGTCGATCGCCGAGAGACATTCCTTCATACGGCGCAGCAGCGGGAGGTCGCGATCCGCGTCTGCGGTGCCTCGGCTGGCATAGCTCTGCAGCAGCTTGCGGATCTTGCGCTTGCCCAATAGCGAACCGGGCCATATCGCGGCGTTCGCCTCCCGCCATTGATGCTCCATTGTCTCGGGGTCGAGATCGCGCACGGCGGACGCCTCGAAGGATGCGGAGAGCCTCTGTTCGGCTTCGCGATAGGCCTTGATGGAGCGGCCCAGATTCGAGAGCGCTTCGGTGCAGCGGGCAAAATCCCGATCGAACGCGATCGAGATGTCGCGACCTCGACTTTTCTGCAGCGCGTCCGCAAGGTCGGTCAGTGCCCGGATTTCTTCGCTCGACGTCTTTTCCCGCGATTGAAGACCAAGGCTTGCAAGGTAGCTATTCATGGCGCCGCGCAACAGATCGACGGCGTTGCGCAGCGATCGGGCCGCTGCGAGCAGGCTGTCCTGCCAGCCGGAACTCCACTCTTCGACATCGACAAGATCGAGCGCCGGTTGCCGCTCGACGGAGGCGAAGACCAGCCCGACCTCGGCGGCGAGATTTTCGAGATCGCGGAGCGTCTGTGCATCGTGAGCGTCCCGTTCCGGCCATGAAAGGGCCGGCGCCACGTCGTCGGCAGCGTTAAGCGCGGTTCCGAGTGCCAGATAGGGAGTCCAGCCGTTGGGGTATGACCGATGCAGGGCCTCGACATAGGCGTTGAGTTCATCGCGGCGCAGACGCAGGCGTTCGTTGACCGTAACCCATTCGGACGCATCGGTCCGGCCGCCATGTTCCCAGGACGCTTTGAGCTGATCGAGAAAATGCCGACGGTCGGACTTGCTCGAGTGCAACTCGATGCAATGATTGCCGAGGCCATGTTCGCGTAAGCGGCGGTAGACGACATCGAGCGCGGCGGTCTTCTCCGCGACAAACAGCACCGTCTTCCCAACTGCCAGACAATTGGCGATCATGTTGGCGATGGTCTGGCTTTTTCCCGTTCCGGGCGGTCCGATCACGACGAAATCGTGCCCCTCGGCAGCCGCAAGGCTCGCTGCCGTCTGCGACGAATCCGAAGGAAGCGGGCAGATGATATCCGATGGCGCATAGGCGCGGTCGATCTCGCGTTCGTCGCAAAACGGTGATCCACCGTCGCCCGACTGAAATGGCTGCTCCGGTGTGTCGATCAGATGGCGAACGACCCTGTTCTGACGCAGCGCCTCGGTGCGGTCCACCAGATCCTTCCACATCAAAAATTTTGCGAATGAGAACGTCGACAGTGCCGTTTCGTCGACGACCTCCATGCCGGGGACGTCGCGCACCGCCTGGCGCATCATGGCGAGAAGACGCGGCATGTCGACGCCGTTGTCGTCGAGCGGCAGATCGCCGCCGAACTGCGGCAGGTGCAGATCGAAATCGCGCTCGAGAAACTGCAGGAGCGTTGCGTTGAAGCGGGATTCGTCCTCGTGGAAGCGGATCGTGAAGCGCGAACTGGCGCTGCGGCGCTCCAGCTTCACCGGGACCAGCAGCAGCGGTGCCCGATAGCTGCGCTCGTCGGTCGGCTTCTTCTTCCAGCGCAGGAAGCCGACCGCGAGAAATAGGGTGTTCGCGCCACCCTCGGCAAAATCGTTGCGGACCTGCCGGTGCAGGTCGATCAGCCGGGCCTCGAGCTGGCGTGGATCGAGCGGCGAGGGCAGTTCGTCTCTGAGCAGGGCTTCGGCCGCGAAACCGCGCTGCAGATCACGTCCGTGGACGTCGCGATAGAGCGTTGCATCGCGCTCACCGAGCGGGTTCTGCTCGGGCAGCGAAATGATCCGGATCGCAGCGCCTTCTGCAAGCCGATCCTCAAGATAGGCCACATCGGTGCAGAGAAACGGGATCGTCTTCCTTGAATCCGGGAAGTTCAGGAGCCTATTGCGCAGGGTCAGGTCGAGCAGCTTCTTTTGCCAGCGGTCGATGCGCCCTGCCGCGGTGGTCGGCTTGACCTCGGTGACCTCAGGCGGAAGTTCGCTGAAGACCGGCGCTGGCGGCAGGGGCAGATCGGCAACGGGCGCTGTCTCATCATCAAGGCCATTGCGCCGGATCGGTTCGTGCGAGGCCAGCGGCGTGATGCCGCCGCTGCGCGAGCGCCGGACGTCGATCGCCGCGACGAAGGCGTGCGCTTCCTCCTCGCGGAAGCGGTGGTCGAGAGCGCGCTGCGCGCTCTCCATCGTCATCATGGGGCGAAGCGTCACGCCGGTCGTCTCGAAGACGATCAGCTCATGAGAGGCCAGCGCCTTGCGGACCTCCATCGGGTCGGTCTCGATGGCGTTGGCGAAGGTTCGCTTGACCAGCCAGACCCCCGCCGCCGCGTGTCCGTCGAACAACAGGATGACCGGGTGCAGTCCGGCGCCTTCCAGCGCGGCGGCCATCAGCAGCGTGGTGTCGAGGCAGGTCGCCAGCCGCTCCGCGGCGACCGTACTCGGACGCCTGATCTTCTGGCCGCGACTTTCGAAGCTGGCAGGCGGCTCCGCGTAATGCAGCGCCATCCCGGCGACGGCCGAATAGACGGCGGCGGTCAGCATGTAGGCCCGTTGCGGGTTTTGCGACTGATAGCCATCCAATCCGCCGGGATGGCCGTGCGCGACGAGCCGTTCCGCGGCAGTCCGCAGGATCGGCGCGATGGCCGGATCGTTCGGCATGACAAAGGCCGGCAGGAGCTGCGCCATATCGGCGACGCCGCCCCACTCGTCGCGCGCCAGCAGCCTGACGGCGAGGCGCTGTTCGTCGAACACCTGACCTGCCGAGGACAGGCGAAGCGTGATCTCGCCGCGCTCCGCCTCGTTGAGGCCGGCGAGATAGCTGGCGTCGAGTTCGACCTTGCGGTCGCTGAGTGGCAATTTATCGCCGGGGATCAGCCGATCGACGGTCCATGACTTTGGCCTCAGAAACGAAGGCGAGGATGTCAGTTCAAGCCGGCAGTTCTCGACGTGTGTGCCGGTGCTGTTCTCGATCTCGATCGATCGGATGACCGGTATCGCATTCTGATAGGAGGCGTAAGTAAAGCTGGCGGCCACATCGGCGACGATGACTGGCCCCTTGTCTGCGTCGCCGCTATCGTCGGTCTCACAGACGTCGATCGCGAATTGTTCTGGGCGTTCGCCCCCGGCCGTATCCATTCCCGCCCCTTTTTTAAGGGCAACTATAGCGCTTTCGCGGGAAGTGAAAACGGTTTGCACGCAGAAGGCGTGTTAAACGATAGTCGAGGGCGCCTCTCTCTTTCCTTCTTGTCGCGTCGCAAGCCCGGTCTAGCAGCGGCGAACTCGGTCAACTGCCGAAGGCAGCGGAAGGCGATCATGCCTCCAAAACAGAAACGCAGGCTTTCCGTTTGCACGGAGGAGCCTGCGTTCCGATTTTGTGACCCATGGATAAATCCAAGGTCTTGTTAACGGCTGCTTGGTCCCGAAGGACGTCCGCTACGGCGCACGATTTCCTATCGGCTA
>JBARWE010000023.1:0-27960 GCA_049646625.1 Xanthobacteraceae bacterium
TGTTGATTTCCGCCGAGAACTGACCCGGGATTGGGCGGTTTTTCCATTGAGAAGTGACCCATGTTTGAACCCACTCCTGCTGGTTGATCGCAGGGGACATTGGAGTGATAGACATGGCGTTACTGAGCGTTATCCGACGCTGGCATCTGCGGGATGGACATTCGATCCGGGAGATTGCGCGGCGCACGGGGCTGTCGCGGAACACGATCCGCAAATACCTGCGATCCGACGAGGTGGAGCCCCGCTTCCAGGTGCCGGAGCGGCCGAGCAAGCTTGATGCCTATGCCGAGCGGCTGTCAGCGTGGCTGAGGACGGAAGCAAACAGGCCGCGCAAGCAGAAGCGCACGATCAAGCAATTGCATGCGGACCTGATGAGCCTCGGCTATGAGGGCTCATATGGTCGTGTCGCCGCCTTTGCGCGGGCCTGGAAGGAAGAGCGCCAGCGACAGATGCAAACGAGCGGGCGCGGCACCTTCGTGCCGTTGGCGTTCGAACCCGGCGAGGCCTTTCAGTTCGACTGGTCGGAAGACTGGGCGGTCATCGGCGGCGAGCGCACCAAGCTTCAGGTGGCGCACTTCAAGCTCAGCTACAGCCGTGCCTTCATCGTGCGGGCCTATCCGCTGCAAACGCACGAGATGCTGTTCGATGCCCACAACCACGCTTTCCGGGTTTTGGGCGGCGTTCCCCGGCGCGGGATCTACGACAACATGCGCACGGCGGTCGACAGGATCGGGCGCGGCAAGGAGCGGCAGGTCAATGCCCGCTTCTCGGCCATGGCCAGCCATTATCTGTTCGAGACCGAGTTCTGCAATCCGGCTTCGGGCTGGGAGAAGGGGCAGGTGGAGAAGAACGTCCAGGATGCGCGCCACCGGCTATGGCAGCCGATGCCGCGCTTTCCATCGCTGGAGGCATTGAACGACTGGCTGGAGCAGCGCTGCCGGGAGCTGTGGCAACAGAACCCCCATGGCCTCAGGCCGGGAACGATCGAAGACATCCGGGCCGAGGAAGCACGGTTCCTGATGCCCATGCCACGCCTCTTCGACGGCTTCGTCGAATACACCAAGCGGGTCTCTCCGACCTGCCTGGTCCATCTGGAGCGCAACCGCTACAGCGTGCCGGCTTCCTTCGCCAACCGGCCGGTCAGCCTCCGGGTCTATCCGGAACGGATTGTGGTTGCCGCGGAGGGGCAGATCGTATGCGAGCACTGCCGCATCATCGAGCGGTCGCATGACGGCCCCGGTCGCACCGTCTACGACTGGCGTCACTATCTGGCGGTCATCCAGCGCAAGCCCGGAGCCTTGCGCAACGGCGCTCCCTTCACTGAACTCCCCGAAGCCTTCAAACGGCTGCAGCAGCATCTGCTCAGGAAGCCCGGCGGCGACCGCGAGATGGTCGAGATCCTGTCGCTCGTCCTGCAGCATGACGAGCAGGTCGTGCTGACGGCCGTGGAGATGGCGTTGCAGGGCGGCGTTCCGACCAAGGTCCACATCCTCAATCTCCTGCACAGGCTGGTTGACGGCAAGCCGATCGAGACGCCGATCGTGGATACGCCGCAGGCGCTGAGCCTGGTCAAGGAACCGCAGGCCAATGTTGAGCGCTATGATGCTCTGCGCCAGGTTCGGGAGGTGCGTCATGCGTCATGATCCCGCCAGCGGCGCTATCGTCGTCATGCTCAGGAGCCTCAAGATGCACGGCATGGCGCAGGCCGTCGCCGAACTCACCGAACAGGCTTCTCCCGCCTTCGAGGCCGCCATCCCCATCCTGTCGCAACTGTTGAAGGCCGAGATGGCGGAACGGGAGGTCAGGTCCGTGGCCTATCAGCTCAAGGCAGCCCGCTTCCCGGTCTATCGCGACCTGGCCGGCTTCGACTTCGCCAGCAGCGAGATCAACGAGGCCCTCGTGCGCCAGCTCCACCGATGCGAGTTCATGGACGATGCCAACAATGTCGTGCTTGTCGGCGGCCCGGGCACCGGCAAGACCCATATCGCTACCGCCCTTGGCGTGCAGGCGGTCGAGCACCATCGCAAGCGTGTCCGCTTCTTCTCCACCGTCGAGCTCGTCAACACGCTCGAGCAGGAGAAAGCCCAGGGCAAGGCCGGCCAGATCGCCAACCGGCTCGCCCATTCCGATCTCGTCATCCTGGACGAACTCGGATACCTGCCCTTCAGCGCGTCAGGCGGGGCGCTGCTGTTCCATCTGCTGAGCACGCTCTACGAGCGCACCAGTGTCGTCATCACCACCAACCTCAGCTTCAGCGAATGGGCGACCGTCTTCGGGGACGCCAAGATGACCACGGCGCTGCTCGATCGGCTCACCCATCACTGCCACATCCTGGAGACCGGAAACGACAGCTTCCGCTTCAAGAACAGCTCAGCCCAGACCACACCAACAAAGAAGGAGAAAGCACCCATCTTGACCAAAACCTGACACCCGAACCATACATGAAGGCGGGTCACTTCTCGGCGAAAATCCCGGGTCAGTTCTCAGCGGCAATCAACACGCTTGGCAACCGGCAGCTTGTTTTTCAGCGCCTCGTAAATCTGCTGCTTATGAGCGCGTGACGTATTGCGCTCGATATGATCGGGAAACAGGAAGTACAGAAGAGTATTCCGCACGAGCCGGCGCTCAGAACCCGGCTGCTCGTCAAGCCATGTCATGAAGGTCCAGGGCACGTCCTCATTCATGGGGCGGGTCTGCTCAGCCGGTGCCAAGGCTTTGAACGCTGCCACGGTGCGGATGAGATACTCAAATTCCATGGGGCGATGGGTGGCGTAAGCAGTCCCCGGGTTGCCGACACCGCCCAGAGTGTCGTCATTCAGAAACGGGGAAGCAGGGACATCCTCTCCTGACCATTGCCATACCGTCTTGATTTGCTCGCGCTTGGTCTCGGCTTTCATCGTCCCTGGATGCGGAAACAGATTGAGAAACCAGAGAACCTCGGCTGCCAGCTGCGGAATTTCAGCCGGCGCGTCCTTAAGCTGCTCCGATAGCTTGTCAAGGAAATCCCGGCTGCCGGAAATTGGATTGCCAGTGAAGCGAGTTAGCAGGTCGTTTAGATTGCTGAGCGTCCATAGCGGTCGATCCGTCAAAATCGACATGGAGGCTGTGAAGCATCGCTCACGCCAAGCGTCGGCACCCTTCAGAACCGCAGTTATTCCCGGATCACCTGTCCACCTTGCCACGCGCCCTCATCCCATTTCTCGAATCTTCCTAAGACTTTCAGGATACTGCCTCATGGAGGGAGTCATTGGCAAATAGTCTCGATTGGCCAGATTGGGCGGCCACGCGGCTACCGTCGGCCGGAGATAATTATGAAAATGGTGGTCAGCACGTCTTCAATCTCAAACGGCGCTTCTAAACGAACCGGGGCAAATCGGTGGACCAACTACACGTCCTGGCCGTATCCCGGCTGGCACGAATGGGACAAATTTCTACACGTTCGCCGATTGGGGCTATCCATCGCCCTCCGCCAATCAAGAATTAAATAACTGCGACAATAACATAGCAGTTCCCATTTTCATCCTGTCCGGCGCGCCAGTTCGGTACTCGTCTGCAAACTTAGTTCGCCCCCGCAGGGACCCAACCCGCAGGCTGCGCGCCCACGGTTGCATTTGAACCTGTTCGAAAACAGACGGCTCGATAATGGCAGGGACGGCTACCTTATAGTCATGAGTCCGACACCAGGTTTGCAATTGACTCAGAGCCGAATTGACAGCGGTTCGAGCACCAATTCCATCGTCATGAGAACCGGGTTATCGCCTCGCAGCAGAACACCTTCCGCTGTGCCTCCGGTATGGTCCACAAGGACGACATCGAGTTTGGCGCGGGGTGCGCCGTTCGGATCGGGGGCAATTTCGCCGGACCTGATGGCCATCTCGGTGACGAACGGATCGACCCGCCTGCCGTCAGTGAATCGGGCGCCAATAATGCTGCCGACCCCGCCGTGGACGATAGCAGATGCGAATCCCTGCGACCGGCAGAATTGTTCGAGCGCCGTTGTCAGATCCTGGTTTGGACGCAGGCGGAGTGCGAACGCCCTGGCCGCGCTGCTTGCCGGCCCCGCCGCCGAGAATTTCGGGCCAAACAGCCTGAAATTCGTTTCCGTGTCGTGCTCGGCCACGAACTTCGCCCCTTCGATGCCGAAGGCCTGCACGTCGAACGGCTCGGCCACATACGTTTCCTCTGGAAGGATATGGCCGCCAAGCATCGTTCCATCGGCCTGGTGCCACAGCGCATGACAATGAAAAAAGGCTGCGTCGTCCCGCAAGCCTAGGGTCATTGCCATGGCAGTTAGAAATGTCGTTCCGGCCGGTCGAAAAGTGTCGCTGTAGAAGGCCGCATGCTCGCCGGTCTTCGAGAGCGCCGGCATGACGTAGGCGAACGGTTCAAGTGCGCCAGCGGTCGCTCTCAGCACCCCGCTTTTGAAGCCGGCGCTTGCGAACCCACGACGCACCGCTTCGAGCAACGGCAGACCCGCCTCAACCCTGAAGGTGAAAGACCTACCGGATACGGGCGCCCACTGGATACGCTCGGCGAGCGGGGCGCCCGGCTGTCGAACGTAACGCATCGCAGCCCGGCTGCTAGTGCCCGTCACCGCCTGCCCCCTCCCCAGCGGCACCAGGCCGATCAAGCTCCATCAATTTCGCGCGGATGAGACGCTTAGGGACTTTGCCGTAGCCGGACTTGGGAAGCTCGCTCCAGAACAGGAAACGCTGCGGCATCTTGTATCGCGGCACTTTCTCGCCAAGAAAGGACGCAATGTCCGCTTCGCTCACGGTCACGCCGTGGCGCGCGACACATACCGCAATTCCAACTTCCCCCCAAAACGGATCGGGCATCCCAAGCACCGCGGCTTCGGAAATGGCGGGGTGCGTCAGGAGCTTTTCCTCCAGTTCGCGCGGGTAGATATTGGAGCCGCCGGAAATATACATATCGGAGGCCCTCCCGGTGATATAGACGAAGCCTTCGTCATCCATATGGCCGAGGTCTCCGGTTCGGAACCAGCCGTTACGAAAGGCCTGCGCGTTTGCGGCCGGGTCGTTGTAATAGCCGACGAAAACGGCCGGCCCGATGACGCAGATTTCCCCGGTCTCGAACGGCGCCACAGGCTTCCCGTTATCATCCTGAATCTCGACCTGCATGCCGGTGCGCGCGACCCCGCAGGTGCCGATGCGACTGTCCGGTCCGTCGTCGATCGTGTGCAAGGCCGGAGGCAGCACGGTGATGTTGCCGGTCACCTCACCTAGCCCGAAATATTGGACCAACACGTTGCCAAGTTTCTTCAAGGCCAGTTTCTGATCCTCACGATACATCGGCGCGCCGGCGTAGATCACATAGCGCAGCGAGGAGTGATCGCGGCTATCGACGGACGGGTGTTCGACCATCATCTTCAGGATGGTCGGCACGGTAAACATATTGGTGATCCGGTGCTGCTCGATGAGGCGGAAGGCCTCACCGGGATCGAAGCGCTCGGTCGGCAGAAGGACCGTGGGCACGCCCCTCGCAACCTGGCAAAGCTGGTGTACGCCAGCCCCATGAGACAACGGCGCCACAACAAGAGAGGCGTCCGCTTCCGTCGTTCCAGGCATCAGATCGCAGAGATGGCTGGTGATCACGAAAGCCATCTGGCCGTGGGTCAGCACGGTTGCCTTGGAGCGCCCCGTCGTCCCCGACGTGAACAGGAACCAACACGGATCGTTGTGATGCACGGCAGCTTCCGGGCATGGTCGTCCGGCATGGGTCTCAATCACATGCGACAGCGAATCCTCCCCGAGCGAACCGGCGCCGATCCGCCAGATAAACGCAAGATCCGGCTGGGCCACGGCGACGGCCGCAGCATGATCGGGAAAATCGCCATGGCAGAGAAAGGCCTTGACGTCGACCTGAACGGCAAGCTCGGCGATCTCTCCCGGCATCTGCCGAAAGTTCGTCGGCACCCATATGGCGCCGATGCGGAACGCGGCGAACATCGACCAGAACATCTCATCGCAATTTTTCGAATGAATGAGAATCCGGTCGCCTTTCGCGATTCCGCGTTGCGCGAGCGCGGCGGCGAGCGCCGTCACGTTCCGGTCGATGTCCTTCCAGGTCCAGGTCCGCTCCTTCCAGATGAAGCCGACCCGATCTCCGAAGCGGCGCGCATTCTGGGTGATCAGATGCGCCAGATTCATGACGCGCGGGGACGCCGGATCCGTCGTCGCGGCTGGTGAGAGCGACTCGGACGATGGTGGGATCGCTTGGCTCATTTCACGCGCTCCGAAATCGGACATGGTCGGCGACAGTGCTGCATTCGTGGTGCGCGCGTCTGCGTTCGACGACGCTTCTTCTGGCGAGAGTCCCATGATGCGCAAGCCACCATCGGATTGCACCATCAGGCCACCGACCGATGATGGGCCGCACGCGCCATCTCGGAAATGACATCGACCTCTCTTCGCAGAGCAGGGAGCAGCGTCGCCTGCCTTTCGGGCGTCAGGCGGTTGGCAAGCGCGGCAATGGTGACGGCTGCGACCGGTTGCCCACCGTCGAGCACGACAGGAAGCGCCATGCCCCACGAGCCTTCGAAAACAAGGCCGGGGTTCACGGCGTAACCCCGGTCTCGCGCCTCGCGAACCAGGGTCCATACCGAGTTGCTGGAAAAGCCGGGAAACTGCTGCCTTTGCACCGTGCTCAACGCGAGAAGCCGCTTGATCTCGGCATCGGCCATCTCGGCCAGCATCGCAATCCACGCCGCCCCCACGCCCACCGGATGACGGTCGCCAAGCTTGGCAACGTGGGTGCGGAGCGGAAAATCGCCTTCAAGGCGTTCGACGATAACGGCCTCGCTGCCCGACCGGAGCGTCAGGAGCGTCACATCCTGCGCGACACCGACCAGGCGGCGAAGACTGTTGGCGGCGATGCCGGCCCAATCGATCCTTAACCTGGCGGCGCGCGCCAGCACCGTTGCCTCGGGGCCAAGGAAATAGCGCCCGCCGTTGGCGGCCTGTTCGATCAGGCCCTCGCCGATCAGGCCGGACAGCAGTCGATGCGTGGTCGCGCGGCTCAGGCGGCTCTGGTTCGCCAGATCGATCAGCCGGCCGCCCTTTGGCTCCGCCCGCGCGACAAGCTTGATCAGTTCTATCGCTCGCTCAACCGATCTCGGTCCCGAACTGTCGCTCATGTCAGCATCTTAGCGTTAAGGTATGATTCCATACTATGGAATTGAAATCTCATAAATGTAAAGGATGATTGACATGCTTACCATATATTGCAGTATATCACGACTTGTCTTTCCCTACCCGGACTGCTGCATGTTTCATACAATGAAACTACACGGAGCCTAGAGTGCATATCCGCTACGACCGGGACATCGATATCGGGCTGATCAAATCGAAGACCGTCGCCATCGTCGGCTACGGCAGCCAGGGCCATGCGCACGCCCAGAATTTGTGTGACAGCGGCGTCGCGGTCGTCGTCGCGGAGGTAACAGGCACCCCGGCGGCGGAACAGGCCGGGCAGGACGGATTTACCGTGATGTCGGCGTCGGAAGCGGCGCGCACGGCGGACGTCATCATGATGCTCGCCCCCGACGAGGTGCAGGCCACCATCTACAAGGAGGAGCTTGCAGACGCGATGAAGCCGGAGGCATCGCTTGGCTTCGCGCACGGATTCAACATCCACTATGGCCTGATCCGCCCGCGCCAGGACATCGACGTCTTCATGGTCGCCCCCAAGGCTCCGGGGCACACCGTGCGGTGGGAATACGCAGCCGGTGCCGGCGTGCCGTGCCTGGTGGCGGTTCGCCAGGACGCTTCCGGCAACACCGAGGAACTCGCGCTGAGCTATGCGGGCGCGATCGGCGGCGGGCGCGCCGGCGTCATCAGCACGACATTCGAGGAAGAAACCGAGACAGATCTGTTCGGCGAACAGGTGGTCCTCTGCGGCGGCCTGTTCGAACTGGTTCAGGCTGGCTTTGAAACCTTGATCGAAGCGGGCTACGCGCCGGAGATGGCCTATTTCGAGTGCGTCCACGAACTGAAGCTGATCGTCGACATGGTGACGCGCGACGGCATATCCGGCATGCGCAACTCGGGATCGAACACCGCGGAATTCGGCGACTACACCCGCGGGCCGCGGTTGATCACCCAGGAAACGCGGCGCGAGATGCGGGTCATCCTTGATGAAATCAGAAACGGCAAGTTTGCCTCCGAGTGGATCACCGAGTGCAACGCTGGCCAGCCGGCCTTCGAAGCCATGCGCAGGCGGGCGCGGGCGCATCCGGTCGAGGAGGTCGGCGCTCGGTTGCGGGCGATGATGCCCTGGCTTCGCAACGACAAGTAACCGGGGCCAAAGCCCCTGGCAGGCAACGGTGCAACTGGCACCGCAGGATCGGCAATCCTCTGGAGGAATCGAACATGAAGCGTCGTGACGTTCTGAAATCGCTGCCCGGCATTGGCGCCGCTACGCTGATCGCCTCTCCGGCCGTCGCGCAATCCGCGCCCAAGCTGAACTGGCGGCTGGTGTCGGCCTTTCCGAAATCGCTCGACACGCTCTATGGCGGCGCGGTGCACTTCGCCAAGCTGGTTGCCGAGGCGACCGACAACAACTTCAACATCAAGCCGTTCGCCGCGGGAGAGATCGTGCCGGGAGGCGGCGCGGCCATCGATGCCGTCGCCGCCGGCACCGTCGAGATGTGCAACACCTGCAGCTATTACGCCATCGGCAAGGACCCAGCTTTTACGTTCGGCACGGTGCTGCCATTCGGCCTCAATCCGCGGCAGATGAACGCCTGGCTCGCGGCCGGCGACGGCAACAAGATGCTCAACGAATTTTACGCCGGGTTCAATCTGTACGGCTTGCCGGCCGGCAACAGCGGCGTCCAGATGGGCGGATGGTTTCGCAAAGAGATCAAATCCGTCGACGATCTGAAGGGCCTCAAGTTCCGTGTCGGCGGCCTCGCCGGACGCATCCTGCAAAAGCTCGGCGTGGTGCCACAGATGCTTTCAGGCGGTGACGTCTATCCGGCGCTTGAGCGCGGCGCCATCGATGCCGTGGAATGGTCCGGTCCCTACGACGACGAAAAGCTCGGCTTCCACAAAGTCGCGAAGTATTATTACTATCCCGGCTGGTGGGACGGCGGCACCGTCATCTCCGTCATGTTCAATTTGAACCACTGGAACGAGCTGCCGAATTCCTACAAGGCTATTCTTGCGGCGGCCGCGGCTGAGACCAATACTTGGATGCAGGCGAAGTACGATGCGGAAAATCCGGCGTCGCTGCGCCGGCTGGTGGCGGCCGGCGCCCTGCTTCGGCCGTTCCCGAACGAGGTCATGGATGCCTCTCTCAACGCGGCCAATGAACTCTATCAGGAAATCAGCGCCGGCAACGCCGCTTTCAAGAAGATGCTCGAGTCGATAACAAGCTTCCGCGGCGACCAGTATTTGTGGTGGCAGGTCGCCGAGTATAGCTTCGACAGCTACCAGATCCGCGCCCGGCAGGCGCAACAGCGCAAATAGACGCGCGCAGAAGGCCAGGCCATTCAGAGGGGCCGCATCATGACGCATCCGGTGTGGCTTGAAGTCGCTCTCAACGGCCCGTGGGGCCGGGATACCCAACCCGGCATTCCGATTGCCCCGGAGGAGATCATCGATGAAGCGATCGCCTGCGCGCGCGAAGGCGCGGCGATCGTTCATCTCCATGCCTATGATGTTGCGACCGGACGCCAGCGTGACGATGCCGATCTATACGCATCGATCATCGAGGGCATTCGGTCGCACGTCGATGTAATCGTCTATCCGACGCTGCCGTTCGTCGGCTCTGCCGATCAGGCGGAGATTCCGTCCGCGGCCGAACGCTTTCAGGCTGTGGACATTCTTGCCCAGCGCGGGTTGCTGGAATGGGCAGTGGTCGATCCCGGCTCCACCAACATTGCGCTGCTCGACGGCATTCGGGCTGACAAGCAGGGATTCGTCTACACCAATCCGGAAACGCATTTGCTATATGGCCTGCGATTGGCGCAGCAATACGGCTTCTCGCCAAGCTATGCCATCTACGAACCCGGCTTCCTGAGACTGGGGGCGGCTTGGGCAAAGCGCTATCCGGCCATGCCGCAGGCTGTCTACCGCTTTATGTTCAGCGATCAGTTCAGCTTCGGCTTTCCACCACAGCCATACGCGCTCGACGCTTATCTGAACTTGCTGGCGGCCGAGGCGCCGGGCGCCCCGTGGATGGTCGCAGGTCTGGGCGTCAGTCTTGACGATCTGGTGCCGTACGCCGCCAGCCGCGGCGGGCACATTCGCGTCGGCCTCGAAGATGCGCCCCTCGGCACACGGGAATCGAACGTGTCGCTGGTGCGCGGGGTGGCCAATCGCCTCGGAAAAAGCGGCTACAGCCTCGCCACGCCAGACGAAGTGCGTCGCGCCATGCGGGCGAAAAGCACGCCCTAAACCAGCAGAAGTCCTTGAAGGTAACGGAGGGTCACTGGCAGAGACGGTGCCGGCTTTTTCGACACGGGCCTAAGGCGGATCTTCCGATGAAGAGGATGATCCAGGATGAAGACACGCAGACGGTTTTCGGCAGAGTTCAAGGCGAAGGTTGCGCTTGAGGCAATCCGCAGCGAGCAGCCCGCCCGTCTTCGCGCCGGGCCGAGCGCATCACGACGGTCAGGGGATCGATATCACCTTACCCATCGTGACATAATTGCGCCCGCCGATCCTTGCCAGCGGACGATAACGTTGCGGATCGATCTTGCTGTTTTCCGCAAGTCCCTGCCGCACATGCATACGGACGACCGCGCCGATGGCAAAGAAGTTCGGCGCATCGCCAAACTCGCAGATTGTGTGCGTCCGGCACTCAAACTGGATGTCGGATCCGGCAAGGCGGGGAGGCTTGACGCATGAGGATGCGAGGAGATCGAGGCCGAGCAGATCAACCTCGCTGACGTCGGCGGGATGTTCGACCGATGCCGCCTGCACGACGCCGGCCCAATGCGCCGGAACCATATTGATCACGAATTCTCCCGACGTCCGGATATTATTCAGGGTATCCTTCGGTCCCCGCCCGCTCGGACCGATGGAGATCCCCAAAAGTCCGGGATCGACCGCGACGATCACGAACTGACTAAACGGCGCCGCGTTGACGATGCCGGTCAAGCTCAGCGTCGTGACGAAGGCGATCGGCCGCGGGACCACTGCCCCCGTCAGGATCTTGTAGCGATCCGCGCGGCCAAGCGTCGAGAGATCGATCGCGTCATATGATGATACATCTTCAGCACACATTAGCGCGCGCCCGCTTCGTCAATGGAATTTGGCCATCACGTCGGTCGCGAACCACTCGATCTGCTCATCCATTTCCTGCACGGAGTTGGCAGGAAACATCAAAGCCGAGCAATGATCGACGCCGATATCGCGCAGCTTGCTGACTTTTTCAAGAATGACGTCGGGCGAGCCGACCAGATTTGCGATCACCTGTTGGCTGAGATCGCGCCCGGTGTAGGCCAGCGACTGGCGATGGGCGACGAGACCGCTTTCCATGTAGCGCTTCTCGGCGGCCTCCATGGTCCTGTCGATGGTCACGGAGAACTGCGGCGCCACCTCGATGGAGGCGGGATCGCGCCCCAGCTCGGCGGCACGACGCTTGAGAAGCGCGATGCGTTCCTCCAGCTCCTTCAGCGGACGCCATCCGCCGAGCCAGCCCTGACCGTAGCGCGCTGCCCGCTCGATAGCCTCGACATTGTGGCCACCGATATAAAGCGGGAACGGCTGCGCGATGCTTTTGGGCGCCAGTTCAAGGTCGGTATAACTATAATACTTGCCGTTGAAGCTGCTGCGCGTTTCGGTGAACAGTTTGTGCAGGACTTCAAGCCCCTCGTCCATCATGTCGCCGCGACGCGCACCCTTGACGCGCTCGCCGCCCCAGGCCGCGAACTCCTCGCGATAGGCGCCGATGCCCACCGCCATGATGAAGCGGCCGTTGGAGACCTGATCGAGAGTGATGGCCTGCTTGGCGAGATAGACCGGCTCGCGCATCGGAAGCACGGTGATAGCCGTGCCGAGCTTCAGCGTTTTGGTAGCCGCGCCGATCGCCGCCAGCACGATCAGCGGCTCGTAGAAATTCGGCACCTTGCCCGGAAACAGATCACGGACGTAATCCTGCGTCGTGACGTGGTCGTTGCCCCACACCGAATGATAGCCGAGCTTCTCGCAGAGCACGCCCTGACGGATCAAGTCTTCCGGACCGCTGAACGGAATGGGGTACATCACCCCTTCGAAGCCGGTCGAGATACAGACACTGAACTTCATAACGTCTCCCTTTAGCTGACGGCTTTTATGATGCCGGCGATCTGATCGGAATCCCGCGCGCCGGAAATCACGATCTCGTCGAGACCGGCGGCGCGGTAGGCTTCGATGCGCGAGCGGATCAATTCGGGGCTGCCGCTCGCCGCGTGCTTTCGAACGATGTCATCGGTGATGAAGGCTTCGGCGCGCGCCCAGTCCCCGTCCAGGATCGCCTGATTCAACGCCTTCTGGTCGAGCACGCTGCCCGCCATCCTCAGGTTGGCGGCGTGATGCGAACCGCGCAGCAGGTTGGCGAGGATATGCCGCAGACGGTCATGCGCCTTGGTCTCTTCCTCGTCCACCGCCGCATAGACCAGGCCATGGCTGCGAACCGCCCGGCCTTTAGCGCCGCGATGCACGCTGTCGAGCGTCCACTTGACGAATTCGACGCAAGCGCCGGCGCTGATCAGAACGCCGTCGGCGCAGCTACCGGCCAACTCCAGCATCTGCGGCCCCGACGCGGCCAGGATGATGGGGATGTCGCGGCGGCCGGCGCTGAGCTTACGCCCGCGCACGCTGAACGTTCTGTTCTCGGCTGTCACAGTCTCGCCGCCGAACAATGCGCGCATGATATCGATAGCCTCGCGCATGGCCGCAAGCGGCTTCGAAGCCTCACGATCGATCGCCTTGAGGTCGGCCGGCGCGCCCACGCCGAGACACACCGACACGCGCCCCGGAAAAAATTCGTCGAGGGTCGCGGCCGCCATGGCAATCTGAACCGGATGAACGGTGAAGGGACTGACCGCCATCAGCACCGCGCGCATCGCAGTGGTCCGCGCCAGCGCCACCGAGGCGAGCGTCGCCGGATCGCGCATGAACAGGTGATTGGCAATCCAGACGCTGGCCGCGCCGGCGGCCTCGCCCGCGTCGATCCGTGCGACAAACGCCTCCGGCGCGTCGCGGCCGTCGCACGAGATTGAGATATCAAGCAAGGCTTTTCACCGCGTCGAGAATTTTCACATAGCCGGTGCAGCGGCAGATATTGCCGCGCAGGTAGTGGCGTATCTTCTGGTCGGAGGGGTGCGGGTCTTCATTCAGCAGCGACGTCACCGCGAGCACCATGCCCGGCGTGCAGAAGCCACATTGCAGCGCCCCGTGGTCGACGAATGCTTGTTGCACCGCGCTTAGTTGCGCGTCGGAAACTCCCTCGATCGTCAGAACGCTGGTCTCGTCGATATCGGCCGCAAGCGTCGTGCAACTGCTGATCGGCATCCCGTCGCGCAGCACCGTACAGGCACCGCAAACTTCCACATCACACGAGCGCTTCGTGCCCTTCAGATCGAGCCGGTCGCGCAGAACATCGATCAGAAGATCGAACGGCGCGACCTCGATCTCGCACTCGCGGCCGTTGAGGACGAACTTGACCGGAATAGCGCCGGCTCTAGTCATGGCCTTTCCCTCATGATCAACTCCCGGACGGCGCGACAAATGAAGGTTTGCGCCAGCGCGCGCTTGTAGTCGGCCCCGCCATGCAGGTCCGACAGGGCCGGAAGCTCCTCAGCTGCGCGAGCCGCCGCAGTCTCAAGGACGTCCTCCAACTCGGCCGAACCGGCCTCGTCAAGCGCCCGCTCCACGTCGACCAGACGCAGCGGCCGCTCGGCAATCGCTCCCACCCAGAGCCGGAACCGCTCGCCCTGCTCCGATGGACAATAGCCGGCGGCAACACTGACCGCAGGCCGCTCCAGATGACCAAAGCTCTTGAAGACGAACTTCGCATCCGCAGGCGGGCGCGGCACACGAATCTCGGTCATGATCTCGCGATCGGCCCGCGCGGTCGTAAATTCACTTTCGATGAATTCGCCGACCGCAATCTGTCGGTACGCCTCACCGCTTTGCAGCACGACGGACGCTCCCATCGCGGCGAGCAACGCCGGCGGATCAGCATGCGGCTCGGCAAAACACAAGTTGCCGCCGATGGTACCCGAGACGCGGACGCGGATGTTGGCGACATTGTCGCTCAGCGCCGCATAGGCCGGCAGGTGCCGCCGGACGACCGGATCGGTACTGAGCCGATGGTGCGAGGATAGCGCGCCGATGACGACATGCTCCCCCTCCTCTCGCACGCTGGACAGCCCCGGAATCCGCTTGAGGTCGATCAGGTGGCCGTAGCGCAAAACGCGGGCCTTGAGCGCCAGCAGAAGCTCTGTGCCACCGGCATAGAAGGTGGCATCGCCGTCGTAGCGGTCGAATAGTTCGAACGCCTCGTCGAGCGATTCCGGCCGGTGATAGGAGAAGGGATGGGGCAGCATGTCAGATTGCCTCAAGCTGCGCACGAATACGCTTCTCGAACTCCGCGAAATTCTCCTCCGCCTTTTTCTTGATCAGCGAATACCCGAGACTTGCCAGCTTGCCGGCAACCTGGAGCTGGGCGGAGATCGAGAACTGGCACGAAGCCGGCTCGATCGGCGTTAGGGTGACGTCGAATACCACCGCGAGCTTGGTCCGCGTCAGCTTATCGACGCCGCTCGCCTGCGCCTTGAGAGAACGCGGCGCCTCGTAGTTGTCGACCTTTATCTCGGCGGGCACTTCGAGCTTGAACGGCCCGATCTTCTGCTTGAGGGTGGCACTATAGCGTTCGAGCCGCGCCTCTTCCTGCACGTTCTCGCATCCCGGAATGCACGACGCGATGCGGGGCACGTCCATCATGACGGCCCACACATGCTCCGGCGTCTCCGGAAGGGCGACCTCCATCGTAAAATCCATTACCGCGCCTTTCTGTCCCGCAGCGCGCGCCAGACCTTCTCCGGTGTAATCGGCAAGTCGCGGATGCGAATCCGGTAGCGCGCCGCCAGTGCGTTGGCGATCGCCGGCGCGACCGGCAGAATCGCCCCCTCGCCCATGCCCCGCGCCCCATTCAGTCCCGGCCCCGTGCCGCTCTCGACCAGCACCGTCGAAAACGTCTCCGGCGCTTCATCGATGGTAGGGACGTGATAGTCGATCATCGTCGCATTGACGGGCTGGCCGTCGTCGTAAATCAATTCCTCATAGAGAGCGTGACCAAGTCCCTGGATAGCCGCCCCTTCGTCCTGACCTTCCGCCGCCACCCGATTGAGAACGTGACCGACATCGGCGACGCTGACGTAGTTTCGCAGCTTTATCGCGCCAGTGTCCTCATCGACATCGATCCCGCACATTGCCGCGGCGGTTTCCCAGAACAGCGGAGCCTCGGCCAGGGTGCCGCCGCGGGAGC
Organism: Xanthobacteraceae bacterium; assembly: GCA_049646625.1. Classification (GTDB taxonomy): domain Bacteria; phylum Pseudomonadota; class Alphaproteobacteria; order Rhizobiales; family Xanthobacteraceae; genus PRO6. The sequence goes on from JBARWE010000023.1 coordinate 15,502, forward strand.
GCGGCGTGACGCGGCCGATGCCGACGATCTCCCCGCTGTCGACACCGTAAGCGGCGTGCAACACGTCCGCGAAACTCCAGAAGCGTTCGCCGGACGCGACGCCGCCGGGACGCAACTCGACACTATCGGCGGCGACGCCGAAGCAGTCGGACGCCATGTCGGCGAGCTGGCTCAAAATATCCTTGGCCGCATCCTGCAACGCCAACCCCATCATCAGCGACGAACGGCTGGCGCCGGTGCCCCAGTCGTAAGGCGCATGCGCGGTGTCGGGCTGCATAACGGTCACGGCCTCGCGCGGCTGCTTGAGCAACTCAGCCGCCATCAGCGCCAGCACCTCGCGCACACCCTGGCCGATCTCGACGCTGTTCGATAGGACAAGGATCGAACCGTCGATCTTCAGCCGCAAGATAGCTGAGGACACGGCCATGATGCCGGGGTCGGAGGCGCCGACGGCCGCCCCCCGGGCGAGCCTGTTGTCAGGATGCCCGTCTTCGATCCGGTTCATCGTCTGCGAGGCCAACCCCAATGCCGTGGCCATGTCGACGTCGATCCCGCGCAGATCGGGACGGACCCGCTCGCCGACCTTCAGCATATTGCGATAGCGCAATTCGGCGGGATCGATGCCAAGCTCATCGGCGATGATATCCATCTGCGATTCCGTCGCCCACACCGCCTGCGGGCCACCGATCGAGCGGAAGGCCGCGCCGGGAACGGTATTGGTATAGACCGCAAGCGACTCCAGCCGCAGATTCGGAATGTGATAGGGGCCGATGCTGCGATTGGCCGCCTTCACCGCCACCGCCGGCCCGGTGTCGGCATAGGCGCCGCCGTTCATCACAACCTTGACCGCTTTCCCGAGGATTTCACCGCTCGCGGTGACGCCGGTCTTCACAGTGATCGACGCGCTCAGCCGGCGACAGGTCAGCATGGTCTCCGAGATGGAAAGGCAGATCCTCACCGGGCGCTTTGCCTTCCATGCGACGGCCGCCACCAGCGGATCGATCTTGACCGACGCCTTGCCGCCAAACCCGCCGCCGACATAAGGCGTAATGATGCGGATCGACGACAGCGGCATGCGGAACATGCCCGCCAGTACCTTTTGCACCATGGTCGGCGCCTGCCCGCAACTCCACACCGTCAGCGTTCCGTCGTCGTGGAACGAGGCAATGGCGCAATGCGGCTCCATTGCATAGTGGAACACCATCGGGAAGGTAAACGTATCCTCGAACACGCGATCGGCGGCTGCGAACGCCTCATCGACGTTGCCAACCTCGTATTTATAGTCCTGGAAAACGTTGGTACTCGGGATCGTCTTGGCCTGTCCCTTGAAGTAGAAATCCTTCAATGGCTCGGGAGCCTCGTGCAGGATCGGCGCATCATCGGCAAGAGCCGCCATTTCATCGGTGACGAACGGCAGATCCTCGTATTCGACCTCGATCAGATCGAGCGCGTCATAGGCGGTCCGTTCGTCGAGCGCGGCAACCACGGCAACCGGCTCACCGACATAGCGCACGCGATCGATGGCGATCACCGGCCGATCCTTGATCGATGGACCCCAATGGGCGTCAAATCCATCGACGTCTGCGCCCGTAAAGACAGTTTCAACGCCTGGCAGAGCGAGCGCCGCGGAGATGTCGATACTAACGATACGGCCGTGCGGGATTGGGCTACGCAGGATTTTCCCATGCAGCATTCCCGGCACGACGATATCGGAGATAAACTCCGCTCGTCCGGTAACCTTCTCCAGATAGTCGGCCCGTACCGGGCTGCTGCTGTGAGAGATCGACGACATCAGCTTGCCACCACATCACTCATCTGTTTCCGCTTCCTGCTACGCAGATGACCATAGAACTGCACCCCGACAATCACCGCCGACAATGCGAGCATGATGCCCGAGATGGGCCGCGACACCACGATCCCGATATTACCGTCGCCCATCAGCAGCGACTGGCGCAGCGAGGTATCGAGGAGGTCGGCAAGGATGAACGCCATGACCAGAGGCGTCGCATCGAGGCTGGCTTTTCTGAACAGATAACCGACCAGACCCGACGCGATGAGCAGGTTAACGTCAAACCAGTTGTTGCGCAGGCTGTAGACACCGAGCACGGATATCACCAGCACCGCCGGCCCAAGAATCCAGAACGGCACACGAAGGAGCTGCACCCACAGGCCGACCATCGGCAGATTCAGGATCAGCAGCATGACATTGCCGAAATACATCGATGCGATGATGCCCCAGAACACATCGGGGTGCTTTGCCATCATCAGCGGCCCCGGCGTGATGTTCTGGATCAACAAGCCGGCAAACAGCACCGCGGTTACGGCGTTACCGGGTATGCCCAGCGTCAGCAGCGGAATGAATGATGCGGAAGCGGCGGAATTATTCGCCGACTCCGGCCCGGCGACGCCGGCGATCGCACCTTTTCCGAATGTCTCTGGTTCTTTCGACAGCTTTTTCTCGACGCTGTAGCTCAACAGCGAACCGAGGATGGCGCCGCCGCCCGGAATCAGGCCGATAAAAAAGCCGAACACCGAACCTCTGCCGATCGCGCCCCAAGAGTCGGCCCAATCCTTTCGCGACGGCAAGATGCGGCCGATCTTTGCAGTGAGAAGCTGAAAGGCCCCCTTTTCTTCAAGATTGCAGAGAATTTCACCAAGGCCAAACAGACCCATCAACAGCGGCACAAGTTCGATGCCGTCGGCGAGTTCCAGCGAACCGAACGTGAAACGATCGATCCCGGTGACGGTATCCATCCCGACAGTGCCGAGCAGAATGCCGAGCAGAACCATCGCCACGCCGCGGATCGGCGAGCCGCCAGAGAGCGTTGCGCATAAAGCAAGACCGAAGACGGCAAGGGCAAAATATTCGGGCGGCCCGAACGATACCGCAAAGTTGGCGGCGATAGGGCCGACCAAGGCGAGACCGAAGATCGACGCCGTCCCGGCGATGAAGGAGCCGATGGCCGCGATCGCCAAGGCAGGACCCGCACGGCCCTGGCGGGCCATTTCATAGCCGTCGATGCAGGTAATGACCGATGCCGCCTCGCCCGGAACCTTGAGCAGGATCGACGTCGTCGACCCGCCATACATCGCGCCGTAATAGATCGCCGCCAGCATGATCATCGCACCGAGCGGGTCGCCGACCTGGTAGGTCACCGGCAGCAGAATAGCGATAGTCGTTACCGGCCCAAGCCCAGGCAGCACTCCGACCAGCGTCCCCAGGGTGGAGCCGATCAACGCATAAAGCAGATTGTTCGGCAGCGCCGCCAGCGTCAGCCCATACCAGATTTGCTGAAGGGCGTCGGTCATAGGATCCTCGGCAATAACGGCATGGGGACTTGAAGCAACTTCACGAACAGAAACGCTCCGGCGAGCGTCAGAATGACCGCAACAGTCGCGGTCGATAACAGCGGCTGTCCGTCAAGCGCCTTGATCCAGATTATGATCATGATCATCGTCGGAATGACGAAGCCGAGCACCGGCAACGTCGCCGCGTAGCAGGCAAGCAGCAGAACCGCGCCGAGCGGCCTGCGGTTGAATGCAGTTTCATCCGCAGGCCGCTCGCAGAAGATGCGTAACGTCAAGGGCAGTAGCAGCAGCGCCGTCACAAACGGCAGAAGTCCAGCACTCGGCATCTCGTCCTGCCAGAGACCCAGTCCGTAGCCACCGGATGCAAACACCATGGCGACGATGGCCAGCACGATCGCCATAAACGGTGTTGGTCGAAGCACCTGCTTCATGCTGCCCTCGATCGTTAGCTGCTACGCAAGCTCAGCGCTTGATCTCGCCGATAAGCTCCTTGGCGAGTGCATATTCGTCCTGAACGAGCTTTTTGACCTGCGGACCAGGCAGGTCGCGGACCTCCATCGCCAGGCGCTGCATGGTCTGCTGGAACGCGCTGTCGGTCAGCGCCTTGCGGAAGGCACCCTCAAGCTTGGTCCGGATCGGCTCAGGCATCCCGGCCGGACCGATGATGGCCTGCACCGAAAGCAGCGATTGATAGCCAAGTTCCTTCAGCGTCGGCACATCCGGGTAGGCCTTGGCCCGGTTCGGTGTCGTCACCGCCAGCAGGCGCACCTGCTTGTTCTCGATGAAAGGCGCCCAGACCGAAACCTCCATCACAAAATCGACATGACGGCCAAGCAGCGCCGGCATTGATGCTGCCGAGCCGTTCTGCGGCACATGAACGAACTTCGCCCCAGATCCTTTTTGCAGCGCCTCGGTCGTCAGGTGCTGGGTGGTGCCGACGCCGGCCGTTCCATACTTGATCTTGCCGGGCGATTTTTTACCTTCGGCGATGAGGTCTTGCACCGTCTTGAATGGCGAGTCGTCAAGCACGGCGATGCCGATAAGATTGTCTCCGTAGTAGCTGATATATGAGAAGCTCTCGATCGGATCGAACGGCAGCTGCCGTCCTTGCAGCGCGACGAGATAGGCGGTGCTCGACAGGGTGCCGATAGTGTAGCCATCAGGCGCCGCCTTGGCGAGTTCGGCCATCCCGATCGTGGTCGAGGCGCCGGGACGGTTGATGATGACGATCGGCTGACCGAGATAAGCTTCGGCAGCCTTCGCCAGCACGCGCGCGGTCTGGTCGGTACTGCCGCCCGCCGACCACGGTACGATCATCGTGATCGGCTTCTCGGGATATTCAGCGCGCGCCGGCGCTGGGCCGACAAGCGTGGCGATGGACATTGCAAGACCTAGTCCGGTCAGTGCCATCTGCTTCAACATTGTATCACTCCCTCCATTTTTGATGATTGAGCCGCGCCATCTTCAAAATTCCTGCGACGCGAGCAGGCGCCTGCCGCCATCGAGATCGAGCGGCGCTGCCATTTCTTCAGGCAGTGCGCGCGCCGTCGAAGCGGGATCTTTCAACCCGCTCGCGGTCAGCAAGGCGACGGTGCTGTCGCCTTGCGCAATCACACCACGATTCCGCAGCGTCTCGATCGCTGCGAGCGCGCCGGCCGATGACGGCTCGACATAAAGTCCTTCGCTGGCGGCAAGCGTGCGCTGCCAGCGCATCATCTCTGTGTCGGCGATACGCACCGCCTGGCCGCCGCTGCGACGCACCGCATCCAGCGCCTGGAACGTTCCGCGCGTCGCGCCGATCGACACGGCGATGGTGTCGTGTGTCTTGTCCATCTCCGGCAGAACGTCGCCGCCATGAGCCAGCGCGTGGCTAATCGAGCCATAAACTTCAGCGGCGACGAGGCGCGGCATGCGGTCAGTCCAGCCAAGAGCCGTCAGCTCGGCGAATCCTTTCCACATGCCGATCAACGCATCTCCGTAGCACACCGGCAGCACGCACCAGTCCGGCACCTGCCAGTTCATCTGCTCGGCGATCTCATAAGCGAGGCTCTTATAGCCCTCGACGCCGTAAGGGTTGCTGCCGACGGCGGGACCGAAGAACGGCGACGTCGGAAACCAGCCATACTGCGCGACAGCCTGCTGCATCAGCGTCCAGCGATCGGCCTTGGCTTCAAGTGTAACGACCTTGGCGCCGTAAACGCGCATCTGCGTCACCATCGGCCCGGTCGAGCTTTTGAAAGTCAGGATGACGCACGGCAACCCGGCCTTCGCCGAATACGCGGCCGCGGCCGCGCCGGCATTGCCGGACGAACTCGACACGATCGTGCGCGCGCCCAGCGCCTTTGCTGATGAGACCGCCGACGCGGCCAGACGATCCTTGAACGACCAGGTCGGATTGCGCGTCTCGTCCTTGGCGAACAACTGGCTCATGCCGAGGGTGGACGCCACGCCATCAAGACGATGAAGGGGTGAGTTGCCCTCGCCGAGCGACACCGCCTGCGTCTGCGAGTAGGGTAGAAAGTCACCGTAGCGGAATAGTCCGGTACCGGTCGGCGCCGTCGGCCGCGCCCGCGGCCGGCATAGCACCGCATCATAGACCACCGTCAGGTTACTGCTGGCAACCGTACGACACGCTGGACAATCCTGCGTATAGGACGTTGGCGGATATTGGGCGCCACAGCGAACGCATTTGAGGGCGACGACCTTGGCCATCAGACGACCCGCAACTCGGTGCTGCTCAACATGAAGGAATCGACACCATCTTTGGTGACGACCATCGTGTCTTCGACCTGCAATCCGCCGAGGCCCAGTTCGTAGTACGGGGTCTCGACGCAGATCACCATGCCCTCCTCGAATACCGCGCTGCTCGACGGGGCGATGTCGGGCGCATCGTAGCCATCGAGACCGATGCCATGGCCGACGTGGTTGCGCCGGTAGTGGGGCAAGCCTTCGCGACGAACCGTTTCCATGCACGCATTGAAAACATCGGCGGCGCGGACGCCCGGCCTGATCATCTCGATGGCTCGCTCAAGCCCGATGCAAATGGCGCGATGATATTGCGCGACCTTCTTTGATGGTTCGCCCAGCACGGCATTGCGTGCGATGTCGGCGCGATAGTGACGGTAGCGTCCGCCGGCGTCGAAACGAATGATGTCTCCCCGCTTCATCCGATAGTCCGACGGTTGCACGTTGGTCATCGCGCTGCGTGGGCCACAGCCGACGCAGCCCAGCACCGGCTGGCCACCTTCGTTGATCGTGGTGTTGTGGAAGACGCGAGCCAACTCGTTTTCGGTCACGCCTTCGGCCGCCACATCGAGGGCGGCGGCAATCGATCGATCGGCGATCTGTGCCGAACGGCGAAGACGAGCCACTTCCTCCGGTGTCTTGATGGCGCGAGCATACCGGAAAACGTCCGAGGCCCGCACCAGCGTCGCCTCCGGCAGGGCGCTCGCAAGCTTGTCCCAGTTCTGCGGCGTGATACCGATCTCGTCGATGCCGAACCGCGCGCGCTCCAGCTTGCGATCCTTGATCGCGCGAACCAGCGCGCTCACCGCATCCTGGTCCTGAGGTCCGTCGGCAAGCTCCTGTATCCGGACGTCCTGGTCGCTGAGCCGAGCGTCACCGTCGCGGTCGAAGAAGAAGGTGCCGTAGCGCCGCACGTCCTTGACCCAGACGTCGTCATCGACGGCGAGATCGATGATACCGGTGCTCGTGATAATGGCCGGCTCGCCGGCTTCACGCTTCGGCGTCAGGACATAAGCCTGCGGACCGCGACGGATCCAATGGCTCATCGCCCAGAATCCAGACGTATAGGTGACGTTCTCTGGCATCGTCGCGACGACCGCGTCGAACCCTTCCCGTTTCATTCTTTCGAACAGACGATCGGAATTCATCAGCATGTCTTGCACGTCTTTCCTCGGCTAATCTGCGTGTTGTTGCTTGTTTTCATCTGGCGCCCCTTTGGCGGGCGCGCCGAGCCTGATCGAAATGCGCTGCGCTGCCGTGACGACCGTAGCGCGGAGCCGCTCGCGATCCTTGTCGCGCATATCGCTGCGCGGCAGCGCGCCACTGACCGCGGCCACGATCCGACCCGAGCGATCGCGAATGGCGGCGCCCACGGCAAACACGCTCGGCAGGTTCTCGCCATCGGAAAATGCATAACCGGCCTGCCGGACCCGCCTGATATCCTGAATGACCTGCTTGAACGTTGTTTTCGTTTTCGCGGTTTTGCGCGTATAGGGTTCAGCTCCGAGGTGGGCCGCGACCTCTTCGTCCGAGAGATCGGCAAGCAACGCCTTGCCAAAGGCCGTGGAGTGCAGCGCGCCGCGCGTGCCCGGCATACTGGTGATCGCGATCGGCCCCCGGCTCTGCAATGCCTCGAGGTAAATCACCGAGCTGTCGCGCAGAACGCCGAGGTAGGCGTTGATCTGTTCCTTCTCTGCCATTCGTCGCAGTTCCGGCAGGCTGACCTCCTGAAGCCGGTTCCTGGCGACGTAGCTCTGGCCAACCTGGAACGCGCGGTAACCGATCCGGTACTTCTGATTATCGTCAACCTGTTCGACAAAGCCCCACTCGGCGAGCGTGGAGACGTACCGCTGTGCAATGCTCGAGGCGATGTTGAGACGACGGGCAATCTCGCGGACGCCGAGTTCGTCGCCCGCTTCGGCCATCAAGATGAGAACTTGAAGCGCACGCGCCGTCGACCGGCTGCGCAATGCACTCGTCTCTACAGTGTCCCTGCTATAGGAGCGGCGTTCTGTTTTCATAAGTGATACTCTTTTAGTGGTTGGGATGTGTCAAGAGGTCAGCGCGGCACCCGGCCGGCGCCGGAGGGCACCGCCGTTTGTCGATGAAGGAGCAAGACAGGCGTGGGCAGAAAGCAACACGGTCAAACCCTGTGCTTGGGCTGGCAGGATTGAGGCGCAGTCTTGAGAACAGGAGCAACATTCAGGCTGTTCGCCTAAACTCTATACTGGTGTCTCCCGACGCACCGTAGCGTTGCGGCTGGCGCACGATTTCCTATCGGCTAAACTAGCGGGGGCAGTCGTGCGCGCGGCGGTAGAGTTGCGGCTGGCGCACGATTTCCTATCGGCTAAACTCCCCGCCCGAACAACTGTTTGATCCGGTGAGTTGCGGCTGGCGCACGATTTCCTATCGGCTAAACTCCGCCCTTCGCGCGGCTGTGGAGGGGTAGAGTTGCGGCTGGCGCACGATTTCCTATCGGCTAAACTTGACGCCGCTGCGCGCCGCGAGCGCCTTCAGTTGCGGCTGGCGCACGATTTCCTATCGGCTAAACTGGCCGCGTTGGTCAAGGCCAACCCGAACTAGTTGCGGCTGGCGCACGATTTCCTATCGGCTAAACTTCGTTTGGTTTCATCGTCACCAAGCAGACCGTTGCGGCTGGCGCACGATTTCCTATCGGCTAAACTCCTTCCTCGCCGGCCTGATCGGCAAACCGTGTTGCGGCTGGCGCACGATTTCCTATCGGCTAAACTTCAACCATCAACGGGCCTCGCATTCGTGCGGTTGCGGCTGGCGCACGATTTCCTATCGGCTAAACTCCATCGCGGCCGCCATCGACTTCAACAGCTGTTGCGGCTGGCGCACGATTTCCTATCGGCTAAACTAGAAGCTGCTTTCCGTCCTCGCCCGTAAGTAGTTGCGGCTGGCGCACGATTTCCTATCGGCTAAACTTCAGCAGCCTCATCCGCGTCCATCCAGCGGGTTGCGGCTGGCGCACGATTTCCTATCGGCTAAACTTCGATCCACCTCCTGCCACCTTGCCGCTCCGGTTGCGGCTGGCGCACGATTTCCTATCGGCTAAACTTGGAGCGTAAGGATGTCTCGCACACTCTATGTTGCGGCTGGCGCACGATTTCCTATCGGCTAAACTCGTTTCTTCGCTAACTACAAAGCGCGCGCCGTTGCGGCTGGCGCACGATTTCCTATCGGCTAAACTCATATACAACACCGTCGTCTGCAACGAACCGTTGCGGCTGGCGCACGATTTCCTATCGGCTAAACTGAGACCTAGCGCCGCCCGCGAGGGCGCGCAGTTGCGGCTGGCGCACGATTTCCTATCGGCTAAACTAGAAATAGCCATTAGAACCACTCCTGTTGAGTTGCGGCTGGCGCACGATTTCCTATCGGCTAAACTACGACGCGCTTGAGACAAAGCTTGGCCCACGTTGCGGCTGGCGCACGATTTCCTATCGGCTAAACTCCTCATCGCATCGGATCTCATCGCGACTTCGTTGCGGCTGGCGCACGATTTCCTATCGGCTAAACTAGAAATAGCCATTAGAACCACTCCTATTGAGTTGCGGCTGGCGCACGATTTCCTATCGGCTAAACTGAGACCTAGCGCCGCCCGCCAGGGCGCGCAGTTGCGGCTGGCGCACGATTTCCTATCGGCTAAACTCGCGCTCTATGCCTCGTCCGACAACATGGAGTTGCGGCTGGCGCACGATTTCCTATCGGCTAAACTCGCGTCCGCCTGCACAGTCAGGCCGTTATCGTTGCGGCTGGCGCACGATTTCCTATCGGCTAAACTTCCGTATCTAGCACGGCGGACCCGCGCATCGTTGCGGCTGGCGCACGATTTCCTATCGGCTAAACTGCACATAAGCAGTGTCAGCAACAAGATCATGTTGCGGCTGGCGCACGATTTCCTATCGGCTAAACTACGACGCGCTTGAGACAAAGCTTGGCCCACGTTGCGGCTGGCGCACGATTTCCTATCGGCTAAACTGGTCCAGCCAGCAGGCACAACAAGCTGGTCGTTGCGGCTGGCGCACGATTTCCTATCGGCTAAACTATAATTAAAACGCGATGCCGCACCGCCCAAGTTGCGGCTGGCGCACGATTTCCTATCGGCTAAACTGCAGCCAATTGAATGCGTTCGTCATGTAAGTTGCGGCTGGCGCACGATTTCCTATCGGCTAAACTGCTGACTTGAAACGATTATTCGTCCAATTAGTTGCGGCTGGCGCACGATTTCCTATCGGCTAAACTGGAGGGAAAGGAGGTGACGGGAATTGGTTAGTTGCGGCTGGCGCACGATTTCCTATCGGCTAAACTAATATCGAGCGGCACCATCGAGCCAGTTTGGTTGCGGCTGGCGCACGATTTCCTATCGGCTAAACTAACTCTGTACCGCTCTCGGCCTCGAAGGCAGTTGCGGCTGGCGCACGATTTCCTATCGGCTAAACTCTTTTCAAGGAGGTCGGAGAGCGATGACAAGTTGCGGCTGGCGCACGATTTCCTATCGGCTAAACTTCCAAGATCGATATCTACCCCTTGATCTGAGTTGCGGCTGGCGCACGATTTCCTATCGGCTAAACTCAGTCACGGCGTTTCTGCGTCGCACGGGCTGTTGCGGCTGGCGCACGATTTCCTATCGGCTAAACTATCCGCGGGCCGCTATCCAGCGCGGCCGCAGTTGCGGCTGGCGCACGATTTCCTATCGGCTAAACTCAAGCTCCGCGTTCTCGCCATCACAAGCTGGTTGCGGCTGGCGCACGATTTCCTATCGGCTAAACTAGTATCAGCAACGAGGTCATCCGCCCAACCGTTGCGGCTGGCGCACGATTTCCTATCGGCTAAACTCCTCTCTAGAGGGCTTCCCCCAAAGGGGGAGTTGCGGCTGGCGCACGATTTCCTATCGGCTAAACTGTGGGGCGCTAAGCTGACCAAGCCCGCGCTGTTGCGGCTGGCGCACGATTTCCTATCGGCTAAACTGTGTCGGGTAGTATTGCAAATCCTTGGAAAGTTGCGGCTGGCGCACGATTTCCTATCGGCTAAACTTAATATCAGCCGTTCCCGCTCCGTTGAAGTGTTGCGGCTGGCGCACGATTTCCTATCGGCTAAACTGCTCAGTACGTGCGAGTGGACGGGTTTGGAGTTGCGGCTGGCGCACGATTTCCTATCGGCTAAACTATTTCGCGCCAGTGATTATCGGCGTCGATCGTTGCGGCTGGCGCACGATTTCCTATCGGCTAAACTCGTGCGCGGTGGCGGGGCTTCCGTCATTCCGTTGCGGCTGGCGCACGATTTCCTATCGGCTAAACTTTCGGGCCGGTCGCGTTGAGTTGCATCGTCGTTGCGGCTGGCGCACGATTTCCTATCGGCTAAACTGATATCCAGAATCTTGCGGAGGCGACCGCCGTTGCGGCTGGCGCACGATTTCCTATCGGCTAAACTGACGACGCGCTTGAGACAGAGCTTCGCCCAGTTGCGGCTGGCGCACGATTTCCTATCGGCTAAACTAATGCAGTGGATTGGCTTCTATTCAATTCAGTTGCGGCTGGCGCACGATTTCCTATCGGCTAAACTGGCCTCGATTTTCGACCGCCACCCGCCGTTGTTGCGGCTGGCGCACGATTTCCTATCGGCTAAACTCATCGGAGCCACGTCGTTGGGTGGCTCGCGGTTGCGGCTGGCGCACGATTTCCTATCGGCTAAACTGACGACGCGCTTGAGACAGAGCTTCGCCCAGTTGCGGCTGGCGCACGATTTCCTATCGGCTAAACTAGATCGCGGCTGAAATAACGTCTCTCGACAGTTGCGGCTGGCGCACGATTTCCTATCGGCTAAACTCGCCGGCTACTACACGATCACGCTGGTAAAGTTGCGGCTGGCGCACGATTTCCTATCGGCTAAACTGCAGATTGAGTTCTCAATCCCAATGCGTAAGTTGCGGCTGGCGCACGATTTCCTATCGGCTAAACTCAGGTTCGCCAGTGCGACCAGTAGCCGCTCGTTGCGGCTGGCGCACGATTTCCTATCGGCTAAACTAATGCCCTCGGGGTTTAGAACGCAAGGTGAGTTGCGGCTGGCGCACGATTTCCTATCGGCTAAACTGAGACCTAGCACCGCCCGCGAGGGCGCGCAGTTGCGGCTGGCGCACGATTTCCTATCGGCTAAACTTCGCCGGGGCTCATATCGATTATTGGACCTGTTGCGGCTGGCGCACGATTTCCTATCGGCTAAACTAGTTTCCCGACGCTGGCGAAGATCAGCACAGTTGCGGCTGGCGCACGATTTCCTATCGGCTAAACTGCGAGGGCGGCTAACCTCTTGATCTTCATCAGGTTCGCCGCCCTTCGTTCACATAATGTTCGCCAGTCGCCCATCTAGAACATCGTATAT
>JBARWE010000024.1:0-10733 GCA_049646625.1 Xanthobacteraceae bacterium
CGCCCGGCATTGCGGCCGGCGACCATCCAGTACACCACGCCGGCGACGATGCCGGCCCCGGTCATGATTTCGAGATCGCGGCGGATGATGCCGACGAACGACAGCGTGTCGGGATCAAACGGCACCAGCCCGAGATAGCAGGCCGCGCCCGACAGCGCACCGCCCGCGGCATAGGCCAGCGCGTTGCGAATCCCGAACGCTTCGGTGATCAGCACCACGATCAGCGCCGGCACCAGCGCGACGCCACTGACGAAAATCAGCCCGAACGCCAGCACCAGTCCGACGCCGGTTTCATCGAACGGGCCGAGTGCCAGCTCGCTCCATTCAGGGAACAGCACGGCCAGCACCACCACGGCACCGGCGGCCAGCGCGGCAAGACACATGCCGAGCAGGATGACGACGATGCGGCCGAGCAGGATCATCGTCAGTCGTCCGTCATTGCCATGGCGCGCAGCGCCTGCCGCTCGCGCGCAGAGAGCTTTTCGGTCTCCGACTTGAGCTGGCCGCAGGCGGCGAGGATGTCGCGGCCGCGCGGCGTGCGCACCGGCGAGGAGTAGCCGGCGTTGAACACATACTCGGAGAATTTTTCGATCTGCGTCCAGTCGGAACACTCGTACCGGGTGCCCGGCCACGGGTTGAACGGGATCAGGTTGATCTTTGCCGGAATGCCCTTGAGCAGTTTGACCAACTGCCTGGCGTCGTCGAGCGAATCGTTGACGCCCTTGAGCATCACATACTCGAACGTGATGCGGCGCGCGTTGGAGACGCCGGGATAGTTGCGGCACGCCTCCAATAGTTCGGCGATCGGATATTTGCGGTTGATCGGCACCAGCACGTCGCGCAACTCGTCGCGCACCGCATGCAGCGAGATGGCCAGCGACACGCCGATCTCGGCGCCGGTGCGCGCGATGTTCGGCACCACGCCGGAGGTCGACAGCGTGATGCGGCGTTTCGAGATGCCGATGCCTTCGTTGTCGGCGACGATCAGCAGCGCATCGCGCACCGCCTCGAAATTGTACAATGGCTCGCCCATGCCCATCATCACGATATTGGTGACGAGGCGGCCGGGCTTCTTCTCACCTCCCCCTTGTGGAGAGGAGTCATGAGTGGGCGTCTGCGGAGACGACGTCCAGTCGCCCAGCCGGTCGCGCGCGATCATTACCTGGCCGACGATCTCGCCGGGCGTGAGGTTGCGCACCAGCCGCTGCGTGCCGGTGTGGCAGAACGCGCAGGTCAGCGTGCAGCCGACCTGCGAGGAGACGCACAGCGTGCCGCGGTCGGTCTCAGGGATGTAGACACATTCCACCTCATGTGGCCGCTCGCCCGGATGTTCGCCCGGCAGCCGCAACAGCCACTTGCGGGTGCCGTCGCTCGACACCTGCTCGACCACCACCTCCGGCCGCGCCAGCGTGTAGCGTTCGGCGAGACGCGCGCGCAACTCCTTCGAGACGTTCGACATCGCATCGAACGACTGCGCGCCGCGCACATAGATCCAGTGCCAGAGCTGCTGCACCCGCATCCTGCGCTGCGCGGCCGGCACGCCGACCTCGCCGAGACAATCGGCCAGCTTCGCGCGCGACAGCCCGACCAGCGACGGCTGGGCCTCCGGCACATAGGTTTCAAGCGGCGTTTTCTCCAGCGCCACGGCCGCCGCCTGTTGGGTCGTGTCGATCGCGATGTCCGTCATGACTTCGATCCGTCATAGCGTTTTCAAGCGAAGTGGAAGCCACTTCGCTTGAAGAAAACGCATCAATCACCAATCCGGGCCGCCAGAGTCTGATCCAACGACGTTGGATCAGACCTGTCGTTGATCTTTTGTTTGAGCATGATCCTGTCCGAAAACCGGGTACTAGCCGCGGCACTCCTGGGCCACCTTGTCGAGCGCCTGCGTCACGCCCTTTAGTGAAAACACGTCGGTGGTCTCCGTGCCGCGCGTCGAGACACCCCTGACCACCGCCTCGGCACCGGCGCGCAGCGCTTCCACCAGCCGCGCCTCCTCGGTGGCGTTCCTGATCCACAGTCCGTCGCCTTCGGCATACATGTCGTAGCGTGCGCTGCCCACTTCAATGCTGTTGTGCGCGTCGACCTTGAGCGGATAGCCGACGATCACCGATACCTCGTCCTTGACCTTGTCGCCGGGCCGCGTCGAGATGAAGGCGAACACCGGATCGCGCGGGCGATTGGGCGGGTTGGTCTTCGACGATGCCGGCTTGGCCAGCGCGAAGCAGGTTTTCTTGCCGCCGGGGGCGGCGACATAGGCGCCCCATACGCCGAACTGGCCGACCAGTGTCGGCCCGGCACTGGCTGCTGCCGGTCTCGCCTGGGAGTTGGCAACCGTCGCACCCGGCAGGTTCCACATCAGCGCCGTGGCCACAGCAATCATTCCCATGTGTCGGACCGACATCATTACGCTTCACCTCCGTTGTGTGCCGTGCTTTGCGGAAAATGCCCCCATCTCACCCCGACCCCTGCAATAAACGGCGCCCGTCCGTTTGAAAAGGCGCGTGGCCGGCTCGGCGATCACAATCGGGCGCGGAGTTGTCGCACCCGGCAAATTCCGGCATGAATGGCCGGAAGCTTCAGGTGTCGAATACCTTGCATGTCGCACGCCGCCTGCGAGCGACAGCGTTGGGCAACATGCGCGGGGAGAGGTCATGAAAGCGGTTCTGTGTTCCCACTATTGCGGCCCCGATGACCTGGAGCTTGCCGAGATCGCCGATCCGGTCGCCGGTCCCGGCGAAGCGGTGATCGCCATCAAGGCGGCCGCGCTGAATTTCTTCGACCTGCTGATGATCCAGGGCAAATATCAGATCAAGCCGCCGTTTCCGTTCTCGCCGTCGGCCGAGGTGGCCGGCGTGATCGAGAGCGTCGGCGAAGGCGTTACCGGCCTGCAGCCCGGCGACCGCGTCATCGCGTCCTGCGGCCACAACGGCGCGCGCGAGAAAATCGCGCTGCCGGCCGAAGCGATCGTCAAGATTCCCGATACACTCGATTTCGACCGCGCCGCCGGCATCATCATCACCTACGGCACGGCGCTGCACGCGCTGGAAGACCGCGCCAAGGCGAGGCCGGGCGAAACGCTGGCGGTGCTCGGCGCCGCCGGCGGCACCGGGCTTGCGGCCTGCGAACTCGGCCGCGCGCTCGGGCTGAAGGTGATCGCCTGCGCCTCCTCCGACGAGAAGCTCGCCTTTGCCCGCGAGCATGGCGCGGAGCTTGCGCTCAACTACGCCAAAGAGGATCTCAAGGACGGCCTGAAAAAGCTCACCGGCGGCAAAGGCGTCGATATCGTATTCGACCCGGTCGGCGGGGCGTTTTCGGAAGCCGCGCTGCGGGCGATTGCCTGGGAGGGCCGCTTTCTGGTGATCGGTTTCGCCGCCGGTGAAATTCCAAAGATGCCGCTCAACCTCGCGCTCCTGAAAGGCTGCGACATCCGCGGCGTGTTCTGGGGCGCGTGGACCCGGATCGATCCAGCCAAGAACCGCGCCAACCTCGAAAAGCTGGTGGCATGGGCGGCGGAAGGAAAAATCTCCTCGCACGTCGATCGCACGTTTCCGCTGGCCGAGACCGCCGCCGCGCTGAAAGTGCTGGCCGGTCGTCAGGCGATGGGCAAGGTAATTCTCAACCCGTAAGCGCCGGCAAAGCTGTAACCTGCTCCCTTTATCCCTCCGCTGCCGGAGGAGGGGAGGCTGGAGGGCCGTCGGCCGCAGCCTCGCCGTTGCGCGCCAGCGCCTCGCGCGCCGCGGCGCGATGCGCGGGCCGGATGTGGCTCGACAGCGCCCGGATCGCCGCCGCCAGCACCGCCGCATCGTCGGTGAAGCCGAGCAGCGGCAGCATGTCGGGCGCAAAGTCGAACGGCAGGATGAAATAGGCGAGCGCGCCGAGCAGCGCGGCCTGCACATGGCGTGGTGTCGTCCGGTCGAAGGCACAGTAATAGGCGGCGAGCAAATCCTCGGCGAACGGCAGCTTTGCGGCGACACGCTTGAACGCGGCCCAGAAGCGCTTGCGCACCTCGTTCGGCCGCTTCGCCAGCCGTTCGGCCGGCCCGAACCCAACCGTAAAATCCACCACCATCGGTTCCCGCAACCTCCCAGGTGCCGGCATCGTGCCGCGCCGCCGCAGATGTGGGAAGCACCGCGCCCTGCCGCAAGTTTCAGCCGCCAGCGGCGATGCGGTCCATGGCACGGGCCAACGCGATATCGCGGCCGGTGAGGCCGCCGACATCGTGGGTCGACAGCACCACCTCGACGGTGCGGTAGACGTTGCGCCACTCGGGATGATGGTCGGCCTTTTCGGCGGCCAGCGCGACGCGCGCCATGAAGCCGAACGCCGCGCTGAAATCCTTGAAGGTGAAGGTTTTGCCGATGGCATCGCGCCCCTCGACCTCATGCCAGCCGGCGAGGCCGGCCAATGCCTCGGCCCGCGCCGCCCCGCTCAACCGCTCCACCATCGTCGCCTCCTTGCCGTGGCCGGCGCGCTGAAAACGGCACTGCCGGCGTTGTTGCCATTGTGTTTCGCGCCCGATCCGACTATATCGCAGTGCATCATCGATGTCCCGGCGCCACCGCCCGGCCGTCGTCTCCTATCTTTTGCAGGCACCTGGCAATGACCTGGCCGGAACTGACCGGACTGTAGTTTTCAAGCGAGCGCGGCGATCAGCCCTGCGCCCATCGGTCCACGCCACGCTCCACACGCCACCCTGCCGTTCCACGCTTTGCGACACCCGACGCCCCTGCCATCGCGCAGCGTGGCGGTGCCGCCTATTCCCGGAGTTCCATCAATGAGCCTTCGCAACATCGCCATCATCGCCCACGTCGACCACGGCAAGACCACGCTGGTCGACAAGCTTCTGCAGCAGGCCGGCACCTTCCGCGACAACCAGAAGGTCGCCGAACGCGCCATGGATTCCGGCGACATCGAGCGCGAGCGCGGTATCACCATCCTCGCCAAATGCACCTCGGTGCAGTGGGGCGAGACCCGTATCAACATCGTCGATACCCCCGGTCACGCCGATTTCGGCGGCGAGGTCGAGCGCATCCTGTCGATGGTGGATGGCGTCATCGTGCTGGTCGATGCCGCCGAGGGGCCGATGCCGCAGACCAAATTCGTGGTCGGCAAGGCGCTCAAGCTCGGCCTGAAGCCGATCGTCGCCATCAACAAGGTCGACCGCCCCGACGCCCGCCCGAGCGAGGTGATCAACGAGGTGTTCGACCTGTTCGCGGCGCTCGATGCCACCGACGAGCAGCTCGACTTCCCGATCCTGTACGGCTCCGGCAAGAACGGCTGGATGGTCGAAAACCTCGATGCACCGCATGACGACGGCCTCAAGCCGCTGTTCGAACTGGTGCTGCGCCACGTCGCGCCGCCCGCGGTCGAAGCCGGCCCGTTCCGCCTGCTCGGCACCATTCTGGAGGCCAACCCCTATCTCGGCCGCATCATCACCGGCCGCATCGCCTCGGGCACGGTGAAGCCGAACCAGGCGGTCAAGGTGCTGGCGCGCGACGGCCATCTGATCGAGCAGGGCCGCGTCACCAAGGTGCTGGCGTTCCGCGGCCTCGAACGGCAGCCGGTCGAGATGGCGGAGGCGGGCGACATCGTCGCCATCGCCGGCCTGACCAAGGGCACCGTCGCCGACACCTTCTGCGACCCGGCGGTGGAGACGCCGCTCGCCGCCCAGCCGATCGATCCGCCGACCGTGTCGATGACCTTCATGGTCAACAACTCGCCGCTTGCCGGCACCGAGGGTGACAAGGTGACAAGCCGGATGATCCGCGACCGCCTGTTGCGCGAGGCCGAGGGCAACGTCGCGCTGCGCGTCACCGAGGCCACCGACAAGGATTCCATGGAGGTATCCGGCCGCGGCGAATTGCAGCTTGCGATCCTGATCGAGACCATGCGCCGCGAGGGCTTTGAGCTGTCGGTATCGCGGCCGCGCGTAGTGCTGACCAAGGACGAGGCCGGCCACTGGCAGGAGCCGATCGAGGAAGTCGTCATCGACGTCGACGAGGAACACTCCGGCGTCGTCGTGCAAAAGATGAGCGAGCGCAAGGCCGAGATGATCGAGATGCGCCCCTCCGGCGGCAACCGGCTGCGGCTGGTGTTCCACGCGCCGACGCGCGGCCTGATCGGCTATCAGGGCGAACTTTTGACCGACACCCGCGGCACCGCCATCATGAACCGGCTGTTCCACGACTACGGCCCCTACAAGGGCGACATCGCCGGCCGCCGCACCGGCGTGCTGATCTCCAACGACCAGGGCGAGGCGGTGGCTTACGCGATGTGGAAGCTGGAGGATCGCGGCCCGATGATGATCGAGCCGGGCTGGAGGGTCTATCGCGGCATGATCGTCGGCGAGCACACCCGCGACAACGACCTCGAAATCAACGTGCTCAAGGGCAAGCAGCTCACCAACATCCGCACCACGTCGAAGGACGAGGCGGTGCGGCTGACGCCGCCGATGAAGATGACGCTGGAAAAGGCGCTGGCCTATATCGAGGACGACGAGCTGGTCGAGGTGACGCCGAAATCGATCCGCCTGCGCAAGCGCCATCTCGATCCCAACGAGAGGAAGCGCGCCGAGAAGGTCCGCGATCAGGTGGCGTAAGCCGGGCGACCGTATCCCCCTCCCTCTATCCCTCCACCGCGCGCGGGGGAGGGGAGGATGGGAAGGGAAGGGGCATTGTCCGATTTCGGCACAGCCGGGCGGCCGACTGGTGCCGAAAATCCACACGTTAACCGTTAATTAACGATGCGTCTTGAAGACGCCGCGCCGACTTGCTTTGATCACGTCATGAGCACGACGCTGATCGAGGTCCGCCAGGCCAGAACCACCGACGCAGCCGCCATCGCGGAGGCGCACGACGAGGCATGGCGCGCGGCCTATCAGGGCATCATCCCCGGCGCTGAATTGCAGAAGCTGATCAACCGCCGCGGTCCGTCGTGGTGGGACAGCGCGATCCGCAAGGGCAGCCGCATCAGCGTCCTGATGTTCGGCGACAACATCGCCGGCTACGCCAATTACGGCCGTAACCGCGCCCGCAGCCTGCAGTTCGACGGCGAGATCTACGAACTGTACCTGCGCCCGGAATTTCAGGGCCTCGGCTTCGGCCGCCGGCTGTTCGCCGCCGCGCGGCGCGACCTCGTGCACAGCGGCCTGCGCAGCATGGTGATCTGGGCCTTGTCCGACAACGAGCCGGCGACCGAGTTCTATCGCACCCTCGGCGGCCGCATGGTGGCGCGCTCCTCCGAGCAGTTCGGCCCGCGCTCGCTCGACAAGGTGGCCTTCGCCTGGAGCAACTAAGGCGGGGCTTACCGCCAGCGCGCCCGGACGCCAGAGCTTTTCCCTCTCGATGGAATCAGAAGCGAAGCTCCAGGGTTTTGTTTTGTCGCGTTTTTTCACGCGAACCGGCCGCCGCCGGGCCGGAGCCGGCTATCGCCCGGCGAAGGCCGGTTTCCACTTCGTTTGAAAACGCCCTATCGTCGCTGAAATCCCGTCGTCGCCGCAAAGCAGGACAACGCCATGCGCATCGAAGCGATTCCGATCGGCGCCAACCCGCCACATGAAGTCAACGTCGTCATCGAGGTGCCGGTCGGCGGCGAGCCGATCAAATACGAACTCGACAAGGAGGCCGGCACGCTGGTGGTCGATCGCTTTCTCTATACGGCGATGCGCTACCCCGGTAACTACGGCTTCATTCCCCACACGCTGTCCGACGACGGCGACCCCTGCGACGTGCTGATCGCCAACACCCGCGCCATCGTGCCCGGCGCGGTGATGAGCGTGCGCCCGGTCGGCGTCCTGTTCATGGAGGACGAGGCCGGCGGCGACGAGAAGATCATCGCGGTGCCGGCGCCGAAACTGACGCAGCGCTACGACCACATCAAGACATGCAGCGACCTGCCGGATATCACGCTGCAGCAGATCCGCCATTTCTTCGAACACTACAAGGATCTGGAGCCGGCCAAGTGGGTCAAGATCCTGCGCTGGGGCGACGTCGGCGAGGCGCACGCGCTGATCACCGCCGCGATCGCCCGCGTCCGAATGTGAGAATGTGATAAGAACGATCTCCACGGGAGGTCGCGATGCGTCGTCTGTTGCGTCTGATCCGCCGGATCGTGCTGGTCGTCATCGTCGCCGCCGTGGCGCTGGCCGGGGTGCTGCTCGCTAACGTGCTGAGCCACGGCTCGCGCCAGATCGACGTTGCCGCCGTCGCCAAGGCGCCGGTGGACGAGACGGCGGCGGCCGAGCGGCTCGCCGCCGCGATCCGCTTCCGCACCATTTCGGAGGCCGACAACCCCGAGGCCAATGCGGACGCTTTCGCCGCGCTGCATGCCCATCTTGCGGAAAGCTTCCCGGCCTTCCATGCGGTCGCGAAACGCGAGGTGATCGGCCGCCACGCGCTGCTTTACACCTGGGAGGGCAGCGACCCGGCGGCAGCGCCGGCGGCGTGGCTGGCGCATCAGGACGTGGTGCCGATCGCCCCCGGCACCGAGGCGGACTGGCTGGCCGCCCCGTTCGATGGCGTGGTGCGCGACGGCTATGTCTGGGGGCGCGGCGCATGGGACGACAAGGGCAACCTGTTCGCCATGCTGGAGGCGGTCGAGAGCCTGGCGCGGGACGGCGTTCGCCCGAAGCGCACGCTCTACCTCGCCTTCGGTGACGACGAGGAGGTCGGCGGCCGCCGCGGCGCCGTCGAGATCGCGCGCACGCTTGAGGCGCGCGGCGTCCGGCTCGGCTATGTGCTCGACGAGGGGCTGTTGATCACCGACGGCATCCTCAAGGG
This sequence comes from Xanthobacteraceae bacterium, assembly GCA_049646625.1. GTDB lineage: Bacteria > Pseudomonadota > Alphaproteobacteria > Rhizobiales > Xanthobacteraceae > PRO6. Next base: position 8,781 of record JBARWE010000024.1, read on the forward strand.
CATCGACCGGCCGGTGGCTCTGATCGGCGTCGCCGAAAAGGGTTTTGCAACCATTGCGCTGAAAGCGACGGCGACGCCCGGCCACTCCTCGCTGCCGCCGCCGCACACCGCCATCGGCGAGGTCGCCACCGCGCTGGCGCGGCTGATCGCGGAGCCGTTTCCGGCTACGCTCGGCGGCACGGCGCGGCAGATGTTCGACGTGCTGGCGCCCGAAATGCGGTTCGTCAGCCGCGTCGTTCTCTCCAACCTGTGGCTGTTCGAGCCGCTGTTGACGCGCGAACTCGACCGCAGCCCGACCACCGCCGCGATGCTGCGCACCACCATGGCGCCGACCATCTTCAATGCCGGCAACAAGGATAACGTCTTGCCGGCGCACGCCGAGGCGATCGTCAATTTCCGCCTGCTGCCGGGCGACAGTGGCGAGGCGCTGCTGACGCGGCTGCGGGAGATCGCCGGCAACCGCGTGACGGTGACGGCGCAGCCCGGCAACACCGACCCGCCGCCCGTCACCTCGCCCGACAGCGACGCCTACCGCGCGCTCAATCGCACCATCCGTGAAATCTTTCCGGGCGTCGTGGTGGCGCCGGGGCTGATGGTCGCCACCACCGATTCGCGCCACTATGCCGGCCTCACCGACAACATTTTCCGCTTTTCGCCGGTGCGGGCGACGCAAGCCGACCTCGCACGCTTCCACGGCACCAACGAGCGCATCAGTATCGCCAACTATGCCGAGATGATCCGGTTCTACCGGCGGCTGATCGAAGCGCCGGCGCCGTAACGAGAGTCTATTCCGGTCGTCCCGAAACACCGCCCCCACCCTCCCTACCCCCAGCGAAAGGGCGTTCACGCCCGTCTTCGACCGGCTATGCGGGGGAGGGATTAAGGGGGAGGGGGTCGCCGGTTATACCGCCGGCGGCGGCGCGCCGTGAATGGCGCAGGCCGCGCGCAGCGTGTTGACCAGAAGGCACGCCACCGTCATCTGCCCGACGCCGCCCGGCACCGGGGTAATGGCGCCGGCGACATTGACCGCCTCGTCATAAGCGACGTCACCGATCAGCCGGCTCTTGCCGCCCTCGCCGGGCAAGCGATTGATGCCGACGTCGATCACGGTGGCGCCGGGTTTGAGCCAGTCGCCCTTCACCATCGCCGGGCGGCCGACGGCGGCGATCACCAGGTCGGCGCGGCGGCACAGGCCGGCGAGGTCGCGGGTGCGCGAATGGGCGATGGTCACGGTGGCGTTCTCGTTGAGCAGCAACTGCACCAGCGGCCGGCCGACCAGCGTCGAGCGACCGATCACCACGGCATCAAGGCCGTCGAGCGAGGGATGCACCGACTTGGCCAGGATGATGCAGCCGAGCGGCGTGCACGGCGTCAGCGCCGGCAGGCCGCTCGCCAGCCGCCCGGCGTTGAACGGGTGCAGGCCGTCGACATCCTTGGCCGGGTCGATGGCGGCGACGATGGCGCGCGGGTCCAACCCCTTCGGCAGCGGCAGTTGCACCAGAATGCCGTGCACCACCGGATCGCGGTTGAGCCGCGCGATCAGCGTCAGCAGTTCGTCCTGGGTGATGTCGGCCGGCAGCCGGTGCTCGAACGAAGCCATGCCGGCGGCTTCGGTCTGGCGGCCCTTGCTGCGGACATAGACCTCGCTCGCCGGATCGTTGCCGACCAGCACGACGGCCAGCCCCGGCGTCAACTGGTGCTCGTGCTTGACGCGCGCGACCTCGGTGGCGACGCGCTGGCGCAGATCGTTGGCGATCGCCTTGCCGTCAATGATGCGGGCGGTCATGACTGTCCTCTTGGCGGTTGTCGGAGTTTTCGGCGGTCAGGCGCGTCAGCGCCGCACCAAGAGCGTGGGGATCGCCGGTGATGACGATCTGCTTGTGGCGCGAGGTGATGCCGGAGGCGACGCGCAGCGCGCTGCGCGGCACTTTGAGCGCGCGCGCCAGCAGCGCG
>JBARWE010000025.1:0-2816 GCA_049646625.1 Xanthobacteraceae bacterium
ACTACGCCCCGCTGTGGACCGAGGCCGGCGCCGCTACGGCGCGAACCAAGGGCGCCATCGCCCGCCTCAAGGATGCCGCCGCCGAGGGCCTCGATCCCGGCGACTATCCGACGCCGGACTTCGCCGCAGCCGCCGATACGCCGGCCGCGCTCGCCGAGGCCGACCTGCGGCTGACGGCAAGCGTGCTCGACTACGCGCGCCACGCCCAGAGCGGCCGCATGCATTACTCACAGGTGAGCGGCGACATTCTCTACCCGCCGCACCCGCCGGAGCCGGCCAAGGTGCTGGCCGACCTGACCGGCGCGGCCGATGCCGACGCTGCCTCCGCGGCGCTGGCCGCCTACAACCCGCCGCAGAACGCCTATCTGGCGCTCAAGGTCGAACTGGCCCGGCTGCGCGCGGCGACCGACGCCCAGCCGCCGCATATCGCGTCCGGCCCGCTGTTGCGCCTCGTGGCCGGCAAGGAGATCGACGATCCGCGCGTGCCGGCGCTGCGCAAGCGGCTGAACGTCGGCAATGTCGACGACGCGCGCTATGACGCCGAGGTGGCGGACGCGGTGCGCGCCTTCCAGCGCGACAACGGCCTGAGCGCCGACGGCGTGCTTGGCGCCCGCACGATCGAAGCCATCAACGGCCCGCGCCGCGGCAACCGCATCGACACGCTGCTGGTCAACATGGAGCGCTGGCGCTGGCTGCCGCGCGACCTCGGCGCGGCCGCACTCGGCGACGCCTACGTCATCCTCAACATCCCCGACTTTACCCTGCAACTGAAGCAGGGCGACACCACGGTGTGGAAGACGCGCGTCGTCGTCGGCAAGCCGGGCAAGCACGCCACGCCGCTGCTGACCGAGACGATGAAATACATCACCGTCAACCCGACCTGGAACGTGCCGCCGTCGATCGTCTACAATGAATACCTGCCGGCGCTGCAACAGGACCCGACGGTGCTTGACCGCATGGGCATGAAGCTGCAGCAGCGCCCCGACGGCAGCGTGCACATCTCGCAGCCGCCCGGCGAGCGCAACGCGCTCGGCCGCATCCGCTTCAACTTCCCCAACAAGTTCCTGGTCTACCAGCACGACACGCCGGACAAGAACCTGTTCGGCAAGGAGGTGCGCGCCTACAGCCACGGCTGCATGCGGGTGCAGCACCCCGACGAATACGCCGCGCACCTGTTGCAGATCGCCCTGCCGGCGCAAAACTACACCGCGGCGAAAATCCGCGGCATGTATGGCCGCGCCGAAACCAACATCAACCTGCCGACGCCGATCCCGGTGCACCTGACCTATCAGACCGCGTTTGCCGACGCGGCCGGCCACATCACCTACCGCAGCGACATCTACAACATCGATTCCCGGATGATCGCGCTGTTGCGCGGCGCCGACGGCAAGAACCTGGAAGCGGTGGTGGCGCACGCCCAGCCGAACTATTCGCGGCCGCGCGTGTCGCTGCCCGGTGGCGTCGAGGAGCGCCCGGCGTTTGGCCCGTCCAACTTCTTCGAGGCGCTGTTCGGCGGCTTCCAGCGGCCGATGCCGCCGCCGGACTCCCGGCGCATTTATGCGCGCTGACCGGCACAGCCGGCGCCATCAGAAAAATTTCAATACCTTCAAGGGCTTCGGATATGTTCCGGAACCCTTTTTCGTTAACCTTGTGCACGGCCGCCTCGCACCACCGGCCCTTTTTTGCCATACTCCACCTTTAGTCGCAGACAGTCCGGCGCCGCCACGCTTGCAGGCCGGCTGCGCCAAGCGCTGTTGAAGACGCGATTATCGGGTCGTTGACTGCTCTGTCCGGGACGGTGGTAAAGCTCGATTAACCGTCCCGTTTTACACACCATTGATCTTCCTCGCTGCTGTGGGGTCGCGGGAAGATCAGGTGCAAGTGGTCGTGTTTGTCTTTGGGTGGGATTTCTTCGTGCCGATTGGCCTGGCGCACACCATCGGACGCAAGACGTTGACGCGGGCCTTTTTCCGCGTCGGCCTCGCATCGCTGCTGATCGTCGTCGGCGCACGCTCGGTGCAGGACGCCACCGCCGATGGCCAGACCCGCACGCTGTCGTTCCACCACAGCCATTCGGGCGAAGACCTGACCGTCACCTTCAAGCGCAACGGCCGCTACGACGAGGCGGCGCTCGGCAAGCTCAACCATTTCCTGCGCGACTGGCGCAGCCAGGAACAGACCACCATGGACCGGCGGCTGTTCGACATCCTGTGGGAAGTCTACCGCGACGTCGACGGCAAGCAGCCGATCCAGATCATTTCCTCCTACCGCTCGCCCGCGACCAACGCGATGCTGCGGCGCCGCTCCGCCAACTCCGGCGTGGCGCGCTTCAGCCAGCACACGCAAGGGCGCGCGATGGACTTCTTCATTCCCGGCGTGGCGCTGGAGAAAATCCGCTATGCGGGCCTGCGTCTGCAACGCGGCGGCGTCGGCTTCTATCCGACCTCAGGCTCGCCGTTCGTGCATCTCGACACCGGCAGCATCCGGCACTGGCCGCGCATGACCCACGATCAGCTCGCGCGCGTGTTCCCCGACGGCCGCACGGTGCATATCCCCTCCGACGGCAAGCCGCTCGCCGGCTACCAGCTGGCGCTCGCCGACGTTCAGCGCCGCGGCGACGGCGACGATTCGTCCGGACCGTCCCTCACCAACAAGACGCGCACCCTGTTCGCCTCGCTGTTCGGCGGCAAACAGCAAGCGGAAGAGGATGACGCGCCTCAGGCCGGCGCCGGCAAGGCGGCGCCCACCGTGGTTGCCGCGCTCGACAAATCCTCTGACACCGCGGCGGTGCCGCTGCCGCGCGCGCGGCCGGTTGC
>JBARWE010000026.1:0-11859 GCA_049646625.1 Xanthobacteraceae bacterium
TGTCCGGTCTCGGCGTCAGCGCGGCGCAGACGGCCGAGGCGATCCGCCGGCTGCCGGCAGCGGTGACGCTCGGCTTTGCCCCCTACGGCGCCGAGGTGCGCAAATGGACCGCCGAGGCCCGGACCGCGGGGCACGAGATCCTGCTGCAGGTGCCGATGGAGCCGTTCGACTATCCCGACAACGACCCCGGCCCGCAGACGCTGCTGACCTCGTCCTCCGCCACGCAGAACCTCGACCGGCTGCACTGGCACATGAGCCGGTTCGCCGGCTATGTCGGCTTGACGCCGTTCATGGGGGCGAGGCTCGCGGCCGATGACGCGGCGATGCAGACCGTCATCGCCGATGCGGCGCGCCGCGGGCTTGGTTATTTCGACGATGGCCGGGCTGCGCGCAGCGTCGCCGCGCGGCTCGCCGAAACGGCCGCCCTGCCGTTTGCCCGCGCCGACCTGGTGATCGACCGGGCCAACGCCGCCGGCGATATCGACGCGGCGCTGGCCGATCTTGAGCGGCTGGCGCGCGAGCGGGGAACCGCGATCGGCGCGGCCACCCTCGCGCCGGTGACGATCGACCGTATCGCGGCCTGGGCCGCAACGCTCGCCGACCGCGGCATCGCGCTGGTGCCGTTGACAACGGCGATGCTGAAATCAAAATCAAGCTGACGCTCGCAAAGCCGGGCCAGGCGCGGCACTGCGACGTAACAGTTCGTCAGGCACGCGAGCCGGCGCGACGGCAACCGGGGATACTTCGACGACATGACCCGTTACGACGACCTTCCTTACCGCCAGTGCGTCGGCATGATGCTGATCAACTCGGCGGGCCTCGTTTTCATCGGCCGCCGCACCGGCGGCATCGAGCACGCCGCCGACAGTTTTGTCTGGCAGATGCCGCAGGGCGGCGTCGACGACGGCGAGGACACCTGGGCGGCCGCCACCCGCGAGCTTTACGAGGAGACCAGCGCGCGTTCGGTGGAGAAGCTTGGCGAGATTCCCGAATGGCTGACCTACGATATCCCGCGTACCGTGGCGGGGCGGGCCTGGAAGGGGCGCTATCGCGGCCAGCGGCAGAAATGGTACGCGATCCGTTTCACCGGCAGCGACAGCGAGATCAATGTCGAGAATCCGGGCGGCGGTTATAAGCCGGAATTCGTCAGCTGGCGCTGGGAGCCGATGCAGAACCTGCCGAGCCTGATCGTCCCGTTCAAGCGGCCGGTTTACGAGCGCGTGGTGCGCGAGTTCGCCCGCTTTGGCACGGTCTGATTCGCTCGAAAACGCTCTAGCTTGCCGGAACCGATGACAGGGCGGTGGAGGGCGGCTGGCGGAAGATGCGAATCAGCCGCGCCACGCGCGGGTCTGCGATGCGGTAGTAAAGATGCTGCGCATCGCGGCGGAAGGTGACGAGCCGGTCGCGGCGCAGCTTCGACAGGTGATGCGACAGCGCCGACTGGCTGATCTTCACCGCGTCGGCCATCTCGTTGACGGTGAGTTCGTCGTGGATCGCCAGATGATAGAGCGCGAGAAAGCGCGTTTCCTGGCCGAGCAGGCTCAGGATGCGGGCTGCCTCGGTGGCACAGGCGACCGCCTCGTCGGGATCGGACATCGGGCGGTAGGCATCTGCGGATGCGGATAAGGTCAGGGCGTCCATGGCGCGTCGCCACCCTCAGGGTTATCGCGGCCGGCGTTCGGATCGCTCCGGCCCATCGCTATGTTTGAATATATATAGCGAAAAATTCCCGGCAGGTAAAGCGGCTGTGGGAAGCGTTTTCGAGCGAAGTGGACGGCGCGATAGATCGGCCGCGGATGGTCAGCGGATCGGCGGGGCGTACTGGATGCCGCCGTTGCTCCAGAGCTGGTTGAGGCCGCGCGGAATGCCGAGGCGGGAGGTAACGCCGACATTGCGGTCGTAGACCTCGGCATAGTTGCCGACGAGACGGATGATGCGCGCCGCCCAATCGTTGGTCAGGCCGATCTTTTCGCCGTAGCTGCCGTCCAGGCCGACCAGCCGCCGGACGTCCGGCTTGGTCGACGCCAGTGCCTGATCGATGTTCTTCGAGGTGACGCCAAGCTCCTCGGCGTTGAGCATGGCGAAATAGCTCCACTTGACGATCATCAGCCAGTCGTCGTCGCCCTGCCGCACCACCGGCCCGAGCGGCTCCTTGGAGATCACGTCGGCGAGGATGACATGGTCGTCGGGTTTGGCGAGCTTGAGCCGCTCGGCGTAGAGCTGTGACACGTCGCTGGTGAACACGTCGCACTTGCCGCTGCCGTAAGCCTTGATCGACTCGGCGGCGTTCGGGAACGCCATCTCCTGAAACGTCATGTTGTTGGCGCGGAAATAGTCGGTGAGGTTGAGTTGCGTGGTGGTGCCGGACTGCACGCAGACCGAGGCGCCGCTCAATTCCAGCGCCGATTCGACCTTGCGCGAGCGGCGCACCATAAAGCCCTGCCCATCGTAGTAGCTGATGCCGGCGAAGGTGATGCCGTATTCGGTCTCGCGCGACATCGCCCAGGTCGAGTTGCGCGACAGCACGTCGATCTTGCCGTCCTTGAGTGCCTTGAAGCGTTCCTCGGCATTGAGCGGGACGAACGTCACCTTGTCGGCGTCGTTGAAGATCGCCGCCGAAATGGCGCGGCAGAAATCGACGTCGAAGCCGCTCCACTTGTTGCCGTCGTCCGGCATCGAGAAGCCGATCAGGCCGCCGCTGACGCCGCAATTGAGGGTGCCGCGCGCCTTGACCTCCTTAAGTGTCGGGCTGTCGGCGGCGGCGAACTGGCTCTGCCCGGCAAGCAGCACAGTGGCGATCGCGGCGGTCATGGCGGTACGGAGCAAGCGCATCGGTCTCTCTCGGGTCGGGAAGGGATGGGGCGGGATCAGATCTGCGGTCTCTGTTTGACGACCACCTTGGTGCCGACCGGCACGCGGTTGAACAGGTCGATGACGTCGGCGTTGACCAGCCGGAAGCAGCCCGACGAAATGGCGCTGCCGATGGTCTGCGGCTGGTTGGTGCCGTGGATGCGATAGACGGTGGCGCCGAGATAGAGCGCGCGGGCGCCCATCGGGTTGCCGGGGCCGCCGGCCATGAAGCGCGGCAGATAGGGCTGACGCTTGATCATCTCGGGCGGCGGTGTCCAGTCCGGCCATTCCGCCTTGCGTGAGATCGACAGCAGGCCCTGCCACTGGAAACCGTCGCGGCCGACCCCGATGCCGTAGCGGATGGCGCGGCCGTTGCCCTGCACCAGATAGAGGTAGCGCTCGGCGGTCTGCACGATGATGGTGCCGGGCGGCTCGGTGGTGCGGTAGAACACCACCTGCCGGCGATACTCCGGAGGCAGGATTTCCTCCGCTTCGGAAGGCACGAAACCCGGTTGGTCGCCGACATCCATCTCGCGGCCCTGCGCTTGAGCGGCGGTTGCGCCGGCGAAGGCCGCGGCGGCAACGAGGGATGCGAAAAACAGGCGATGCAGCAGTTTCATTCGTTCCGGTGTCCTTGGAGATGTGGTGCGGCGTGCCGAGCCTTGAGGGTCGTATCAGGTGAAGCCGGCATCAAAGCGCACCAACACCGGGCTGGCAAGCCGCGCCGGCGCGCGAGGGTGCGCGTCGTGCGATGGGGGTTGAATTCATGCCGGGCCGATCCATAGCCGCAGGCCGTACGACACCAGCGCGAGCGCGCCGACGCTGGCTGTCCAGATCGCCACGAACCACATCACGCGGCGTGGCCAGCCGGGCGTGGCCCGCTCGATTTTTGGCGGCGAGGGGTTCATCAGTGATAGCCGGCGTCGGGATCGACCTTGCCGCGAAACACCCAGTAGGCCCAGCCCGTATAGGCGAGGATGACGGGAATCATGATCGCCACCCCGACCAGCATGAAGGCCTGGCTGTTGGCGGGTGCGGCCGCCTCCCAGATTGTGATGCTGCGCGGTACGATATAGGGCCACATGCTGATGCCGAGGCCGGCATAGCAAAGAGCGAACAGTGTCAGCGTCAGAAAGAACGGCGGCGTGTCGCGGCGCGCGGCAAGGCTGCGCGATAGCGCCACCGCCACCCCGGCGACTGCGAGCGGCACCGGCGCGGTGAGCACGATGTTGGGCCAGGCAAACCAGCGCCGCCAGTATTCGGCTTCGAGGAACGGGGTGGCGAGGCTGACGGCGACGATGGCGATGAGCGTGGCGATCAGCAACGGCCAGCCGAGCCGGTAGGCGCGTTCGCGCAAGCCCCCTTGCGTCTTGAGAATGAGCCAGGTCGCGCCGAGCAGGCTGTAGCCCGCGATCAGCGCCGCCCCGGTCAACAGGCTGAACGGCGTCAGCCAGTCCCACCAGCCGCCGCCGTATTGCCGGCCGTCGACGGCGATGCCTTGCAGAATAGCGCCGAGCGCGATCCCCTGTGCGGCGGTCGCCAGCAGCGAGCCGCCGGCGAAGGCCAGATCCCAGCCGTTCTGCCGGCGCGAGCGGGCGCGGAATTCGAAGGCGACGCCGCGGAAGATCAGTCCGATCAGCATGGCGATGATCGGCGTGTACAGCGCTGGCAGCACCACCGCATAGGCAAGCGGGAATGCCGCGAACAGCGCGCCGCCGCCAAGCACCAGCCAGGTCTCGTTGCCGTCCCACACCGGCGCCACGGTGTTCATCATCAGGTCGCGGTCGGCCTTTTTGCGAAACAGCGGAAACAGCATGCCGAGGCCGAGGTCGAAACCGTCCATCACCACATAGGCGAAGACCGCGAAGGCGATGATGAAAGCCCAGATGGTGGCCAGTTCCGCTCCGGTCATGACGGCGTCTCCAGCGGCGGTGAGGCGGAGCGCGGCCGCATCGCGCTTGCCGGGGTGATGCCGGCGGCGTGCGAGGGCGCGCCCTGGCGCGGCCCCTGCTCGCCGGAGTGGGGCGGGGCGGCCATCAGCCGCAGCAGGTAGACGACGCCGGCGCCGAACACGATGAAGTAGACGATCACGAACGCGGTGAGCGAGGCGGCGACCGCCGACGCATCGAGCGGTGATGCTGAATCCGCCGTGCGCAACAGGCCGTAGACCGTGAACGGCTGCCGTCCGGTCTCGGTCACGAACCAGCCGGCCAGCACCGCCAGAAAGCCGGCCGGCCCCATCGCGATGGCGGCGCCGTGCAGCCAGCGCCACTCATAGAGTTGGCCGCGGGCGCGGGCGATCAGGCTGATGAGACCCAATCCGGCCATCAGAAAGCCGAGACCGACCATGATTCGGAAGGCCCAGAATACCACCGGCACCGGCGGCCAGTTGTCACGCGGCACGGTGTCGAGGCCGGCGAGCGGCGCGTCGAGCGAATGCTTGAGGATCAGCGACGACAGGTATGGAACTTGCAGCGCATAATCGACCGTTGCCGCCTCCTGGTTGGGCAGGCCGAACAGGATCAGCGGCGCACCGTCCGGGTGGCTTTGGTAGTGGCCTTCCATCGCCATCACCTTGGCCGGCTGGTGCTCCAGCGTGTTGAGGCCGTGCAGGTCGCCGGCGACGATCTGCAACGGCGCGACCAGCGCCGCCATCCACATCGCCATCGAGAACATCACCCGCGCTTCCGGCAGCATGCGGTTGCGCAGCAGATGATAGGCGCCGACGCCGCCGACCACGAAGGCGGAGGTCAGGTAGGCCGCCAGCACCATATGGACCAGACGGTAGGGGAACGACGGGTTGAAGATCACCGCCCACCAGTCTTCGGCGATGAATTGCCCGGCGGCGTTGATGGCATAGCCGGCCGGCGTCTGCATCCAGGAGTTGGCCGAGAGAATCCAGAACGCCGAGATCAGCGTGCCGAGCGCCACCATCAGGGTGGCGAAGAAGTGCAGGCCCTTGCCGACCTTGTTGAGGCCGAACAGCATGACGCCAAGAAAGCCCGCCTCCAGAAAGAACGCGGTCAGTACCTCATAGGCCATCAGCGGGCCGATCACCGGCCCGGTCTTGTCGGAGAACGCCGCCCAGTTGCTGCCGAACTGGTACGACATCACGATGCCGGAGACGACGCCCATGCCGAAGGTCACGGCGAAGATCTTCAGCCAGTAATTGAACAGGTTGAGATAGGTGCCGCGCCCGGTCCACAGCCACAGCCCTTCGAGCACCGCGAGGAAGCTGGCAAGCCCGATCGAGAACGCCGGAAAAATGATGTGGAACGACATCGTGAACGCGAACTGGGCGCGGGCAATCATCACGGCGTCGAGGCTTTGAAGCATCGGACTCCCCTCTCATCGCGGCGATGGGTGGAGGCAGGCGCGGCAGTCTGCCGGGTCGTGCGTCGGAACAAACTGACCGGCTAACGCGCAGATCTGGAACCTGGTTCCCGGCCGGCCGGGGGTCGCTCGAACGTGACGCGGCCCGGAGCGGGGGCATCCGCGCCGGGCCGGGCTTTGGAGGCTGTCGATATCAGCCGGCGGGAAGGGTGCAGGCGCGATCCTGGGAGGTGGTGCCGCAGACCTGCATTTTGGCAGCCGGGACGACCAGCACGGCGGCACTGTCGGCCTGCGGCGCGGGCCGCTGCGTCATGGCCAGCGCGATCAGGACGCAGGCGGTTGCGAGCGGGACGACGAAGAAACGGGGACTCGGGATCAGCATGGCTATCGCCTCGGTGATCGTACTGCCATTCACCGTATCAGGCAGGTGTTGCCGCCTGATGTTGTTGTTCGTTGCAATTGCATCGTTCGCCGTAACCGTTTGCCAAGCTCACGCCGCCAGATGCGCGACGCCGGCATCCTTGAGCAGCGTGCCGAGGTGTTTGCGGGCATAGAACATGCGGGTTTTCACGGTCGCTTGCGGAATGCCGATGATGACGCCGGCCTCCTCCACCGACTTCTCGTGGTAGTAGACGAGGTCGATGATCTCGCGGTGCGCCGGCGACAGCTTGGCGATGCAGGCGCGCAGGATGGCGCTGGTGCGGTTGCGGTCGAGCGCGGCCTCCGGGCTTTCGGCCGGATCGGCGATGCCATACACCGCATCCTGGTCGAGGTCCTCGTGCTGGCGCTGGCGCAGCGCGGTCAGCGCCTTGAAGCGGGCGATCGACAACAGCCAGGTCGAAACCTGCGAGCGGCCCTGAAACTGACCAGCATTATGCCAGACATCGAGGAAAACGTGGCTGACGATATCTTCCGCCGTCGTCGGGTTGCGCACCATGCGCAGCACGAAGCGGTAGACCCTGAGGTTGTGGCGCGCATAGAGGACATGCATGGCGGCGGTTTCGCCGTCGGCGATGCTTTGCAGCAGCATCTCGTCTGACACCGAGCGGGCGGCGATCTCGCCGGCGGACACGGGCTGGCTGATGGCGATGCTGTGCATGACGCTGTCTCCCCAAAAACGCCTTGCTGGCGTCTCGTTGAGGAGAGTGTAGGTCGGGGTGCGTTTCAGGATGGCTGCCCGCGGAACCGAAAATGGTTTCGTGGCGGGCCGGATTTGTTTCGTCGCCGCGTCCCTGACGACACATTCGCGGAAAAAGCCGAGCGTTTTTCAGGAGCCGGTACGGAGAGGCCGGTCAGTTCTTGGCGTCGGCCGGCGAGAACACATAGCCGCCGCCGCGGATGGTGCGGATTACCGAGGGTTTTGTCGGGTCCGGTTCGATCTTGCGGCGGATGCGCATGATGCGCAGGTCGATGGCGCGGTCGAACGCCTCGGCGTCGCGGGCGTTGGCCAGTTCCAAGAGCCGCTCGCGTGACAACACGCGCTTCGGGTTGGCGGCGAACACCTTGAGCAGCCCGAATTCGGAAGCGGTCAGCGGGTGTTCGTTGTTGTCGTCATCGCGCAACGTCTGGGCATCGAGGTCGAGCCATTTGGTGCCGAACCGCACCAGCGTCTCCTGCCCGGCGGCGGCACCGGCGGCCGGCTCGGTCTGCGGCCGCACCACGGTCCGGCGCAGCACCGAGCGGATGCGGGCCATCAGTTCGCGCAGTTCGCACGGCTTTGCGATGTAGTCGTCGGCACCGAGTTCGAGGCCGACCACCCGGTCGATCGGGCTGGCGGTCGCCGTCAGCATGATCACCGGAATGTCGGAGCGGCCCTTCAGGTCGCGAATGATCGACAGGCCGTCCTCTTCCGGCATGTTGAGGTCGAGCACCACCAGGTCGGGGGCGGCGGTATCCAGCGTCCGGCGCAGGCTTTTGCCGCCGTCGCACAGCGTGACGGCAAAGCCGTGCATGCGCAGATAGTCACCGACCATCTCGCGGGCCGGGGCTTCGTCGTCGACGATGGCGATGTGGGTCGGCCCGCTCATGACCTCGGCAGTCTGATGGTGAAGGTGGCGCCGCGGCCGGGGCCGGCGCTGTCGGCCGTGACCTCGCCGTCATGCATTTCGATGATCTTCTTGACGATCGACAGCCCAAGGCCGGTCGAGCTTTCGCCGCCGGTCGGCTTGGCCGACAGCCGCTGGAAGCGGCCGAACAGCCGGCCCACGTCCTCCGGCGACAGCCCCGGTCCGTCGTCGATCACCCGGATCGCAACCTCGGCCTCGTTCTCGGCCGCCACCTCGACCGCGATGCGGCCGCCGACCGGGCTGTATTTCACCGCGTTGCTGATGAGGTTGTCGATCGCCTCGCGAATGCGGTCGGCGTCACAGGCGACCACCTGTTCCTTCGAGGCAGTGACCGAGATGGTCTGCTGCTTGTTGGCGGCCAGCGGCTGGTTGGCCTCGGCCACTTCCGCCGCCAGCGCCGCCACGTCCACCGGCTCGCGGCGGATCGAGATGTCGAACGCATCGGCCATCGCATCGGAGATCAGGTGATCGACCATCGAGGTCAGCCGCCGCGCGGCATTGCGGATGTGCTCGACCTGCGAGGCCATGGTGTCCGGCGGGGTGCCGGCGCTGATCAGTTCGCTCAGCATCTCGGTGCGGCCGAGGATGACGCCGAGCGGGTTCTTGAGGTCGTGCGCCACGGTGCCGAGGATTTCGTTCTTGAAGGCGTTGGCGCGTTGCAGCCGCATCCACTGCGCCGACAGCCGGCGGTTGGCCGACATCAGCGCGCGGGTGCGTTGCACGACGCGGTCTTCGAGCTGGGCGTTGGCGTCCTGAAGCTGCTGGTAGAGGATGACGTTGTCGAAGGCGATCGACAGCCGGCTGCCGAAAATCTCGATCAGCGCCCGGTCGGTCTCCGACAGCTCTTTCGGCGCCTCCAGCAGCACCACCACCTCGCGGCCGCTGCCGGTGCGGATGTAGAGCACCGAGCGGTGCGGCTGGAACTCGTGCTCGCGGCGGCGGAATGCGGCCTCGACCATCCGGCGCAACTCGCTGTCGAGCAGCGGCGGCGAGGCGCAGCCGGTGTAGTGGCTGTAGCAGCCGGAGCCGGCCAGCACCGAGAATGCGCCGCCGGCCGCTTCGCCGGCCGCGCCGCCGCTGTCGCGCAGCACCAGGATGCCGGCGCAATCGACGTTGAGGAGCGAAGCGATCTGGGTCAGCACGCCGCCGGCCAGCCGCTGCATCGATTTGAAGTCGTACAGCGTGGAGGCGGCGTCGATGATGATTTCAAGGCCACGCCGGGTCTGCACCATGCGCTCAAGCTGCTGATAGCTGCGTAGCGCCGCGGTCAGCGAGGTGAACAGCTTGTCGGCGGTAAGCTCCGTCTTGGCCTTGTAGTCGTTGATATCGTAATCGACGATGACGCGGCGCTCCGGCGCCTGGCCGGGCTGGCCGGTGCGCAGGATGATGCGCACCGTCTCGTTGTGCAGTTCGTTGCGGATGAAGCCGACGAGGTCGAGGCCGGCGGTATCGCTCTCCATGATGACGTCGAGCAGCACCGCGGCGATGTCGGGATGGGCGCGCAGCAGTTCGCGGCCCTCCGCCGCCGAATAGGCCGACAGGATCTCAAGCCGCTGGCCGTTCAGGCTGTAGTCGCTGAGCGCGAAACGGGTGCCGTCGTGGACCGCCTGGTCATCGTCGATCACCGCGATCTTCCAGCGGCGGCTTGCCTCGGGTCCCGGCGCCTCGCCGGTGTCGTCGATCAGGTTGAGGACGTCGTCGTCGTGAGCCATTCGTCCGTCTCGCAAGGGGGGTCAGGCGGCGTGCCGCCGTCGCCATGCCGGCAGCGGACGGCATGATAGTGCGAAATCGCCCGTTTTGTCGCCCGCCTGCTGGCAAGGTCGGGATTCGTCCCGATACGGGCCGTTGCAGCGCGGCAACCGGCGCGTCGGTGGGGGATTCGCCGAAAGGCAATAAGGAATTATATTGCTTGATATCTAAAGCTGTCTGGAATTATGCTGCATGTCTCCGATAGGCACCGCTACGCCAGCATCGGACAAAATGAAAATTCCCGGAGGAAATCCGCCCATGTCCGTTCCCGGCGGTGCGTCGCATTTACCGTTGTTTGCGACGCCTCAGGTCGTTGCCGATCGCAAGGCGGATGGCAGCATCTGGCTTAAGTCGCCCGTCCCCCTGCAACCGGCGGCGCGCTGTATCGGCGACTGGCTGGAGCGATGGGCCGGCGAGACGCCGACCCATGTATTCCTGGCCGAGCGCGCCAGCCCCGAGGCGCCGTGGACCGAGATGACTTATGCCGAGGTGCGTGCTCAAGTGCGCGCCGCCGGGGCCTGGCTGTTGGCGCGGGGGCTTGGCGTTGAGCGGCCGCTCGTCATCCTGTCCGACAACAGCATCGATCATGCGCTGCTGGCGCTGGCGGCCCAGCATGTCGGCGTGCCGGTCGCGGCGATCTCGCCGGCCTATTCGCTGATCGCGCGCGATTTCGATAAGCTCAGCGGCATGATCGCACTGCTCGATCCCGGCGCGATCTATGTCGCGAGCACCGCCCCGTTCGCCGCGGCGCTCAAGGCGATCGCCCCACACCATGGCGCGATCGTGGTGAGTGGCGACAGAAGCGACGGCACGGTGGCGTTCAGGGATGTCGTCGCCACGCCCGAGACGCCGGCGGTAGCGGCGGCTTTTGCCGCCATTAGCCCCGAAACCATTGCAAAATTTCTGTTCACGTCCGGCTCGACCGGCGCGCCGAAGGCGGTGATCAACACCCAGCGCATGATGACGGCGAGCCAGGCGGCGAAGGCGCAGGTGTGGCCGATGCTCGACCGCGAGCGGCTGACCATCCTCGACTGGCTGCCGTGGAGCCATACTTTTGGGGCCAACCACAACTTCAACATGGTGCTGCGGAACGGCGGCGCGCTCTATATCGATGCCGGCAAGCCGGCGCCGCCCCTGTTTCCGATCTCGCTCGCCAACCTGCGCAGCGTGATGCCGACGGTCTACTTCAACGTGCCGCGCGGCTTCGACATGCTGATCGCGGCGCTGCGCGCCGACCCCGACCTGTGCCGGCGCTTCTTCTCCGAGGTCCGGGTGATCTTCTATGCCGGCGCAGCACTGCCGCAGAACCTGTGGGACGCGCTGGAGGACCTGTCGCAGCAAACCGTCGGCCGCCCGGCGATGATGGTGTCGGCGTGGGGATCGACCGAGACCGCGCCGCTCGCCACCGACTGCCATTTCAAGGCGGCGCGCTCCGGCAACATGGGCGTGCCGGTGCCCGGCACCGAATTGAAGCTGGTGCCCTCGGGCGACAAGCTTGAAGTGCGCGTGCGCGGCCCCAACGTCACGCCGGGCTACTGGAAAGACCCGCAGCGTACCGCGGCAGCCTTCGACGAGGACGGCTTCTATCGGATCGGCGACGCGGTGCGCTTCGCCGACCCGGCGCGGCCGGAGGCCGGCCTGTTCTTCGACGGCCGCGTCAGCGAGGACTTCAAGCTCTCGACCGGCACCTGGGTCAGCGTCGGCACCGTGCGCGTCGCCGGCATCGCGGCGCTGGCGCCAGTGGCGCAGGACATCGTCGTCACCGGCCACGACCGCGACGAGGTGCGCTTCCTGGTGTTTCCCAACGTGCCGGCTTGCCGTGCGCTGGCCGGTCTGCCCGAGGGCGCGGCGGTGGCCGAGG
>JBARWE010000027.1:0-1572 GCA_049646625.1 Xanthobacteraceae bacterium
TCATCCGAGGCGAAGGTGGATGCGATCGGAGCATCATCCGACGGCCCGGATCGCAGGCGTCCTGACTCCACCCATAGCCGGAGAACGTTGCCGGGCAGCCATCCCTCCCCCTTGAAGGTGGTGACAGGGTCCGTAGGCAAGCCGCCATAGAGATCGATGATGATCTCGGTAATTCGAAACCATCCGTCGCGAGAGCCGGTGATCTTCACCTCGGGAAAATAGGTCTCCGCTCCGTCGGAATAAGGTCCGGGTACGGTCGCGACCGCCGGATAACCCGGTCCGGGGCCGGCACGCACCGCAAGATCGGCCGGCGCATCCTTCATGACCCAGGCGGCAAGATCGCAGCGCGCGGTCTCCGGCTGCGGCGCGCTGGCCGCGTTGCCGGTGCAGGTTTCGATCAACGCGGCCGCCGCCTCCCGCGCACCGCTCAGAGGAAATTCGGTGGCCCCATCCTCGACGAGCACATGCAGCGTGCCGCGCGAGGTGATCAGATCGATGAGGCGCTTGTCGAGCGCTGTCCGACCTTCGAGGATGAAGCTGTCATCCATCTCGATCCGCGTGCCGGTCGTAGCGATCGGCACCTCGATGTCGCCGGCCTTCAGCAAGACAGCGACTTTCGCACCTTCGGCCGCATTGACGGGCTTGAACGTAAAGGCAAAGATAAGGTCGGTGCCACCCTGCGGGCAGGAGAAGGACACCGGGGCGTGGCCGCTTTGCGGAATGCCATAGAACAGCGAGGCGCCGCGTTCTGCTTTCTCGCCGTACCAGCCGAGGTTCTCCCCGGCCGCGGCCATCATGGGGATGCAGCAGACCAGCGTGGCGACCCGCAGCATGGCATTCACCCGGTCCTGAACCGCCATTCCCGCTCCCCCTCCGCCCCTCCGCACAAGTTGCGGCGTGAACTATAGCCCAGTTGTCGAACCTAGCTCACGGGTATGGTTCCGCTCCATTCGACGGCGGCCATCTGTTCCGATTTTAGTGGATGCGGACGTCCGCTTACCCGCGACGGCGTGAATTGTGGTGCGGGCGAAGGGACTCGAACCCCCACGACTTTCGTCACCGGAACCTAAATCCGGCGCGTCTACCAGTTCCGCCACGCCCGCCGGCGGCATCGAAGCCACGATGCCGCAAGCGGCGGCTATAGCACGGCGGCGTTCCGCGCGGCAAAAAATGCCATCGCAAATAATGTCCCCGATACCGCCATCGGCCACCGGATCGCCACAGCGCGCGGCACGATGGACAGCTTCGCCCGGCCATGCTCGAAAGCCATCCATGACTCCGTCCCAACTGCCGCCGCGCCTCCCGCTCACCCGCCGCACGCTGCTTGCAGCCACCGCCGGCGCGCTCGTCCTGCCAGGACTATCGCGCACCGCTGCGCAGCCGGGCACTCCGCTGACGCTGCGGGCGCGGCCCGGCTCAGCGAAGCTGCGCGCCGAGGGGCCGGCCACGCCGGTCGCGGTGCTAGAGGCCGGTGGCGACGCACCCCTTCGCCTGCCGCGCGGCGGGACGGCGGAGGCGATTTTTGCCAACGACCTGCCGGTCGCCGCCCGGCTCCATTGGTACGGCCTCGAT
>JBARWE010000028.1:0-24686 GCA_049646625.1 Xanthobacteraceae bacterium
GCCGCCATCAACGATATCCGCAAGGGCCGCACCGCCGATTCGGCGTCTGCCGAGCAGGCTTATGACGCGCTGAAGAAATATGCGCGCGACCTGACCGCCGATGCTCGCGCCGGCAAGCTGGACCCGATGATCGGCCGCGACGACGAAATCCGCCGGACCATCCAGGTCCTGTCGCGCCGCACCAAGAACAATCCGGTGCTGATCGGCGAGCCGGGCGTCGGCAAGACGGCTATCGCGGAGGGCCTGGCGTTGCGCATCGTCAACGGTGACGTGCCCGAATCGCTCAAGGACAAGCAGTTGATGGCGCTCGACATGGGCGCGCTGATTGCCGGTGCGAAATATCGCGGCGAGTTCGAGGAGCGGCTGAAGGCCGTGCTCAACGAAGTGACGGCGGCGGCCGGCGGCATCATTTTGTTCATCGACGAGATGCACACGCTGGTCGGCGCCGGCAAGGCGGACGGTGCGATGGACGCCTCGAACCTGTTGAAGCCGGCGCTGGCGCGCGGTGAACTGCATTGCGTCGGTGCGACCACGCTCGACGAATACCGCAAATATATCGAGAAGGATGCGGCCCTTGCCCGCCGCTTCCAGCCGGTGTTCGTGGACGAGCCGACCGTGGAAGACACGGTATCGATCCTGCGCGGCCTGAAGGAGAAATACGAGCAGCATCACAAGGTGCGCATTTCCGACTCGGCGCTGGTTTCGGCGGCGACCCTGTCCAACCGCTATATCGCCGACCGGTTCCTGCCCGACAAGGCAATCGACCTGATGGACGAGGCCGCGTCGCGGCTCAGGATGCAGGTTGATTCCAAGCCGGAAGCGCTGGACGAGATCGACCGCCGCATCATGCAGTTGAAGATCGAGCGTGAGGCGCTGAAAGCCGAAACTGACGACGCCTCGAAGGACAGGCTGGTGCGTCTGGAAAAGGAACTTTCCGGGCTTGAGGAAGAATCGGCCGCGATCACCGCGAAGTGGCAGGCCGAGAAGCATAAGCTTGGCCTCGCCGCCGACCTCAAGAAGGATTTGGACAACGCCCGCAATGAATTGGCGATTGCCCAGCGCAAGGGTGAATTCCAGCGCGCCGGCGAGCTTGCCTATGGCAAAATCCCGGAACTGGAAAAGCGACTGAAGGAGGCCGAGGCTCAGGATGGCCCGGAACACGGAAAAGGGGCCGGCATGGTGGAGGAGGTGGTCACGCCCGACCACGTCGCGCACATCGTTTCGCGCTGGACCGGCATTCCCGTCGACAAGATGCTTGAGGGCGAACGCGAAAAGCTGCTCCGGATGGAAGACGAGATCGGCAAGCGCGTCATCGGTCAGGGCGAGGCGGTGCAGGCCGTTTCGAAAGCCGTTCGCCGCGCCCGCGCCGGCCTTCAGGACCCGAACCGGCCAATCGGCTCGTTCATGTTCCTCGGCCCCACCGGCGTCGGCAAGACCGAGCTGACGAAAGCGCTTGCCGAATACCTGTTCGACGACGAGACCGCGATGGTGCGGATCGATATGTCGGAATACATGGAGAAGCATTCCGTCTCGCGGCTGATCGGTGCTCCTCCCGGCTATGTCGGCTACGACGAGGGCGGCGCGCTGACCGAGGCGGTGCGGCGGCGGCCCTATCAGGTCGTGCTGTTCGACGAGGTCGAGAAGGCGCACCCGGACGTGTTCAACGTGCTGTTGCAGGTGCTCGATGACGGCCGGCTGACCGACGGTCAGGGCCGCACCGTCGATTTCCGCAACACGCTGATCATCATGACCTCGAACATTGGCTCGGAGTTTCTCGTCAACCAACCGGAGGGCGAGGATACGGCGGCCGTGCGTGGCGAGGTGATGGGCCTGGTGCGGGCGCATTTCCGCCCGGAATTCCTCAACCGGATCGACGAGATCATCCTGTTTCACCGGTTGCAGAAGAGCGAGATGGGCAGGATCGTCGAAATCCAGTTCGGCCGCCTCGCGCGGCTGCTGGAGGATCGCAAGATCGCGCTCGACCTCAGTGAGGCCGCGCGCGACTGGCTCGCCGAAAAAGGCTGGGACCCGGCCTATGGCGCGCGTCCGCTGAAGCGGGTGATCCAGCGCAGCGTGCAGGACCCGCTGGCCGAGATGATCCTCGCCGGTGAGGTGCGCGACGGCGACCATGTCGAGATCGGGGCCGGCCCCGGCGGGCTGACCTTCAACGGCAAGCTCGCCCGGCCCGCGTTCGACGACGCCGACGACCTGCCGCCGGGCAAGCTGGCGATCAACTGACCTTGCGCGATAGCACCTCCCTCTCCCGTTCGCGGGAGCGGGAGGCGCCGCGGTAACGCGGTGCGGCTTGCGCGATCGGCGCCCGTTTCCGATACATCGCATTGCTGATGGACTGGCCGCCGTTCGGCGGCCCGGGCAATGGAGGGGGGCGGGGTGAAACTGTCCGCACGACACTTTGGGCTGGCGGGCGTGCTCGCCGCGCTCGTTTCGCTGGCACCGGTCGCGGCCGTCGGTGCCGACGCCATCCTGATCCTCGATGCCTCCGGCTCGATGTGGGGCCAGGTTGACGGCCAGACCAAGATTTCCGCCGCGCGGCGGGCGGTCGATACCATTCTGGCGAAGTGGAAGCCGGACGATCGGCTCGGCCTGATGGCCTACGGCCATCGCGCCAAGGGCGACTGCAAGGACATCGAACTGATGGTGCCGGTGTCGCGCTTCGATCCCGCGCGCATCAAGGCCGCCGTCGCCGGCCTCAACCCCAAGGGCAAGACGCCGATCGCCGATTCGCTGCGCGCGGCCGCCGAGGCGCTGAAGACCACCGAGACCAGGGCGACCGTGGTGCTGGTCTCCGATGGCATCGAGACCTGCGCGCCCGATCCGTGCGCCGTCGCCACCGAACTGAAAAAGGCCGGCGTCGGCTTCACCGCCCATGTCGTCGGCTTCGACGTCACCGATCCGGCGGCAAAGACGCAATTGCAGTGCATCGCGCGCGCCACCGGCGGCGTCTATCTCGACGCCCGCAACGCCGCGACGCTGGAAACCGCGCTCGGCCGCGCTGTCGAGGCGACACAGGGCGGCAAGGTTGCGAGCGAGGCTCCGGCCAAGCCGGCCAGGGATGCCTTTGCCGGCAAGAATCTGCGCGGCACCGTGCGGCTTGCCGAGGGACTCGATCCGATCAGCGACGACAGCGTGTCGTGGTCGTTCCATGCCGACGACAACGGCGAGAAGGGCGACACCATCAAGGAGTTCTACGGCGCGCCGATCGCCGAGACGATGGCGCCGGGCAGCTATCTGGTCGAGGTGCAGTACGGCGAGGTCAGGCGGACATTCCCCGCGAAAATCGAGAAGGACAAGCGCACCACGCTCGACCTCGTGCTCGATGCCGGCTTCGTCACCAGCGAGGCGTCCCGCATCGGCCGCGACGGCAAGCTGGACGATGTCGCCTGGGAGGTGAGGGACAGTCAAGGCGAGGCGGTGGCGACGGCCTACGACCCCGTGCCACGCTTCATCCTGCCGGCCGGCGCCTATGTGCTGGCGCTGAGCAAGGAACAGGCCAAGGCGGAGAAGCCGTTCACGCTGACGGCCGGCGACCAGATCAATGTCGAACTGGCGCTCGATGCCGGACGGCTGTTCGTCAGCGGCCTTTATGCGGCGGGCGGCCCGAAGGTGACGGACGGCCTGTCGGTCGAGGTGCGCCAGCCGAAGACCGCCGCCGGCGAGGACGGCGAATCGGTCACGACGACATACGAGGCGCTGGCGAAATTCGAACTGCCGTCCGGCAGCTACGAGGTGCTGGTGTCGGTGGGGCAGGCCATGCGCAGCTTCGCGGTCAAGGTGGTCTCGGGCGAGACCACGCGGCTTGAGGCGGTGCTCGATGCCGGCGTCGCCGCGATCAAGGCACCCAAGGCCGAGACGCTGGAGATCGTTCGCGCCGAGCGCGACATCAACGGCGCGCGCGAGATCGTTGCCACCTCCCACGACGAGCAGTTCAGCGCCGCGCTGAACGCCGGCAGCTATGTCGCCGTCTCCCACCTCGGCAACGACAGGACGGTCGAGAAGGCGTTCGAGATCGCGCCGGGCAAGCGCATTGAAATCGAGGTGAAGTGAGGCCGGCACCGCGCGGTTGCGCCATCGTGCCGGCTGCTGCGAACGCTGCAATCCAGCCATGACCCGATCGCGAGGGTGGCCGCTTGAGTTCCTGCTATCGGCTGATAAGATACATTAAAAATGTATCTTATCAGGAGATCGAGGATGCCGTCCGCTGCCATAGTCCGCGATGCGGAACGACGCGCTTCTCACCCTATCGCCGGCCACGGCGTGGTGGTCGGCCGCGGCGTTATGGTTGCGACGCCGCCGCCCGGCCCGGACGCGGCCGGGCCGAACCGCCGTTTGGCGCAGGCCACCGCGAGCGCGTTCCGCCGCCATCCACATCTCAACAACGTCCTGACCCATCTTTGCGGCGCCGACTGGAACCGTCTCGACGCGGCGCTGCGGGCCATTCTCGATCCGGCCGCCAACCCGCGCACGCTGTCGCCGCTCGCCCTCAACCTGCTCGACCTGATGTGGGCCGAGCGCGGCGTCACCGGGCGCATCATGAAGCCCTATTTTCACGAGTTGCTCGCAACCCTGCTGCCGCCGGCCGCCGCCGCGGAGGTGGCGGAGCACATCGGCGGATTGGCGCTGCGGGCACAAAGCTGGAGGCGGATATGACGATTGCAGTCCCCCTGCCCGTTACGCTGCGGGTCCTCGACATGCGCGAGATCGCCCCGCGCGTGCGCCACACCATCGTCGCCCAGCTGTTCGAGCATCTTGCGCCGGGCACCGCGCTGGAACTGAAGGTTGATCACAACCCGATGCCGCTGCGCCGCCAGTTCGAGATGAGCTATGGCGCGGCGTGCCGCTGGACCTATCTCGAACGCGGCCCCGATCTGTGGCGGGTGCGGCTTGAGCGCAATGCCCCCGTACCCGGCACACCCGGCCCGGCGGCATGAGGAGAAAGCCATGCAGAACAATGCCCACCACTACGTCGTCCCGGCCGATGCACGCGAACAGGCATGGCTTGAGTCGCTGATCCGCGACGACATCGCCGCCTGCCACCCCGGCGAGACGCTCGACGACATCAAGCGCCGCGCGCGGTTCTCCAAGGAAGACAAGGGGCTGTTGCGCGAGTGGATGGCGGTCGCGGCAGCCCGCGCCGCGACGCTGACGCCGGCCTTTGCACAGGCCGCCGAATAGCGCAGTGTCGCCTCGGTGCCGCGCCGGTCTCGCGTTTATCGCAGGCCGGGATCGCGGCATTGCCGCATCGATCGCGTCCGATCGCACCGGCCCCTTCGGCCGGCGTCTCGCCGTCATTCAGAACAGGGAGACAATCAAGGTGAGTCACGACATCTATCCGCCCGCCACGCGCGAACTGGTCCAGCACCGCCGGCAACTTGCGCCGGACGCCGAGGCCGCCTTTCAGGCGTTCAGCCAGAAGGTGTTTGCCGAGGGAGCGCTGTCCGGCAAGGTCAAGCAACTGATCGCGGTGGCGGTGGCGCACACCACGCAGTGCCCCTACTGCATTCGCAGCCATACCAAGGCGGCGCGCCGCGCCGGCGCCACGCCGCAGGAACTGATGGAAGCCGTCTGGGTGGCGGCGGAGATGAAGGCCGGCTCGGCCTACGCGCACGCGACCCTGATGCTCGATACGCTCGCCGAGGAACAGGAGGCGGCGCAGTAGCCGCCCCTACATGGCCCGTGCCGGCTCCTTTTCGAGGCCCGCCGGCGGGCGGATGTTGGCCTCGCGCCCCAATCCGCGGGCGCGAGGCGAAATGTCGGCGACGTTACTTCGCCGCCGTCGTCTGGGTCAGGAAACCGCTCAGGCGCTTCTTGGCGAGCGGCGGCAGCTTGGCCCCCTCGATCGCCGCCGCGTTCGACGCATCGTCGCCGACCTGGATCAACCCGACCATTCCCATGCCGAGATGCGGAACGCATTTGTAGCCATAAAGGCCGGGCTTCTCGAACGTCACCGTCAATTCCTGCGACAGCTTGCCCTTGAACGGGGTGGCGCCCTCGGGAAGCATGCCGGGGATGGTCTCAGCGTCGTGGCCCTTGTCGGTCGGCACGAATTTCACGGTGTCGCCGGGCTTGACCTTGAGGAAGGCCGGCTCGAACACCATGGCCTGACCGTCGCTGCCCTTGTTGAGCATCTTCACCTCGTGCTCGGCCGAGAAGGCCGGGGTCGCGAAAGCAGCCAGACCGGCCGCGACGAGAGCGAGGGTTGCCAAGCGTGTCATTATCAACTCCTTGTGATGTTCAAGACGACAGGCAGGCGGCAGGATGCAGCGCGGGTCGATCGTCAGATGATCGTTACCGGGGTCGGCGCGCGGCCTCTTTGCGCCGGCGCAATGAATAGGCGCTTCGGCCCGCTGCCGTTGCGCGAGGCGGCTGCCGCCTCGCGTGAGCGCGCTTCAGAACGCGCGCGGCAGGTCGGGCAGCATATTGCCCGATGCCAGCGCGTCGGCGAAGGCGTGATGGATGTCGCGATGGATCGCCTCGTCCTCGCGCATCGCCACGATCATGTCGCTGAGCTGGGCGGCGGGGTCGAGGTTCCAGTAGATCAAGGCCGAGGCCGGCGCCAGGCTGTTGGGCTGCTGGCCCGCGTCGATGCGGTCGAGATACTGGGTGTAGCCGCGCACCGCCTCTTCCGAGAGGTAGCCGGCGAGCCGATGCGCCGTGCGCGGCGAGATCAGATGCAGCAGGAAGTAGGCGTTGTAGAACACGCCCTGGGCGATGACGATCAGGAAGCGTTCGAAGCCGCTCGGCCGGGTGATGGCGACGAATGCCATCAGGTGGGCACGCTGGTTCTCGGCCTCGTCCATGAAGGCGCGCACCCAGCCGCGGTCGTCGATCATGCGGCGCAGGCAGTGCAGATGCAGCAGCGTGGCCGCCACCATCGCCGGGACCGCGGCGACCGTCTCCAGCACCACCGCACGGTTGCCGTAGCGCTTGCCGAACAGCGAGGCCGCAATCGAGGCCACCGCCCGCACGCTGCCCGCGGCAAACCGGTCCGACAGCGTCTGCGGCTCATGGTGACGGAGGAGATCGGTCTTGTTGACGTTGAGCATCGATGCTTTCAACCCGCAACTGGAGCAGAGCGCGCCCTTGTTCCGGCCGGGCGCCCGTGTCGGACGGCGTGGCGCGGTAGCCATCCTCTCTTATAATCATACCCGGTCGGAGCCAGAAGAATTTGCCGTGGCGCAACCCTGCCTCACTATGTACCCGGAACCGAGGATCGGATACAGGAAAACTCATGCTGCGACGGGCGGATTTTTGGCAATTCCAGGCCGGCGGCCACCGCCACAGGGCGCCCACGCCGCTCTCGCTTCAGCAAAACCCGAACTGAGACGGAGCATGGAGCAGCAGCGCGACATCGAGATCCTGAAGCGATCCGAACTGTTCGCCGGGGTGCCGACCCCGGTGCTGGCCGAGCTGCAGGCGATCTCGTTCCGCAAGCGGCTTTCGGCCGGCGACGTGCTGTTCCGCCAGGGCGACGCGGTCGATACGTTCTACATCGTGATCGTCGGCCGGCTGCGCGTCACCCAGACCACCCCGGAAGGGGCGCAGGTCATCATCCGCTATCTCGGCCCCGGCCAGTTGGCCGGCTATTCCGTGCTGAGCGGCGGCACCCAGCACCCGAGTTCCGCGACCGCGCTCGACGACAGCCACCTGTTCGGCTGGCCCGCCACCGCGATCCGCGACCTGATGGCCCGCCATGCGGCGATCGCCGTCAATGCCGCCGCCGTGCTCGGCGCGCGCTACCACGAGATGCAGGTGCGGCTGCGCGAACTGTCCACCGAGCGGGTCGAGCAGCGCATCGCCCACACCGTGCTGCGGCTGGCGCGGCAGGCCGGCCATCGCACCGCGCGCGGCATCGAGATCGCCTTCCCGCTGTCGCGCCAGGACCTCGCCGAGATGACCGGCACGACGCTGCATACGGTCAGCCGCACGCTGAGCGCCTGGGAGGAACGCGGCATCGTCGATTCCGGCCGGCGCCGCGTCATCGTCTGCAAGGCGGACGCGCTGGAGGCGATGGCGGCCACGGAGAAATAGCGAAAACAGCGCTACGGCGGCCGCAGCCGTGCGACCGCTGCCGCGACATCGCCCCACGCCGGCTTGTCGGGCGCAAACTGCGCACGCAGGTAACGGACGAGATCGGCAAGCTGCGCATTGCTGAAGCTGTCGGCAAAACCCGGCATATAGCCGAGATCGGTGATTGCCGGCTTCGGGATACCG
This sequence comes from Xanthobacteraceae bacterium, assembly GCA_049646625.1. Taxonomy (GTDB): domain Bacteria; phylum Pseudomonadota; class Alphaproteobacteria; order Rhizobiales; family Xanthobacteraceae; genus PRO6. The sequence continues at coordinate 8,233 of JBARWE010000028.1, forward strand.
TGCAGGATCACCTGGATCAGATTGTCCGGCCGGGCGCTGTGCAGGTTGCTGTTGAGCGCCAGCGAAGGCCGTGCGCCGAACAGCGGCGGGCCGCCGACCTGATGGCACACCGCGCAGGCCGCCTCATAGATGCGGCTGCCAGCCGGCGACGCATCGATCACCTTAGTCGCGGTGACGGCTTCCAGCTTCGCCGCCAGCGCCGCCTCGCCGCTGGCCGGCAGCGCCTGCGGATTGAGCGAGGCGAGATAGACGGCCATCGCCCGGATGTCGCGGTCGGGCACGCGCTTCAGTTCCGCCACCACCGGCGCCATCGGCCCGGCGGCAACGCCATGCAGCCGCGATTCGCCGCTGCGCAGATAGGCATAAAGCTCGGCCTCGCTCCACGGGATCGGCGCATGCGACAGCGCGGTGAGCGGCGGCGCCTCCCAGCCCTCAGCCTCGCCGCCGGCAAGACGCGCATTGGCCTTCTCCGCGCCGAGCGCATTGCGTGGGCTGTGGCAGGCGCCGCAGTGGCCGAGGCTCTCGACCAGATAGGCGCCGCGATTCCATAATTCCGAACGTGCCGGGTCGGGCGTGACCGTGGCATTGCCGGTGTGGAACAGTGTATTCCAGCCGGCCATCAAGGGCCGCAGGTTGAAAGGAAACGCCAGCCTGGTCTCGACATTAGCCTCTGCCACCGCCGGCTCAGCCATCAGGTACGCATAGAGCGCCTGCAGGTCGGCATCGGTCGCCTTGGCAAAGTGAGTATAGGGAAACGCCGGGTAGAGATGGCGGCCATCGCGGTGGATCCCTTCGCGCATCGCCCGCGCGAACGCCGGATACGACCAGGCACCGATCCCGGTCTCGACATCGGGCGTGATGTTGGTCGCGTAGATAGTACCGAACGGCGTCTCCAAGGCCCGGCCGCCGGCATTGACCGCGCCGCCGTCGCGCGTGTGACACACGGCGCAAGCGCCGATCGCGGCCAGTTCGCCGCCGCGCGCGATGGTTTCCGCCGCATAGACCGACGGGTCGGGCCGCGCGATCGGCGCAATTGCGCCGCGCCACGGCAGCACCGCCAACACAAGCCCGCCGAGCGCCACACCGAATGCCGCAAGACCGGCGAACCAGCCACGCTTTCGCGTCCTGGCAGGCTCCGGCCGGCGCGCCGCCGCAAGCCCGGCGCGGACCCGCTCCGGCGTCAGCGGCAATTCGCGGAAGCGCACGCCGGTGGCGTCGAACACCGCGTTGGCAATCGCCGCCGCGCTCGGCACGGAAGCGGACTCGCCGACCCCGAGCGGCGGCTGATCCTGTCGCGGCACAATCAGCACATCGATCGCCGGCACGTCTGGAAAGGTGAGGATCGGATAGCCGCCCCACTCGCGGCTCGCCACCGTCGCCGGCTCGAAGGCGACTTCCTCCTTCAGCACGCGGCTGGTCGATTGCACGACGTTGCCGTGAATCTGATGGCGCACGCCGTCCGGGTTGATGACGAGGCCGGAATCCTGCCCGACCGTCACATGGGTCACGGCGACATCGCCGGTGGCGACATTGACCGCGACGTCGGCGACCCAGGCCGACCATGCCGCGGCGCGGCCGGGAAACGTGCCGTGGACATAGACGGCGTAGGCAAAGCCACGGCCGCGCACCACGTCGCCCTCCGGCTCGCGCGGCAGCCGGACCGGACGCGGCGTCCACTTCGCGCGCTCGGCCACCGCTTTCACCAGCGCGGCCGCGCGTGGGTCCTTCAGATAGCGCAGGCGATAGTCGACCGGATCGACCCCGGCCTCCGCCGCCATCTCATCGATGAAACTTTCGTGCGCGAACGTGTTGGGCATTGCCGAGACGCCACGCAGCCAGGCCGCGCGCACGATCGGCGCCATGTCGTGCACCACGACGCGCATGTTGGCGTAGTCATAGGGCGGGATCGCGGTACGGTCGCCCATCTGCATGGTCGCCGCCTGCGACGGAATGGTGCCGGTCAGCAGCAGCGCCAGCGTCGGCGCGGCGTTCGAGGGATAGCGGGTGGCAAAGTCGTAGGCCGCGATGTTGCCCTCGGCGTCGATCGCGCCGTTGACGTCGATCAGTTGCGCCGCGCCCTTCGGCTCCCAGACATGCTCCTGCGCGCGGGTCAGTTGCACCCGCACCGGGCGGCCGACCGCACGCGACAACAACGCGGCGTCGGCGGTGACGTCGTCGGCGCAGTTGCGGCCGTAGCAGCCGGCCGCCTCCAGCCGGATCAGATCGATCGCCGTTTCCGGCAGATCGAGCAGTTGGGCCAGGTCCGCCCGCATCCAGTGCGGGTTCTGCGTGCCCGACCAAACGCGCGCGCCATCGGCACGCACGTCGGCAACGGCGCAGGACGGGCCGATCGAGCCATGCAGCTGGTAGGGCCAGACGTAAGTGCGGCGCGCCGGCGTGGCCGCGCCGGCCAGCGCGTTATCAACGTCGCCCTTGTCGATCAGCGTGCGTGGCGTCGAGGGGTTGGCGGTCAGCGCATGCGCGAGATCGTCGAGGTCGGGCAGCCGCGGCGTCGGCTTCCACGTCACCTTGAGCGCGTCCATCGCCTTGACGGCGTTCTCTTCGCGATCAGTGACGACGCCGACGAAATCGCCGATCCGCACCACCGCGACGAGGCCGGGAATATGCGCGACCGAGCTTTCGTCGACCGCGATCAGGCTGGTACCGACGAAATCACCGGCATCGAGGCCGGCATAGGGCGGGCGCACGACGCGGCCGTGCAGCATACCGGGCAAGCGCAGGTCGTGAACATAGACAGCCTCGCCCGTCGCCTTGGCCGGAATATCGACGCGCGGCAGCGGCCGGCCGACGATGCGGTAATTCTCGACCGCCTTGACCGGCGTATCCTCGTCGAGCGGCAGGCGCACGGTGTCGCCGGCGACCAGTTCGCCGAACGAGACGCTGTGATTGTCGCGGCCGCGCACCAAGCCATCGTCGATCGTCAATTCCGCCACCGGCGTCGCCAGCCGCGCCGCCGCGCGCGCGAGCAGGACATGGCGCGCCTGTGCCGCCGCCGCACGCAGGGGAACGGCCGTGACCTGGATCGTCTCGCTGGCAATGGTCGGCCCCTGGTCCGGCGTGCGCGCGGTATCGCCGAGCACCAGGTCGATGCGCTGCGGCGCGACGTCGAGTTCCTCGGCGACGATCTGGCGCAGCGCGGTCGCGATCCCGGTGCCGAGATCGACATGGCCGTTATAGGCAATGATGCGGCCATCGGCATGGATGGCGATGAATGTCTCGTCCGCGCCGGAGACCGCCGCGCGCACGATCGACAGCGACCCTGACGACGATCCCGGCGACGGCTCAGGCGCGGACATCGTCGCTCCCGGCGTCAAGCCCGGCGGCGCGCCGCGCCGCGCGCAAAATCTCGACATGGGCGCCGCAGCGGCACAGGTTGTAGCGCAGCGTCTCGCGAAGTTCGGCCTCGGTCGGATGGGCGTTGCGGATAAGCAGCGCCTTGACCGTCATGATCATGCCGTTGAGGCAATAGCCGCACTGCGCCGCCTGCTCGGCGATGAAGGCGCTCTGCACCGCATCGGGATGCGCGCGCGAACCAAGCCCTTCGAGGGTGACGACATGGCGGCCGACGCAGGCCGCAAGCGGAATGACGCACGAGCGCGCGGCAACATCGTCGATCAGCACGGTGCAGGCGCCGCATTCGCCGAGGCCGCAGCCGTATTTCGGCCCGTTGAGCGCAAGGTCGTTGCGCAGCACATAGAGCAGCGGCGTGTCCGGCGCCGCGGCGATGTCGTGCATGTGCCCGTTGACCGAAAGGCGCGTTGTCGCCGGCATTCCCTGCCTGTGGTGTCGCAAAAAACGTTTCCTCGCAAAAAAGGATAACGTTTGTGTACAAACATGCAAGGCCGCGACCGGCCGCCGCGCCGCCGGCCGGTTCCACGCCGACTTTGCCGCTTGACAAGGCGCGGCGGAGGCGGGCAACATCGTTAGCATACCAATGAAGATGGCCGGCACGGCCGACGCTTTGCGTCAACGCGCCACGGCCAGATTGGCCTCGCCCGGCAGGGAGCGAAACGGTTGGCAATGACCGACGACGGCGCGGCAAAGACCCCGGCGAGCGCGGCGGGCGCGGACAAGATCCGCTGCGATGCGTGCCCGGTGATGTGCTACATCAAGCCCGGCAATACCGGCGCCTGCGACCGCTACGCCAACGAGGACGGCCGGCTGGTGCGGGTCGATCCGCATGTGCTGCTGGAGCGCACCCTGTCGCAGGGCGGCGAGGTGGTGCCGTTCCAGAAGGCCGGCGACTGGGACGGCAAGATCGTTCCCGACAGCGAGGTGTTCGTCACCGCGATCGGCGCCGGCACCACCTATCCCGACTACAAGCCCGCCCCCTTCATCGTCTCGTCGGAGATCGACGGCGTCGACATGGTCACGGTGGTGACCGAAGGCATCTTCAGCTACTGCGGCGTCAAGGTGAAGATCGACACCGACCGCCATCTCGGCCACGAGACCGCCACGGTGCGGGTCGAGGGCGAGGCGATCGGCCACGTCACCACCGGCGAATACGGCTCGCAGATGCTCTCGCTCGGCGGTGTCACTCACCTGACCGGCGGCTCGAAGAAGGAAGGCCGCGTCACCTGCGATGCCCTGATGGCGCTGTGCAACGGTGAGCCGGTCGAAATGACCATCGACGACGGCGTCACGGTGCTGGTGCAGGCCGGCGCACCGCCGGTGGTCAACGGCGCCCGCGAGGAGCGCATGCGCGTCGGCTGCGGCTCGGCGACCATCGGCATGTTCGCCAAGCAGTGGCTAGGCAAGGTCGACGAGGTGGTGGTGGTGGACGACCACATCACCGGCGTGTTGTCCGAGCACCAGGCCGGCAAGATGCTGGATATCGCCGATACCGGCATCAAGATGAAAGGCCGGCGCTCGACGCCGGGGCGCTATTTCCAGGTCGCCGAACCCGGCACCGGCTGGGGCGGCACCAACATTTCCGATCCGCTGTCGGTGCTCGGGCCGTTCGATCCCAAGGTGGCGCGGCCGGGCCTGCGCATGCTGATGGTGTCGACCACCGGCGAGCATTCCGCCTACTTCACGCTGGACGAGGCGCTGCGACCCGTTGAAGGCGCGCTGCCGGACGAATTGCGGCTTTCGGTCGAGCGCATTCAGGAAAACTGCGAGCCGGCGCTGTGCACGGTGCTGTTCATGGGCGGCGCCGGCGGCTCGCTGCGCGCCGGCGTCACCGACAACCCGGTGCGGCTGACGCGCTCGGTCAAGGACGCGCTGACGGCGGTGACCTGCGGCGGCGCGCCGGTCTATGTCTGGCCGGGCGGCGGCATCACCGTGATGGTCGATGTCACGGCGCTGCCGAAAGGCTCGTTCGGCTATGTGCCGACGCCGGCGCTGGTGGCACCGATCGAATTCACGCTGCGGCTCGACGACTATGCCGCGCTCGGCGGCCATATGAGCTATGTCCGCCCGCTCGCCTCGCTCAAGGACGGCCCGGAAGCCCGCACCATGCTGCGCCAGCGCCGCGCGCCGCCACCGGACAAGCCGTGATGAGCATCGTTTTCCTTCCTTACGCCCGATCTGGACAGCCCTCATGCCTGATGTCGTGATCCGCAAGCGCGCAACCATCGTCGAGGATATTCTGCACGAGGGCGGCCCGCCGGCGGCGGTGCCGCTCAAGCGCGGCGCGGTCTTGAGCGTGATCCGCAACCCGTTCGCCGGCCGCTATGTCGAGGACATCGCCGGCTTCATGGACGACCTGACCCCGCTCGGCCTCGATATGGCGCGCACGCTGCTCGCCGCGCTCGGCGGCGATCCGGCCCGCATCCAGGGCTACGGCAAGGGCGCCATCGTCGGCGCCGGCGGCGAACTGGAACATGGCGCGCTGTGGCATGTGCCGGGCGGCTACGCGATGCGCGAAATCCTCGGCGACGCCAAGGCCATCGTGCCCTCGGCCAAGAAGGTCGGCGGACCGGGCACGCGGCTCGACGTGCCGATCACCCACATCAACGCCTCCTATGTGCGCTCGCATTTCGACGCCATGGAGGTCGGCATCACCGACGCCCCGCGCGCCGACGAAATTCTGCTGGCGCTTGTCATGACCACCGGCGCACGGGTGCATGCCCGCGTCGGCGGCCTCAAGGCCGGCGACATCAAGGGAGAGGACGGGCTGCGATGAACGCGACAATCCGCAAGATCGTCACCGTGGTCGAGGAAACGCGCCAGGAGGGCGGCCGCGACGTTTCGCCGCCGACGCGGCGCGCGGCCGCCATCGCCGTGATCGCCAACCCGTTCGCCGGCCGCTACGAGGACGACCTCACGCCGCTGATGACCATCGGCGAGGAGCTGGGCCGCCTGCTGGCGGAACGCGCGGTCGCAGCACTCGGCATCGACGGCGCGAAGGTCGAAAGCTACGGCAAGGCCGCCGCCGTCGGCGAGGACGGCGAACTGGAACATGCCGCCGCGATCCTGCACCCCAAGCTCGGCGCGCCGTTCCGTAAAGTTCTGACCAAAGGTGCCGCGCTGATTCCATCCTCGAAAAAGCGCGGCGGCCTCGGCACCGTGCTCGACATTCCGCTCGGGCACAAGGATGCCGCCTTCGTGCGCAGCCATTTCGACGGCATGGAGGTGCAGATCAACGACGCCCCGCGCGCAGGCGAGATCATGGTGGCAGTCGCCGTCACCGACAGCGGCCGGCCGCTGGCGCGCGTCGGCGGCCTCAAGACAAGCGAGATCAAGGGCGAGGACGGCCTGCGCTGACAGGCCGCGGCCAAAAAGAGACTGCTCCAAACCGTCCCTTACGCTACAACACCGAGGACAGACGGAGCGCCTTGCGGGTGTGCGATCCCGCTAACAGTGGAGGAGAGGATGCTACGACGCAACGTGTTATTCGGCGCCGCGCTCGGTGCGATGCTGGCCGGGCTGGCCGGCCCGGCGCTGGCGCAGGCCGAAATCAAGATTGGCGAAATCAACAGCTATTCGGCGCTGCCGTCCTTTACCATTCCCTACCGCAACGGCTGGCAGCTCGCGCTCGAAGAGATCAACGCCGCGGGCGGCGTCAACGGCAAGAAGCTGGTGGTGGTCTCCAAGGACGACAGCGGCAAGCCGGCCGAGGCCGTCACCGCCGCCAACGAATTGGTCTCCAGCGAAAAGGTGGTGATGCTGACCGGCACCTTCTTCTCCCATATCGGACTTGCGGTCAGCGACTTCGCCAAACAGAAGAAAATCTTCTTCCTCGCCGCCGAGCCGCTGAGCGACGCGGTGACGCTGGAGAAGGGCAACCGCTACACCTTCCGCCTGCGCCCGTCGAACTACATGCAGGCCTCGATGCTGGCCGAGGAAGCGGCAAAGCTGCCGGCCAAGCGCTGGGCCACGGTGGCGCCGAACTATGAGTACGGCCAGTCGGCGGTGGCGGTGTTCAAGAAGGTGCTGTCGGCCAAACGGCCCGACATCGAGTGGGTCGGCGAGCAGTGGCCGCCGCAGGGCAAGATCGACGCCGGCCCGGTGGTGCAGGCGCTGGCCGCCACCAACCCCGAGGCGATCCTCAACGTCACCTTCGGCCCCGACCTCGTCAAGTTCGTGCGCGAGGGCAACACCCGCGGCCTGTTCAAGAACCGCGCGGTGGTGAGCTTTCTGACCGGCGAGCCGGAATATCTCGATCCGCTGAAGGACGAGACGCCGGAAGGCTGGATCGTCACCGGCTACCCCTGGTACGACATCAAGACCCCCGAGCACGACAAGTTCCTGAAGGCTTACCAGGCCAAGTTCAACGACTATCCGCGGCTCGGCTCGATCGTCGGCTACGGCACCATGAAGGCGGCCGCCGCGATCCTCGCCAAGGCCAACGCGACCGACACCGACAAGCTGATCGAAGCCGCCAAGGGCCTGAAGATGCCCTCGCCGCTCGGCGAGATCACTTTCCGCGCCAGCGACCATCAGGCGACGCTCGGCGCCTATGTCGGCAAAACCGCGGTCAAGGACGGCAAGGGAGTGATGGTCGAGTCGGTCTACCGCGACGGCAAGGACTTTTTGCCGAGCGAGGACGACGTCGCCAAGCTCAGGCCGAAGGACTGATGGATGACGGCCGGCCGCGCCCGATCGGGGGCGGCCGGCGGCCATCGCAGTCTATCCCCTGCCCTGCCGCATGAGCGCATGCCACGCTTGCCGCGCCAGCCGCGGTACCGGGCGTGACGTAGCCTGAGAGTCTCGATGAGCTTTTATGTCGTTCAATTCCTGTCGGGACTCGCCAGCGCCGCGTCGCTGTTCCTGGTCGCTTCGGGGCTGTCGATCATCTTCGGCGTCACCCGCATCGTGAACTTCGCGCACGGCGCCTTCTACATGATCGGCGCCTACCTCGCCTACACGCTGACCGAGCGCCTCGCCGGCACGTTCGGCTTCTGGGCCGGCATCGTGCTGGCGGCGCTGGCAGTGGCGGCGATCGGCGTCATCGTCGAGATGGTGCTGCTGCGCCGCATCTACCGCTCGCCGGAACTGTTCCAGTTGCTCGCCACCTTCGGCCTGACCTTGATGGTCGAGGATCTGGTGGTGCTGATCTGGGGGCCGGATGATCTGCTCGGCCGCCGTGCGCCGGGAATGCGCGGCGCCATCGACATCTTCGGCCAGAATCTGCCGACTTACGACGTGTTCCTGATCGTGCTCGGGCCGCTGGTGCTCGGCCTGTTGTGGCTTCTGTTCCGCCGCACCCGCTGGGGCGTGCTGGTGCGCGCCGCGACGCAGGACCGCGACACCGTGGCGGCGCTCGGCGTCAATCAGAAATGGCTGTTCACCAGCGTGTTCGCGCTCGGCGTCTTTCTCGCAGCTCTCGGCGGCGCGCTGCAGATTCCGCGCGACGCCGTCAACCACACCATGGATCTGCGCATCATCGTCGATGTGTTCGTGGTGGTGGTGATCGGCGGGCTTGGCAGCATCACCGGCGCTTTCGTCGCCGCCGTGCTGGTGTCGGAACTGAACGCCTTCGGCATCTTGGTGTTTCCGAAAATTTCCATCGTGCTGATCTTCCTTGTGATGGCGGTGGTGCTGGTGGTGCGGCCGTGGGGCCTGTTCGGCAAGCCGGAAGCGCCGGCACGGCAGATGCCGGGGCTGACGGTCAGGCCATGGCGACCGCTCAGTGCCAACGAGCGGCTCGCCTTCCTCGTGGCGCTCCTCGCCGCGGCGGCGCTGCCGCTCATGGCCGGCAATTATGTGCTGACGATCGGCGCCGAAATCGCCATCTTCGCCATCTTCGCCGCCAGCCTGCATTTCATGATGGCGGTCGGCGGCCTGGTGTCGTTCGGCCATGCCGCCTATTTCGGCCTCGGCTCCTACGGCGTGGCGATGCTGGCCAAGCTCGCCGGGCTGCCGATGGTGGCCTGCCTGCTGCTCGGCCCGGTGATGGGGCTGATCGGCGCGGTGGTGTTCGGCTGGTTCTGCGTGCGGCTGTCGGGGGTCTACTTCGCGATGCTGACGCTCGCCTTCGCGCAGATCGTGTGGTCGGTCGCCTTCCAGTGGGTCGAAGTCACCGGCGGCGACAACGGCATGCTCGGCATCTGGCCCGACGCATGGGTCGCGACGCCCGCGGCGTTCTACTGGCTGTCGCTGGCGGTGGCCACGCTCGCGGTCGGCGGCCTGCGCTGGCTCACCTTCTCGCCGTTCGGCTATGCGCTGAGGGCAATGCGCGATTCGCCGCTGCGCAGCGAATCGATCGGCATCGACGGCAAGCGTGTGCAGTGGGTCGCCTTCGTCGTCGCCGGAACGGTGGCGGGGCTGGCCGGGGCGATGTTCGTCTATCTCAAGGGCAGCGTGTTTCCCGATAACGCCGGCATCGCGCTGTCGGTCGATGCGCTGGTGATGGTGCTGCTCGGCGGCATCGAGACCGTATCCGGAGCGCTGGTCGGCGCCATCGTCTACAAGGCGCTGGCAATCTGGCTGGTCAGCTACACCGAACTGTCGAAGCTGGTGCTCGGCGGCGTCATCGTCCTCATGGTGGTGGCATTTCCCAAGGGCCTGGTCGGCATGTGGGAGGTGTTGCAGGCACGCTACGGGCGGCGTCCGGCAGCCGGCAAGACGCAGCGCGCGGAGGTCGCGGAATGAATACCGCCCCTGCCCCGCTCCTGGCCGTCGAGGGCCTGACCAAATCGTTCGGCGGCGTGCATGCCGTGCGCAACGTGTCGTTCACGCTGCAAGCCGGCGAGATTCTGGCGCTGATCGGCCCCAACGGCGCCGGCAAGACCACTTGCTTCAACATGCTCAACGGCCAGATCACGCCGGACGCCGGCCACATCCGCCTCGAAGGCCGCGACATCACCGCCCTCGCGCCACGCGAGGTGTGGCGGCGCGGCGTCGGCCGCACCTTCCAGATCACCGCCACTTTCCCGACCATGACGGTACGCGAGAACGTGCAGGTGGTGCTGGTGTCGCACGAAGGGCAGACCTTCAACCCGTGGCGCTCGGCACCGAAATTCGCGCAAGCGGAGGCCGATCGCCTCCTTGAGCTGGTCGGCATGGGCGGCTTTGCCGAGCGGCCATGCGGCGAACTGGCCTATGGCGACCTGAAGCGGCTGGAGCTGGCGGTCGCGCTCGCCAACCGCCCGAAACTTCTGCTGATGGACGAGCCGACCGCCGGCATGGCGCCGCGCGAGCGCATCGAACTGATGCGGCTCACCGCGCACATCGCCCGCGAGCAGAAGATCGGCGTCCTGTTCACCGAGCACGACATGGACGTGGTGTTCGAGCACGCCGACCGCGTCATCGTGCTCAACCGCGGCACCCTGATCGCCGAGGGCACGCCGGTCGAGGTGCGCCACAACCCGCAGGTGCGCGCCATCTATCTCGGCGAGGGGCTGGTCTACGACGCGCGGCACCGGGAGGACAGCGGGACATGAAACTCTCGGTCAACGCGCTCAACAGCTTCTACGGCCCGGCGCACATCCTGTTCGACGTCGACCTCGAGGTGGCGGAGGGCGAGGTGGTGGCGCTGCTCGGCCGCAACGGCGCCGGCAAGTCGACCACCTTCCGTTCGATCATCGGCCTCGTCAGCGAGCGCCGCGGCCGCATCGCCTTCGAGGGCCGCGACGTCTCGCGCCAGCCGACCCACGCCATCGTGCGCGCCGGCCTCGGCTATGTGCCGGAGGATCGCCGCATCTTCACCGACCTGACGGTGGAGGAAAATCTTGAAGTCGGCCGCCAGCCGGTCCGCACCGGCGCACCGCAATGGACGCGCGACAAGCTGTTCACGCTGTTTCCCAATCTCGGCGAGATGCGCGGCCGGCTCGGCGGCCGCATGAGCGGCGGCGAGCAGCAGATGCTGACCATCGCCCGCACCCTGATGGGCAACCCCTCGCTGGTGTTGCTCGACGAGCCGTCGGAGGGTCTGTCGCCAAAAATCGTCGAGCAGATGGCGCGCGCCATCCTGACCATGAAGAAGGAAGGCGTCAGCATCCTGGTCTCGGAGCAGAACCTGCATTTTGCCCGGCTGATCTCCGACCGGGTGTCGATCATCGAGCGCGGGCGCATCTGCTTCCGCGGCACCATGGAGGAACTGGAAGCGCGGCCCGATATCCGCGACGCGCATCTGGCTGTATAGCAGGAGGCAGATCGTGCACCCGGCACGGGAGCACACCCGCAACGGATCATGAGCAAAACCCCCGCCAAACGCCGCCCCCGCGCCGAGACGCCCGCCGCCTACCGTCTCGACGAGCAGGTCGGCTTCATCCTGCGCCAGGTGTCGCAGCGCCATTCGGCGATCTTCGCCGAGCGCATCGGCACCAGCCTGACGGCGATGCAATGGGCGGCGCTGGCCAAGCTGGCCGAGACCGGGCCATGCTCGCAGAACCAGTTGGGACGGCTGACCGCGATGGACGTCGCCACCATCAAGGGCGTGATCGATCGCCTGACCGCGCGCGGCCTGACCGAGACGGCGCGCGACCCCGACGACGGCCGCAGGCTCAGCGTGCGGCTGACGCGGGCCGGACAACAGGCGGTGGACAAGCTGACGCCGGCCGCGCTGGCCGCCAGCGAGGAGACGCTGGCGCCGCTCTCCGCCCGCGAGCGCGCCACCTTCACCACGCTGCTGACCAAGCTGCGCTAAGGTTCACCCGGCGACGATCTGCGGCAGGCGGGTTGCCGGCGGCGTGTTGCGGCTGCGGTGCGAGCGCACCAGCCCATCGATGATCGTCATGCCGACGCCAGGCAGGTCGCCGAGCTGCACGCTCTCCAACAGATCCTTGCCGGCGGAATGCTGCGCCTTGTCCATCAGCACGAAATCCGCCGCGCGGCCGACCTCGATCAGGCCACAGTCGAGCGCGCGCAGCCGCGCCGTATTGCCGGTGGCGAAGCAGAACGCCACCTCGGCCGGCACCTCGCCGAGCGACGACAACAGCGACACCATGCGCAAAATGCCGAGCGGCTGCACGCCGGAGCCGGCCGGGCCGTCGGTGCCGAGGATGATGCGGTTGAGATCGCCCATCTCGCGGGCGACCCGCAGCGTGTAGAGCGCGGCGCGCTCGTTGCCGTTGTGAACCAGTTCGAGGCCACGCTTGCAGCCTTCGCAGATGCAGCGGATCTGCCCGTCCGGCAGCGCGGTGTGGCCGCCGTTGATGTGGCCGACGATGTCGGTATCGGCCTCCAGCACGATATCCTTGTCGATCAGCCCGGAGCCGGGAATCGACGGGCCGCCGGTGTGGATCGTGCTGTTCATGCCGTATTTGCGCGCCCACGCCACCATCTGCCGGGCGCTCGGGCCGTCCTTGATGGCGCCCAGCCCGACCTCGCCGAGCCAGCGCACGCCGGCCGCCGCCATCTCCTTGAAATCCTCCTCGACCAGGCCCGGCTCGATCACCGGCGCGCCGGCATGCACCTTGACGCCGCTCGGGCGGAAGGCATCGAAGGCGCGCTGGGCGAAGATCGCCATCGCCTTCAGGCCGGTGACGTCCTTGGGCCGGCCGGGGGTGTGAACCTCGCCGGCCGAGATCATGGTGGTGACGCCGCCGTGCAGGCTGGAGTCGATCCAGTTGAGCTGGCTCTGGCGCGGCGTCCAGTCGCCGGCGACCGGGTGGACGTGGCTGTCGATCAGACCGGGGGTCAGCGTCGCGCCATTGGCATCGACCACGGTGGCCGCGCCCTCGGTATCGACGTCCCTGGCGCGGCCGATCGCGGTGATCCGGCCGCCCTCCGCCACCACCGTATCGGCATCGAGGATCGGATGTTCGATCGCGCCGCTGAGAACCAGTCCGATGTTGCGGACCACCAACTTGCCGGACTGCGCGTTTCCCTGCGGATCGCCATGCGACATCTGACCTGCTCCCTTAAGACAAGTTCTTGTTTATCCAACCGATTCGGCCGCGCCTTGACGACGCGGCGAAATCAGCTTATTCATTAGTATACTAATGATATCGGCCGACGCAACCGCCACGTTTTAGACACATTCTGCGCCATCTCTGCCGCCTGCATATTGCGCCGCAACATCTCCACCATAACGGCCACGGATCTCGCCCGATGAGCAATTTCAACCAGGAACAGGTGCTGAGCGTTCACCACTGGACCGACACGCTGTTCTCGTTCACCACCACCCGCGACGCCTCGTTCCGTTTCCGCAACGGCGAGTTCACGATGATCGGGCTGAAGGTCAATGACAAGCCGCTTTTGCGCGCCTACAGCGTGGCCAGCGCCAATTACGAAGACACGCTGGAGTTCTTCTCGATCAAGGTGCCGGACGGCCCGCTGACCTCGCGGCTGCAGCATCTCAAGGAGGGCGACCCGATCCTGGTCAGCCGCAAGGCGACCGGTACGCTGGTGATCGACAACCTGGTGAGCGGCCGCAACCTGTACCTGATCGGCACCGGCACCGGGCTGGCGCCATTCCTCAGCGTCATCAAGGACCCGGAGACCTATGAGCGGTTCGAGAAGGTGGTGCTGCTGCACGGCTGCCGCCGCGTCAAGGAACTGGCCTACGGCGAGATGATCCAGGACACGCTGCCCAAGCACGACCTGCTCGGCGAATATGTCTCCAGCCAGCTGATCTACTATCCGACCGTGACGCGCGACCCGTTCCGCAACCGCGGCCGCATCACCGACCTCATCACCACCGGCAAACTGTTCGACGACATCGGCCTGCCGGCCCTCGACGCCGAGTTCGACCGGGTGATGATCTGCGGCAGCCCGGCGCTGTTGCAGGACACCCGCGCGCTCCTGCTCGACCGCGACTTCACCGAGGGCAACCAGGGCGAACCCGGCCAGTTCGTGGTCGAGAAGGCCTTCGCCGAGCGCTAGAATCTATTCCGATCATAGTGAACCACTGTCATGGCTGGCCATTAGCCCGTCGAAGACGGGCGTGAACGCCCTTTTGACCCGGCCATCCATCCTTCTTTCCAAGAAGATGGATGCGCGGATCAAGTCCGCGCATGACGCCCGTTGATCCCGCGAAAGCCGAAATCCTCTACCTATTCGCCTTGAGGCCGCGGCGAATGAGCGAGTCCCAGCCCGCTTCCGCGGTCTCGGCGAACTCGAACAGGGCGAGGTCGGCCGCCGCGATCACCCCCTCCTCGACCAGCGCGCCGAAATCAATGATGCGGCGCCAGTAGCTTTCGCCGAACATCACGATTGGCGCCGGCGGCGCCTTCTGCGTCTGCTGCAAGGTCAGCAGTTCGAACAGTTCGTCGAGCGTGCCGAACCCGCCGGGAAAAATCGCCAGCGCATTGGCCCGCATCGCCAGATGCATCTTGCGCATCGCGAAGTAATGAAACCGGAAATTCAGCTCCGGCGTGATGTAGGGGTTGGGCATCTGCTCGTGCGGCAGCGTGATGTTGAAGCCGATGCTCGGTGCGCCGACATCGGCGGCGCCACGGTTGGCCGCCTCCATAATGCCGGGACCGCCGCCGGTGGCGATCACATTGTCGCGCCAGCGGTCGCGGGGCGCGAACGCGCCGCCACGCTCGGAGGCGATGCGGCCGAACTCGTGCGCCACCCGGTAATGGTCGGACTGCCGCAGCCCGCGCCGGGCCGCCTCCTTCTCGGCATCGGTGGAGGCTGCGGCCAGCGCCGCCTCGGCCTGCTCCGGCGAGGGAACGCGCGCACCGCCGAACACGATGATGGTGGAGCGGATACCCCAGTCGCGCAGCGCCAGTTCGGCCTTGCTGTATTCCAGCGCGAAGCGGATCGAGCGCATCTCGTCACGCAGCAGGAATTCGGTGTCTTCGACGGCCAGCAGCGGGCTGCGCGAGCCGTTCTTGGTCGGGGGCGGGGGAATCGGCACGGTGTGAACGACGCTCTCCACGGGAGGGACAAGGGCGAATGCCCCAGATCGACGCTTTCGGCCGCGGTCGTCAAGCCCTCGGACCGCTGCCGCCGTGGCCAGAGGTCAGCGCGGCAGTGCCCGCCGCGGCGCCCGCGCCGGGCCGGCGCCGATCAGCGCCTCGACATCGGCCAGCGTCGGCAGCCCGGCCTCGTTGCCGAGATGCTGGATCTTGTGGGCGGAAGCACCTTGCGCGAAGCGGAAATGCTCCTCCCAGCGTTTGCCCGGATCGGCAAGGTAGGAATAGACATAGGCGCCGTGAAACACGTCGCCCGCGCCGCTGGTGTCGATCACCTTCTCGCGTGGCACCGGCAACGCCGCCATCCGCGTGACGCGGCCGCTCTCGTCGTACCACAGCATGCCGCGCTCGCCCTGCGTCACGGCGCCGATGCGGCAGCCACGACTCTTGAGATAGGCAAGCATGTCCTCGTCCGACAATTCCATCTGCTCGCACAGCCGCTCGGCGACCACCGCGATATCGATATAGCGCAACAATTCATCGGTATCGCTGCGCAAGCCCCCGCCGTCGAGCGAGGTCAGGATGCCGGCCTCGCGGCACAGCCTGGCATAATGGAGCGCCGCGTCGCCCTGATGGCCGTCGAGATGCAGCGCGCGGCAGCCTTTGAGGTTGAGATGCGGAAACGGGTGCAGATAGTCGTCGTCGCGGCAGCGCACGATGGCGCGCTTGCCGTTGTTGGGCATGATGAACGACAGCGACGAGGAGCGCACCTTGCGGGCATGCAGCGGGATCGCATACTTCGCCGCCATGTCGACGAACATGCGGCCGAGCCAGTCGTCGGCCAGCGTCGCGATCAGGTCGGGCACGATGCCGAGCTTGGCGCAGCAGAACGCCGCCGTCACCGCATTGCCGCCGAACGACACCGCATAGGCCGAGGCGACGTGCTTCTCGTCGCCGGTCGGCATGTGGTCGGTGAGGAAGGTGACGTCGATATAGGTCTGGCCGATGAACAATGCCTGCATCGCGTCGCTGTCCGGTGTCCGTTCTGACATAAGGAAGGCCCGCCGGAGCTGGCTCAATTCCACAGATAATGGAACGCCACCGCGATCGCCACCAGCGCGATGAAGATCGGCACCACCGGCAGATCGCGCCGCCGCTCGCCGGCGTCCGGGGCGGCCACCGCGCGCCGCGGACGCGGCCGCTTCAGTTCGGTCACGTTGTCGGTGAACGGTACCTCGG